>JAFWDM010000077.1 GCA_017513005.1 Lachnospiraceae bacterium
CCATGAGCTTCTCCTCGTAGAGCTTCTCGCCGGGGCGAAGGCCGGTATACGCGATCTGGATATCCACATCAGGCCGGAAGCCGGAGAGGCGGATGAGGTTGCGGGCCAGTGTCTCGATCTTGACGGGGCTGCCCATGTCGAGGACGAAGATCTCGCCGCCGTGGGCGTAGGTGCCCGCGAGCATGACGAGGCTGACAGCCTCCGGGATGGTCATGAAGTAGCGGATGATGTCCGGGTGGGTCACGGTGACGGGGCCGCCCTGGGCGATCTGCTTTTTGAAGATCGGGATGACAGACCCGTTGGAGCCCAGGACATTGCCGAAGCGGACAGCGACAAATTCGGTCTTCACGCTGTGCAGCTCCACTTCATTTCTGTGGATCCGGGCCAGGGTTTTCTCCTCATGGGTAAAGAGCTCGGGGATCTCGGCGGCGCGGCCGGCCTTGATCATGGCATCGAAGCTCTGGATGATCATCTCGCACAGGCGCTTGGAGGCGCCCATGATGTTGGTGGGGTTGACAGCCTTGTCCGTGGAGATCAGGACAAAGCGCTCGCAGCCGTGGACCATGGCCGCGTAGGCGGTCTTGTAGGTGCCGATGGCGTTGTTTTTGATAGCCTCGCAGGGGCTGTCCTCCATGAGGGGCACATGCTTGTGGGCCGCGGCGTGGTAGACGATCTGCGGGCGGTATTTGTGGAAGACTTCGAACATCCGGCGGCTGTCGCGGACGGACCCGATCAGGACCTGGAGATCGAGGTCAGGGTACTTTTCGCGGAGCTCGAGCTGGATGTCGTAGGCGTTGTTCTCATAGACGTCAAAGATGATCAGCTGGCGGGGGCTGTGGGCAGCGATCTGCCGGCAGAGTTCGGAGCCGATGGAGCCGCCGCCGCCCGTGACAAGGACAGTTCTGCCGTTGATGAAGTCATAGACTTCCTTCATATCAGCTTTGATGGGTTCGCGGCCGAGGAGGTCCTCCACGGAGACGTCCTTCATGGCAGAGACGGAGACCTGGCCCAGGATCAGCTGGTACATGCCGGGCAGGTTTTTGAGCTCACAGTCTGTCTCCTGACAGATATTCAGGATGTCGCGGCGCTGCGCGGGGCTGGCGCTGGGGACGGCGAGGTAGATCTTTTCGACCTCAAATTCCTCGACAGCCTCCAGGATGGAGTCGCGTCCGCCGACGATGGGAACGTTGTCGATCTCCCGCTGCCACTTGTTGGGGTTGTCGTCGATGATGCAGACGACGCGCTCCCCGATCTCCGGGGCCTTGTTGATGTCGCGCAGGATCATGCGGCCGGCGGAGCCCGCCCCGATCAGCATGACACGCTTAACAGGCCTCTCCTCCTCTCTGCTGCGGGAATCCCGCATGAGGAGAACAAGCCTGTAGGAAAAACGGACGCCGATTACAAACAGAAACTGGAGAATGCCGCCGAATACAAAGTAAGTGACCGGCATGCGGCGGAAAAACATGGTGATAGCGAACAGGTGGATGCCCGACGTCAGAATCGAAGCGATGAGCGTCCGCACCAGCTCCGCATAGCTGGCAAACCGCCAGATGCTGCGATACAGGTGGAGCCGCCAGAAAACGACCAGACACAGCACCGTGTAGGCCGGGGCAAAGCCCAGAAAAGGCCGCAGATAATCTCCCGGGATCTCCGTGAACCTGCAGTCGAAGCGTAGCCACAGCGCCAGAAAATAAGCCGCATTCACCGCGACTGCATCGTAGAACATCAGCAGGAGGGAGACCCCCTGCCAGTGTTTGAGCCCGCGCCGGTCCTGTGAGGAATATTCGTGATCCGTCCTGAAATCTCTCTGATCCATAGTCAACACCACTGCCTTCCCGCAGATGTTTCAGCCTGCCTGCACAGAGGACTGTCGAAATGCCCCTGTCAAAAAAATATACGAAAAAACATACGAGAAAGCTATGCGAGGAAAGACATGCATTGTCTGCCGCTGTCATTCCCTTATATAAATGCATATAACACTCAGATCCGCAGAGCTGCCCGCTATACTCCAAAAAGAGACAACCGGTGCTGTCTCTTATGATGGGTAAGCAGGATCTCGGGTATGATCCACCTGCACCGCACTGGAAGGATCGCCACATTAGTTAGTGCTACTAATTAAACACTATTTGCGGATGAGTGTCAAGCGAAGGTGACCGCATCAGAGGGTACCAAAAAGAGGACAGGCCGGTGCCATTTAGAGGAGCCCGGGCAAATCAAACGCCGGAAGCTTTTGGTCCGGCGCTTGCGATGTACCTTATGGGATAGCGGCAGGGAGCTGCCGCCAAAATCCTATGACTCAGCCAGAAGCAGGAAAATGAGCGCATCTCACAGTTCCTCCGCGTCCTCCAGTTCCGGGGTGTCGTCCTCTTCGAAGGACTCGCGGCCCAGTTCGGTGATACGGGTCCTGCCGGCTTCGCCGTACTGGTAGAGCTGGTCAAAGAATTCGATCGCGACCCGGATCTTGGTCCGGAGGAGGTAGCCGCCGGCTTCGGTAGCATCGTAGATGGCTTCGGCGGAAACGTCGGGAGTCCATCCGTAGGCGCGGCCGTGGAATTCCTGGATGCTGAGGAGGACCTGGAGGATCTCGTCTTTGGTGAGGGGTGCCAGCTCCGGGGCATTCAGGATGGCGTTGACGGTGGCTGTGGCCGCCGTGAGGGCGTCGGGGTCCTCAGCGTAAGTGGTCTGTATGTTCTCTTCTTCCTTCTTCTTATCGATCACGTCCTCGACGTAAGAGGAGCTGAAGGCAAATAGGGAGAATACTCCCTCCAGCTTCGGTGAGGGCCTGAGAAAGCGCTGAATCTCCACGTAGCTTTTGGCACGGGCCTTTTTGCCCATTCCTCCAATGAGTTCCGCCTCGTCAAAGAGGAGGACCCAGCCGGCATAGCCCAACTGGCGGAAGAGGTGGCTGAGGAAACAGAAATAGTCGAAGCCGTGCTTTGTCTTGCTGAAATTCTGATTGAATTTCGCTACAGACCCGGTAATCCGGCGGTAGCTGCGTTTGATGGTCTGGCCAGTCGTGAAGTCGCCCTCCAGATCGGCCAGAAAGGCATAACGTTCATCCTCCTCCTGGGTGCCAAGGAAGGCTTTGAGGAGGAAATAGAGCTTGTCAGTTTTCAGTTCTTTGGCCGCGTAGGCCAGGAGTTCGCCAGAGATGCTGCTGCCCTGGGTCAGGTCCTCCAGCTTCTGGCGAAAACCGGGCTGGGCAGCGCCGGGCAGATAGGTGTTGGCGACAATCTTGGGATAAAGGAGATAGGGCTTGTCTACAGGGGTCTCTTTGCCGAGAGAGACAAAGGAGACGACCATGTTCTCTGCGGAAGCCATGTTGAAGGCGGTGTTGAGCAAGTGGGTCTTGCCCTCGCCGTAGCGCCCGGTGAAGATCATGCCGCCGGACCTTCCGGTCTCACGAACAGTTTCCATGCGGTCCTGGATGCGGCGGAGCATGGCGGGACGAGCCTCGGAAAAGTATTCGCCGACGGCCCTCGAGGGAACGCCGCTTCGAAGGGCTTCGATGACGTGGCGGGCATTGAAATCCATCTGTGCGCCGGCTTCAGGCCGTCTGTTGTTCTCATTCATGGTCTGTGCCCTCCTGTGATTCTTGTGGCTGGTGTATCTGGCGTGCCTCATATACCCCCTTCATCACCTGTGGCTTATGCCCCCGATATGACTGATATATCCGGCCTGCCTCATCTACCTCCTGCATCACCTGTCCTTCCAGCGTCTCCTGTGTCTTCCGCATCTCCTGCTCCTCCGAGGCAGCTTTGCCGGCGGCGAGGACGGCGCGGCCAACCATATAGGGGATGCCGATACCGCCGTATCCGGCGCGATCGGTCAGTCCGGCAATGTCGTCCGGGGTCAGCGGGGCCGCAGGGATTCCGTTTTCAGAGAGGATCCGGGCCAGACGGGCGGACATTTCCAGAAGAACCTCCTGCGTGTAGAAGGCGTCCGCGTAGCGGTCGAGATCGAGGATGTCGGCAAAGCGGTTGAAGCGAGTGCTGACGACCTCGTTCTGAATCCGCATCCAAAGAGCCTGGTAGGTCTTGAAACCGACGTTTTCGTTGTCCATGAGTTCCCGGTCAAAGCAAAAAAGAAAGAGAACATAGTGCATGTTATCGATGTCGTCGATCAGCTGGCGGATGCTCTCGTAGGCGTCATTGCGGCGGAGTTTGGTGTAGCGCATGACACTGCCGGCGGCACGGTTCATGAGCATCTCCAGGTCATCTACCGTGATCAGGATACCTGCGTAGCCGGCCAGATGGACGACCTCCGCCAGAGACCGGAGGAGATGGCGGGCATTGTATTTGGTGATCCGGGAGGGCGACAGGCCCAGGGCGCGCAGTTGGGAGAGTTTGACCGTCTTATCCCCGTGCAAAAAAGCGAGCACGAGGTCACGGCTCGCGGGTTCGAGAACGGGATGTCCCAGGATCCCGCCGGTCAGGATCGAACAGCAGCAGGCAAAGTTATTATCCAGCAGGGGATTTCTGGTGAACATGGTGCGCAGGGCAGTCCGGATCTCACCCCGGGAGATGGGATCTGCCTCTCCGCGCTCGGAGAGGAAGTCCATGAAGGTTCTCCGGGAGCCGGAAGCGCCTGCGCTCAGGGGTTGGCTGGTATGCATTGATTGGCCGGTATGCATTAGCTGATCGCCTTGCATTGGTTGGCCGATATGCATTGGCTGACCGCCTTGCATTAGTTGGCCGATATGCATTGGCTGACCGCCTTGCATAGCTTCTCTGGCCTGTCCCGATTGATCCAACTCTAAGGAGACGGTGTTTTTCGCATGATCATCGGTCTGCCCTGGGCTGCTGATCTGCCCGGGGACACTGGTCTGCCCGGAACTGCTGATCTGCCCGGGGCTGCTGATCTGTGCGGGGTCGTAGCCGAGTTCTCGGATGATCTGGTCCGCGCAGCCCTGGAGGATGTGCTCGATATCGCACTGGCGCAGGATCTCCAGGTAGATCTCACGAAAATCATGGAGCCAGACATCCCTGGCGGAGAAGGAGACGATGATGTAGCCCTTGTCCGAAGCATCCTCCTGCATTCTCTGAGAGAAGTGGGTCTTGCCGCTGCCGCTGCGGCCGGTGACGAACTTGATCTTGCTTCCGCCCCGGGGAATGTAATCTTCCAGGTAATGGGTGTCCAGGAAGTCCGTCAGCGGGTCCAGGCCGACCGTGATCTCATCCAGAAGCCTGCCCCGCCCGGGCGCAGTGCCGTGAACCAGCCGGTCCAGGTCCTGGCTTGAAAATGTATATTGTTCTACCATAACTGATCCTATCCTCTTTCCATCTGCAAACATATACGATTTTTCAAACTGGTAGGCTCCGGTCAGTTCTCGACCACCATTTTCAGGGTATTGATGTAGGATTCGACGCCGGTAGAGCTCAGGACGCGGATGCCGGTCCTGCCGTCGCGGCTGGTGCCGAAATAGTAGCGTTTTCCGGCTTTGGAGATCCATGCGTCGGTTCCCTTCTCGTAGAGGCGGGCCAGGTCAAAGGCGTAGGACTGTTTGTCATACTCCTTGCGGGCGCGGGATGTGGGGGCCAGGTATTTGTAGATCTTGTCCAGGCTCTGGGTACTGCCTATGCGGGCACCGGAGCGGAGGCAGGCGGTCTCGTAGGCGTCGGCGAGTTCCGTCATAAAGGTCGCCTCGTTGAAATTGGCCCTATAGAGCTTCTCCTGGCCGGCACGGATGGTCTCCGCGACGAAGGAGGGACGAAAGCTGGGGAGTTTCTTGCGGTTGATGTAGACTTCGCCTTCGCTCTCACCGTCACCGGTGATGCGGACGCGGAAGGGGAACATCTCGTAGACGCCGGTCTCGCCGCGGACATCGACGCCCTTGTCGGCGCAGGACTCCAGGAGCTGTCTGGTAAAATCTCCGTCGGCAAAATAGGTCTTTGTATCGAAAGCGTCAACAGCTGAAGCGGTCTCGGATATGCGGTCCTGCAGGAGGGCGGCAGCCTCTGTCAGGGCTTCAAGGCTCTTTCTGACCTCTGTCAGGTTGCCGCTATCGGTGTTTTTCTGAATGGGCCTTCTGGAGGCGCGTGACGGCAGCAGCCGAGTCCTTGAGCGCTTTTTCCATGGGCTGCAGGGTATTGTAAAGATCTTCATAATTCTGCATGGCGGGGTTCCTCCTTGGTAGTAAGATCGGTGATCCGGGGATCAGGTATCCCCGGTTTTCTCATTGTTCTCTATTTCCGGCGGGATTGCAAGCTTTTTCATTCATAAGATATTGCAGATTTTTTATCCTGGAGATGGTTCAGGCTTTTTCGTCCTGCTGACAAAGCTACGGTTTGTCCTTTTCTCGAAATTCGGTGCCGACGCGTCTCATGATCCTCCAGTAGTTTCGCAGATGGGTAGTGTCTGCCTTTCTGACGCGGGCCGTCTGTTCCTTTTCCGTCAGGAGGTAATCCGCCCGGGTGAGACCCTGGGTCAGGCAGGCACGGAGTTCGTCCATGCGTTCCGGGGAGTAGGCACGGCTGCGGGCGCTGCGGACCAGGCAGGCGCCTACATATTCGTAGAGGTCATTGGCGAAATCGTCCTCCGCGGGATAGTAGCGGAGGCGGAAAGTCTCGCACTCCTCCAGGTCGGGCAGAAAGGCGGCGTCATCGGTGGATTCCCGAATGTAGATGTAATAGAGACAGGCAGCAGCTTTACCGGGGGCTCTGCGGATCACGCGGCCCAGGCGCTGGATGCGCTGGCGCTCGACGGCTGTGGAGCTCATGACGATCCCGATGTTTGCGTCCGGGACGTCGATGCCCTCGTCGAGGCAGCAGCAGCTGACCAGGACCCGGACGCGGTTTTCGCGGAATTCCGTCAGGACTCTGGTACGGGCTTCCCGGTCCATTTCAGAGTGGTAGATGCCACAGATATTGCCGAAGCGGCGGCGGATCTGTGCAGCAGTGTCCTCCGCTTGGCTGATGCGTTCGCAGAAGATCAGGATCCTGTCTTCGGAAAAAAGTCTTTCCAGAAGGGACAGACAGCAGGCGGTGCGGGCCCTGGCCAGGCTGCTGATCTCTTTGCGCTGATAGGTGAGGAGTAAAAAGGCGGTGGCGGGTTCCTCCGGATCCATGTCGGACTCGCGGGCGATCCTGGTCACAGCCCGCAGAAATTCGCGTTCCCCCATCCCCTTCAGTTTCGGATAGGCTGCGAAGAGACGGGCCAGAACCTGTCGGATCTTCTCCGTGAGCAACGCATAGGCATCCATTTCGTCGGCAAAGAAGGATACCGATACTTCGCAGACAGTGAAGGGTGAAATGATGCCTTCGCGGACGGCAGTATCAAATCCGTAGCGGTAGATCTCGGGACCCAGAGACCGGATGAGGATGGAGTCGTCCGGGGTGCCGAAGGGGGTGGCCGAAAGGCCCAGGGTGAAGCAGAGGGGCGCAGGCGAGGATGCTGCCGGGCCGGGTTCGCACACAGTGGGGTCCGGTACAGGGGCTTCCACCGTGCCGGGTTCACGTACAGCATAGTTTGGCGCAAGGGCTTCTGCCAAGCCTGGTTCATGTACAACAGGGTCCGGCACAGGAGCCTCCGGGATTTTCACAGCTCTTCTGCATGTATCGGGTACAGAATTGCGGCTGGCAGTACGCAGAAAGCTGAAAATTTTCCGGTTTTCCCTGCTCTGGTAGTGATGGCACTCATCGCAGATGAGAAGGACGTGTTTCTGCAGGGCAAGATCCCGACGGATATGGCCGGCCAGGGAGTCTCGAGCGGAATTGATAACATAGATCATGACGTGTCGGTCAGGATCGTCTCTTGCGCCGCCGCCAAAAAAGCCCGGACGCCAGGCTTCCGGGCCGATATGGTGGAGCAGTTCTGTCTCCCACTGGCGGGCGAGCGGGATCGTCGGGACCACGATCCGGACCATGAGGTCCGGATACTCACGCCTGGTCCTTTCGATCGCGGCAAGAGCCAGGAAAGTCTTACCGGCGCCCGTCACGACATGGACGATACCATGCCGGCCATGCTGCTCCCAGGCGGCCAGGCATTCCCTCTGCCACTCATAGAGGGAAGGGGTGCCGGAATCTATGTCTTCTTTCTTCACGCAGTATCCTCATTTTTACCTTTTACGAATGGACATGCTCTTTATTTCGACCAGAAAAGCCGCCAACAAAAGCCTCGACTGTCAACACAGAATCCTGCCGTTTGAATGCAAGTATGGGCTTCTATCGTCTCAGCAGCCCTGATCCGCCTTATGCAATCCCCTCAAAAAGGGTCTTGTCTCCGACCTTTACCCGGTACACGCCGGGCTCCTTGTTTTTGTTGAAATTGAAGCTCAGCATATAGCCTGTGTCCAGTCCCCAGTAGTCGAGGTAACCGGCGATCTGCTTCTCTCCCTTTTCGTTATAGCGTTCTCCCCGCCAGATTTTGAGTTCGATGATATACCGTCTTCCCAGATAGTGGATCACGACATCCATACGGGAATGATCTCTGGTCTGTTCTTCTATGCTGTAGGTGCCTGTTCCGTTGATAATAGGGGACAGGTAGGTCAAAAAGCGCTCTCGTCCCTCCTCTTCGAGGAATTTTTTCGTGCTGTCTTTATGGATGCGGTTATGTTCCGTGATGAAATGATCCATGATGGTGCGGAGGTCGAGCCGGCCATCAGCGTCCACAAAGGCAGTCCGGCTGGCTGCTGCCAGCTGCTTCAGGTCATTATTCCTGTCGCTTTCACCAATGAAATAATTGTAAAGGCGCATCTCGAATATTCTGTTTGAGATCGCCACTGTATTGTGATCATTGACGATAAATCCATACATCCGGAGCTGCTTCTGGGCTTCATCGTCGGGCAAATAGGCCAGCGTTTCCCCGCGCATCAGTATATTGCGGAGGTCTCTTTTCAGTTCCGGGTAGTTGATCAGCTTTCCCATCACAGACTCGAAGAAGGTATTGTCCTCCTGCAGGATGCGCTTTACGGCCTCGTCCACACCATAGGATGTCCAGGCCAGGGAAAGGGTCCGGAATGTCTCCGGGACCAGCTTTGTGTCGATCAGCTGACAGATCCGGCTCACCAGGAAGGGATAGCCGTTTGTATATTCCCGGATCTGTTTCGCGATCAGGGCTGTATCCATACCCGTGCTGTGGTCAGCCTCATATTCGTCCAGCATCCCCCGGATACCGTCCTCCGAAAGGCTCATGTCGATGTCAAAGTCCGCCGCGATGTTCCAGGGGCTGTTGACCTTGTGCTGGTCTTCTTCTCTGATTTTTTCTCTGAGATGCTTTACATCTGTGACGCCGGCCAGGATCACGGAATGGAATGCAGGCGCCCCCTTCGTGTCCCTGTTAATGTATCCATCCCTCAGGCCCGCCAGAAAATCAAGAAAAACCTGGTTGTTTGTCGCGCTGTCCACTTCATCAATGATCAGGACCAGTTTCTTTTCGGATTCCCGGCACCAGTCCAGCAGGACGTCAAAGAGTTCGTCCAGTTCCGCCCTGTCCTCTTTTCTGGCAAGAAAGTCCTCTATGTAAGCCTGTATCGTGTCCGGAATATAGAGCCCGGAGCGGTACTCCCGTTTGAGTTTTCTGCAGAATGCCCTGACAAATGACTGCTCATCCTTAAATCCGGCTTTTCCGATTCCCTCAAAACTCAGACTGATCACTTCATACTCTGCAGACAGGTTCTCTGTCAATGCAGTTATAGTCGTCGTTTTTCCATACTGTCTGGCGCGGTTTATCGTGAAATATTCGCCGGCATCCACCATCTTCCTGATCTCTGCCACGCGCCCGGAGAGATCCACCATATAATGCTTTGACGGTATGCATACCG
>JAFWDM010000078.1 GCA_017513005.1 Lachnospiraceae bacterium
CGGCCGATGGTCTGGATCAGGGAAGTCTCGGACCGGAGGAACCCCTCCTTGTCGGCGTCCAGGATGGCGACCAGGGCGATCTCGGGGATGTCCAGGCCCTCGCGCAGGAGGTTGATGCCGACCAGGACGTCAAAGACATCCAGCCGCATGTCGCGGATGATCTGGCTCCGTTCCAGGGTGTCGATGTCGGAGTGGAGGTATTTGACCCGGATCCCGGCTTCGGCCAGGTAGTCGGTCAGGTCCTCGGCCATTTTTTTGGTCAGGGTGGTGACCAGGACCTTGTTTTTCCGGTCGGTCTCCCTGCGGATCTCACCGATCAGGTCGTCGATCTGGCCCTCGACGGGGCGGACGTCGATCTCGGGGTCCAGGAGACCGGTGGGCCGGATGACCTGCTCGGTCCGGAGGAGCTCGTGTTCCTCCTCGTAGGGCCCGGGGGTCGCGGAGACGAAGAGCATCTGGTCGATGTGGGTCTCAAACTCCGAGAACTCCAGGGGGCGGTTATCCAGGGCCGAGGGCAGACGGAAGCCGTAGCGGACCAGGGTCTCCTTTCTGGACCGGTCGCCGCGGTACATGGCCCCGATCTGGGGAATCGTCATGTGGGACTCGTCGATGATGATGAGAAAATCGTTGTCGTAGAAGTCCATGAGGGTCATGGGCGGCTCGCCCTCCTTCATGAAGTTCAGGTGGCGGGAATAGTTCTCAATGCCGGAGCAGAAGCCGGTCTCCCGCATCATTTCGACGTCGAAATTGGTCCGCTCGGCGATGCGCTGGGCCTCCAGGAGCATGTCCTCGCCCTTGAAATATTTGACGCGTGCGCGCAGCTCCTCCTCGATGTTGTCACAGGCGGCGTTGATCTTCTCCTGGGGGACGACGTAGTGGGAGGCCGGGTAGATCATGACGTGCTCCAGCTGGCGGTGGACCCGGCCGGTCAGCTGGTCGACCTCGCAGATACGGTCGATCTCGTCCCCGAACCACTCGACGCGGAGGATAAAGTCACTCCCCTGGGCGGGGAAGATCTCAATGGTGTCGCCCCGGACCCGGAAGTTGGTCCGCTCCAGGGCCATGTCGTTGCGGGTGTACTGGATCGCCACCAGCTCCTGCAGGACCTCGTCCCGGTCCTTCTCCATGCCGGGCCGGAGAGAGATGGACATGCCCTTGAACTCGTCGGGACTGCCCAGGCCATAGATACAGGAGACCGAGGCCACGACGATCACGTCCCGGCGCTCTGCCAGAGAGGCCGTCGCCGACAGGCGGAGCTTGTCGATCTCATCGTTGATCATGGAGTCCTTGGCGATATAGGTGTCGCTCTGGGGGATATAGGCCTCCGGCTGGTAGTAGTCGTAATAGGACACGAAGTATTCCACCGCGTTCTCGGGGAAAAACTCCTTCATCTCGCCGTAGAGCTGGCCCGCCAGCGTCTTATTGTGGGAAATGATCAGCGTGGGCTTGTTGAGGGCCTGGATGACATTGGCCATGGTAAAGGTCTTGCCCGAACCAGTCACGCCCAGCAGGGTCTCAAACTGGTTTCCCTCTTTAAAGCCCTTCACCAGCTCCTCGATCGCCTGCGGCTGGTCGCCGGTCGGCGCATATTCTGAATGTAATACAAAATGATCCATGTGATTCCTTCCCGGAGTGTCAAAAGGGACGGTTCTTTTTGACACCCCTGCCGGCATTCTCTTTTCTCTGACCTCCGCAGGCTGCAGGGAAAACCTGTCAAAGGGAACCTGTCAAAGGGGACGGTTCTTTTTGACACCTCTGTCCGCATTCTCTTTTCTCTGACCTCCGCAGTCTTCAGGCAACCCCGGCAAAAACAGGTCCGGGGTATGCGCCCTCCTGCGCATAGTCGAACATATGTTGGATTGCTCCCAGTATAGCACATCTTCTGTAATAAGAAAAGCATGTCTAAAGGTGTCAGAAAGAACCGTCCCCATTGACACCCATTGACACCCCCATTAACAATAAAAAACGGGATCTCTGCTCCCTGCAGAGTCCCGCTTTTTCATCGTTTATACAGCTCACCCGGTGTAATCAGGGAGAACCGTCTCCACCGGCACGTTGACACCGGGGCAGAAAGTGTCAAAAAGAACCGTCCCCATTGACACGCCCATTGACACCCTCAGTCGAACTTAAAGCCCTTGAGAAGGTCTGCGAGGCTGGTTGTGGCATTCTCTTTTGTGGTGTAGAGGGAGACATCCACGGACTCTTCCTTCTCCTGGACGGGGGCATCCTCGAGGGCCTTCATGCTGAGGCTGATCTTGCCGTCAGCGACCCTGATGATCTTGACCTTGACCTTTTCCCCCTCTTTGACGACTTCGGCCGGGTCGTTGACGCGCTTCACGCTCATCTGGGAAATGTGGACCAGACCGTCGATGCCGTCTCCGAGATCCACGAATGCTCCGTAGGGCTTGATAGTCTGTACGGTGCCCTCGAGGACAGTACCGGGCTGCATCGCGTCAATGCGGCGCCTGCGCTCTTCTCTCTTGCGGTCGCGGGCGACCTCTCTGCCGGACAGGACGAGACGCTTCTTTTCCGGATCGCAGGTGATGATCCTGACATCCACATCTTTGTCGAGCCACTCGGATGTATCCTCCACATAGGCATCCGAGAGCTGTGAAGCAGGGATAAAGGCGCGGACGCCTTCAACATAGGTCACTACACCGGCCTTGACTGTCTCCAGGATCTGGACAGTGAAGACCTCCTTGTTCTCCATCATCTCTTTGAACTTATCCCAGACCATGCTGTCGTTCGTTTCCATTTTTTCTTCTGCCATAACTTCCTCCCCATTCTTTTGTGTGCCGCAGTCCGGGGCACACCGCTCATTGTTGTACCTCATCGTACCACTTATGAATCATTCTATAAAGTTCAGAATCCTCCGCCGAAAAGGATCCTGCACCCGATCAGCACCAGGATCGTTCCCCCGAGGATCGACGCCCTGTCCGCCAGGCGCAGCCCGAAATGTCTTCCGATCCGGATCCCGCCCAGACAGATCACAAAGGTCGTCACCGCTATGAGGACCGAGGCGGCAAAGGCCTCCAATGCGCTGTACATGGCGATCGTAAAGCCGACGGAAAGCGCGTCGATCGAAGTTGCGATCGCCTGCAGCAGCAGGACCGCCCCGGTAAGCCTGACGGCTTCCGGTGTTTTCTTTTCAGCAGGAACTCTGTCAGGGCCGGCGTCGGGACATACTTTCCTGTCGGAAACTTCTCTGCTTTCCTGCCCGCTCTGTTCACTCCCGCTGCCCCTGATCCCTTCCAGGAGCATTTTTCCGCCAATGCCGGCAAGCAGGATAAATGCGATCCAGGGGACGGCCTTCTGAAAGGCGGTAAAACGCTCGGAGATCGTGTGGACGCAGACCCAGCCGATCATAGGCATCAGGAACTGGAACCAGGCAAAAGCACCCGCGATGATCCCCATTCTCTTTCTGCTCATCTGCGGATCCTGCAGCCCGTTGGCCATCGAGATGGAAAAGGCATCCATCGCCAGGCCCACCCCCAGCAATATGCTTTCACATATAAAAACAGGCAGGTTCTCCATCTGCTCCTCCACTGTGTCCGGGTCTTATACAGTGCGCATCCGGCAAACCTTTGGTTTGTTGCGGAGCGTTAGTTCTTCATCGCGGGATTGTCCCCACGGTGAAGCGAGTTTTCCCGTCTTACACGCGTACCCCACGACTGAAGCCACAGGTATTGCGCGATGAAGAATAAAAACCGGCACAGGATCTCCCTGTGCCGGTTCCTTCCCCTGTCTTTTCCCGATCCTGCTCTCTGCCGCCGCCTTGCGCTGCGGCCCTCAGGATCTGTTCTATCATTCAGTGCCCGTCTCAGGGAATCTGGATATATCCGTAAGTCGGCGCACCGCCAAGCCATACGGAGACATAGTGCCAGCCGTTGCCTGCCTCTGCAGCATTCTCGATCGCAACACTCCAGCCGGGTGTCAGATCCATCACTGCTGCAGAATCAGCAGAAGCTTCCTGATAGAGAGTCATGGGATTCTCGATCGCATAGATGGTGCCGGCATCGAGAACCGTCGTGGAAGTGGTCTCGCCTGCTGCAGGCTCCTGGACAGCTTCCTCTTCCGCGCCTTCCTCGGCAACGGGCTCTGCCTCTTCTTCTACAGGCACTTCAGTCACAGCCTCTTCCTCCTCGGCAGGAACAGCTTCTTCTGTACCTTCCTCAGATGCCTCGAGCTCCTGGACCTCCTCCGCTTCTTCCGCGGGCGCAGCTTCTTCTGCGGGCGCAGCCTCTTCCTCGACGGCCGCTTCCTCTTCCACAGGCTCCTCGACTACAGCTTCCTCCTCATCCGGAGTCTCCTCTGCGTCTGCCGCCGCTACAGCCTCGACATCCGTTGCGGCTGCCGCCACAGTCTCCTCATCGCCCTTGCCGCCGGATGTGAACCAGATCACGATGCCGACGACCGCAAGTACCGCGATGACGCCGACCAGAAGGAGCAGATTCTGCCTGTCTTCCTTCTTCTGCTTTGCACGGGCCATAGCGCGCGCGCTGCGCTCATTTGTGAAGTCCCTCTCTTCCTGTGAAGGTCTTCCGCTGCCTCTCCTCTTCCTATTGCTTGCCATAACTTCCTCCTGTACTGAATATCTTTTCGTCTGCCGATCAGCCGCTCCCGAAAGAGAAGCAGAACCGGACCCGCACTCCCGGCAGGAGGGGCAGGACCGTCTCCGCCGCTCCCTGAGAGAACAGCAGGTCATTGCAATATATTGTACCACAAAACAACAAAGACAGTACTGCAAGTTTGTAATTGCACTGTTTTTTTTTACAAAAAAATGTACGAAACGATGCCGCACCCGCGATCAATACCGGATAATACCGGCTGCATATGCGGCCTATCGCCTGATCAGGGCAAAATAAAGGATGACGACCAGGCCCAGGATGATCCTGTACCACCCGAAGATCCGGAAGTCATGGGTACGGATATAATTCATGATGAAGCGGATCACGAGGACGGACACCAGAAAAGCGACCAGCATACCCGTAAAAAGGACCGCCAGCTCCATCCCGGAAAAGGCAAGCCCGTACTTGACGATCTTCAGAAGACTCGCGCCGAGCATGACCGGGATCGCAAGGATAAATGTGAACTGCGCCGCCACCGGACGGGCGATCTCGATCATGATCCCGCCCAGGATCGTCGCTCCGGACCGGGATGTCCCCGGAAAGATCGCCGCGATCAGCTGGAAAAGCCCCACGATGACCGCCTCCCGGAAGGTGATATCGCGCAGCCGCTTCGTGACAGGCTTTTTTCCTGCATTGCGGTTTTCGATCACGATGAAGGCAATACCGACCAGGATGAGCATGACCGACACCACCTGCCAGTTCCGGAAATGGACATCCAGCCAGTCGTCGGCGAGGATCCCGACAACAGCGGCGGGGAGACAGGCCACGACGACCCTGCACCAGAGCATGATCGTGTCCCGGTCCACCGAGATCTTTCCCGTCCCGGGATCTCTGCGGAAAGGCCAGATGGTCTTCCAGTACAGGAGCACGACCGCCAGGATCGCGCCGAGCTGGATCACGACCATAAACATCTTCATGAACATGGCCGACATGTGCATGGACACAAATTCATCGAGCAGGATCATGTGCCCGGTACTGCTGACCGGAAGCCACTCCGTGATCCCCTCCACGACACCGAACAGCGCCGCTTTTAACAGTTCAACCATAGGTAAAGCTACTCCTCTCAGACACACTTCTCTTCACGATGGGGCACCCCTCTTCCCGGCGGCGCACCCCTTTTCGCAATGGTGCCATCCTTTTCACAGCGGCACACCCCATTTTGCAATGGTGCCCTCCTTCTCAGTGCGGCGCACCCCTTTTCGCAATGATGCACCCCTCTTCCCGGCGGCGCCATCCTGTCCCGCGTGTTCTCACCTGTCCGGATACTCGGTCTCCACAAAGCGGCGGATGGAAGGGAGCGAGCGCTTCACCTTCTCCGTATCCAGGCAGTAGGCGACGCGGAAAAAGCCCGGTGCGCAGAATCCGTCTCCCGGAACGAAGACCAGATCGTACTTCAGCGCCTTTTTGCAGAAGGCGACCGCATCCTCCTCCAGCGCCTTCGGCATGATATAGAAGGTGCCGCCCGGACGCGGAACTGTAAATCCAAGCTCTGTAAAGGTATCGTAGAGCAGGTTCATATTGGTCTCATAGACAGAGAGATCCGATGTATCCTCCAGGCAGTAGGCCGATGCGAGCATCGGAAGCGAGGAAGGGCAGTTGTGGCCCAGTCCGCGGGAGATCTGCCCCATCATGGGCACCATCTTGTCCGCCTGTTCACAGGCCGGATTGACTGCCACATAGCCGATTCGTTCTCCGGGAAGGGAGAGCGACTTGGAGAAGGAATAGCAGGTCAGGGTGTGCGGATAATACTTGGCCGGATAAGCCTGCTTTTTCCCGTCAAAAACGATCTCCCGGTAAGGCTCGTCGGAGATCAGGAAGATCGTGTGTCCCACCTCGGCCGACTTCCTCGTCAGCAGGTCCGCCAGCTTCTGCAGCGTCTCCTCCGGATAGACCACGCCGGAAGGGTTGTTGGGGGAGTTGATCAGGACCGCCGCTGTCTTCTCGTTAAAGATCTCCTCCGCCGCCTCAAAATTCGGCTGAAAATCATCCATCTTGATCGGCACGAAGCGGATCTTCCCGCCCGTCCCCTCGATATAGGGATTATATTCGGAGAAATACGGCGCAAATACGATCACTTCTTCTCCCGGGCAGACCACACAGCGCAGGGCATGGGCGATCGCACCCGCTGCGCCGGCCGTCGGGAAGATATGTCCGGGCTCATAGGGGAGCCCGAAGCGGGCCTTCAGGGAAGCCGCGACTTTTCCCTTGACCCTGGGATCGCCGAGTGTCGGGTTATAGCCGTGGAGCTTCAGCGGCTCCACCTCCTGCAGCAGGCGGATGGATACATCCCTGTAGCTGTCAGGTGCGGGCACCGAAGGGTTGCCCAGACTGAAATCGAATACATTTTCATACCCGATCTCCTGTCCTCGCGCAGTCGCGTACTCCGAGAGCTCCCGGATGACATTTTTATTGCCCAGCATGGAAAGAAAATGTTGATTGATCATGAACCTGTTCCTCCTCTTATGGAAACTTTCTGAAAGGACCTGTCTGATAGAAACTGCCGGGCAGAATCTATCGAAATGAACCTGTCAAAGAAAAAACCGCCAAACAGAAACTGTCAAAGTGAAACTGTCAAACAGAAACCGGAAACGTGTACCCGTCAAAGCGAAGCCGTCAACCAGAAGCTGTCAGGACGAGCCAGTCAGGATATAAACCCGCTTTTCTCCCTCTCCCTCTCCGACAGGGGAAAAACCAAGCTTTTGGAGAAGCCGCTGCGAAGCACCATTGTCCCTGTGTGCATCCGCCCGCACGGATGAAAAGCCGAGCCGGGAAAAGCCATAGTCCAGGAGGGCTTCACAGACCTCCATGGCCAGGCCGGTTCCGCGCCATTTTTGTCCGATCAAAAAACCGAAGTCGGCATCCGGCCGGACCGGTACCCCCAGACGGAGAAGTTCCTGTTCCTGCCCTGCCGTGAGCGCGGAGAATCCGACGCGGCCGGCTAAAACAAGGTCGGCGTTTTCCTGTCCCGCCTCCGCTTTGAGCAGCACCGCCCAGTGCCCGAAGCCATACAGGCCGTAGATGCGGTCTATATAGGCCCGCAGGATCGCGCGCTCCCTCTCCCGGTCGGGGGAGGGAGGCTCCAGGAACCGGCATGCCTCCGGGTCATAAAGCCCGTACAGAGATTCCAGATCCTCCTCCACGAATTCCCTTACCAGACAGCGGCGGGTCTCCAGGATCGTCCAGGGAAGGCCTGCCTCCCGCTGGTAGATTTTTTCATAGCTGTCCGCATCCACAAGGTCCGGTTCCTGCACAACGTAGGAAGCACCGTCAAAACGCTCGCCCGCATTTCCCGCATGGGAATACCCGGCGGCACAGAATCCCTTCGCGCGGAGCATATGCAGGGTTTCCCCGTCCTCACACAGACAGAGCGTCCCCACCCTGTCTGCAGGCTCTCTGCGGCAGATCTCTCCCGACAGCCCCATCCGCGGGAATACCCGGAGCGCCCTCTGCGCTTCTCCCGCTTCCGCAGGACTGTGCGGCTTCAGTATAAAACAGATTTTTTTCAGCATAGACTCAATTATAGCGAGAAAGCCTTATGAATGTAAAGAGCAGAATAGACGCTCCGCCCCGGCGCCCGTGTCATAAAAGCGCCATGTCAAAAAGGCCGTGTTAAAAATTTGTTCATATTTTATTTAACGATTCTTTAATTGATTCTCATTCTGCGTCCATTTTTGATTTTTATACTTTGTCCATAAGCTGAACAGCAGATAATGCACAGCTTAAATCGTCGCCAATGCAGCAGGCTTACGAATAACTTTTTCATAACTATGCCAGGTACTCCTGTACCTGGCATCCTCCCTTTTCAGGGGTGATTTCCCTCTTAATGGGTAAAAGGATGAGATGCAGGACCCGCCCGCGAGTCTTGCTCGATGAATAAAAAGCGCCCGGAGTCCATGCGGATCCGGGCGTTTTTGCTCATTCTATATTCTGTTTACAGGCCGCGCAGATCAGACAACTGCACGGGTCATGCTGCCGGCACAAAGAAACGCGGCGATCTCAGCCATTGCATTCTCTTCGTCTTTTCCATCGATCGTCACTTCAACGCTCTCCCCTGCGGAAGCATCCAGAGACATCATGCCCATAATACTCTTGGCATTCACTTTTCTCCTGCCATGTTCCAGATACACGCGGCTCTCATATTTGCTCGCTACCTGTACCAGTTCCGCGATGGGACGGGCTTCCAGTCCCTGCGGGCGATTGATTACGATCGATTTCCTCAGCATACAACACTCCTATCCTGCGGCTGTGCCGCCGTAACCCTGTTCATGACTGCTTTTGCTTCCTCCCTGCCGCAGCTGCATTCGACATGCGAAAAAGCTGCCGCACTCCCCGGCGTTCGCACACTGCCTTGTCCGCAGCCCGTTTCGTGCCCTTACGCCTCAGGATCTGTCTGTTTTTCTGTCTGCTTTTCTGTCCCTCTCGTTTTCTCCGCCAGCGCGGAAAGTTTCCGCAGCCGGTGGTTCATACCGGACCTTCCGACCGGCGGGACCGCAAGCGCTCCCAGTTCCGAAAGAGAGGCCCCCGGATGTTTCTCCCGCAGATCCGCAGCCTCACGGAGCGGTGCAGGCAGTGTCTGCAGGATCCCGCTGCCGCGCAGATACCGGATCTCCCCGATCTGACGGGCGGCAGTCTCGACCGTCTTTCCGATATTGGCCGTTTCACAGTTGACGCGGCGGTTCACCGTATTGCGCAGGTCCTTGAGGATGCGGGCATTTTCCGTCGCCATCAGCGTGACATTTGCTCCCATCAGCTGCAGAAGCGTTACGATGTCCTCCGAATCCTTCAGATAGACGACAAAGTACCGCTTGCGGAGCGTGAGGCCTGCATGGATCCCCTGTTCTCCGAGTATCCCGCGGAGCTGGCCGGCCTGGGCAGCACTGAAGCACCGGAACTCGAGATGATATCTCTGCTGCGGGTCACTCATAAACCCGGTACACAAAAACATCTCCCGCAGATAGTCCCTCGCCTGCGCGCCGCGCAGCATGGCAGGGGGCAGTGTCCCGTCCAGGTCCCGGATCCTTCCCTCCCTGTCCAGGATCTGCAATCCCGTCAGATAGTGCAGGATATCGGAAGAAAGAGCCTGCGGGACGTTTTTTTTCAACAACAAATCCCGACTAATAGTAACGGTTTTCTGTATTAATGTAAAGCACTTTTTGAGGGCCGCCCGGTTTCCGGAAACTGTGACCAGAAAAATGCCGCCGCTTTCGCCCCCGGAAAATCTGCAGAGATTGATCAGAAGCGTCGCGGCGGATGTCTCCTGCCCCTTTTTGCTCCGGGGCAGCGTCCGCGCGAGTTCCTCCCGGAGATCACTGGAAAAGGACATGGCCTCGTTCCTTTCTGCAGGCCTGCCTGCCGCGGCCGGGACCCGCAGGGGATCCCTGTGCCGCATCGATCACATGATGGTAAACCAGAAGCGATATCGCGGATCGTTTCGCGCTGCGCGTCACAGATCCTGTCTTGTCTTCTTTTTCGCGTCCCGGTGGTAGAGCTTGAGCCCGTAACTGCCCTGCCCCTTCAGATCTTCATAGAGGCAGTTTGCCATGGTCACGCTGCGGTGCTGCCCGCCGGTGCAGCCGATGGCGATCACCAGCTGGTTTTTTCCCTCCTCCACATAGTAGGGAAGCAGGAAGCGGATCATTTCCGCAAGCATTGTCCGGAACTGCCCTGTCTGCGGAAAAGAGAGCAGGTAATCCCGGACAGGCCGGTCGTTTCCGGTCAGGGGCTTGAGGTCTTCGATATAAAACGGGTTGGGAAGAAAACGGACGTCAAAGACAAGATCCGCGTCCTGCGGGATCCCGTTTTTAAAGCCGAAGGACATGACGGAGACGATGAGCGAATTGTACTGTTCGTCATCGACAAAGATCCGGATCAGTTCCTCCCGGAGCTCCCGCACCAGCAGCGAAGAGGTATCAAACACGTAATCCGCCTTGGACTTGATCTGCCGGAGGATCTCCCGCTCCTTGCGGATCCCGTCCTCCACCCTGCCCTGGGGCGCACAGGGATGGGCCCTTCTCGTCTCCTTGTAGCGCCGGATCAGCGTCTCGTCACTGGCGTCCATAAAGAGGATCTCATAGGAGTAGCCCTGGCTGCGCAGGGCCGCCAGCACCTCCTCCACATAGACGAAGGGCTTGTCCGCCCGCACATCCAGCCCCAGAACGACCTTGTCCACGTTGCTCCCCGGCTTATAGACCAGTTCCATGAACTTGTCGATCAGGCGGACCGGAAGATTGTCCACACAGTAAAAGCCCTCGTCCTCCAGAATCTTGATGGCTGTGGCTTTTCCGCCGCCGCTCATGCCTGTCACCACGACAAACCGCATACTCCTCCTCCGTGCCCCTTCAGGGCCTCAGAAATCCCCCAGATAGATGACTTCCCGCTCCAGACGCACGCCTGCATCCGCGTATACTTTCTCCTGTACCTCTTCGATCAGCTGCCGGATCTGCGCAGAGGTCGCGCCGCCCCGGTTGATGATAAACCCGCAGTGCTTTTCAGAGACCTGCGCATCGCCGACCCGGTACCCGCGCAGGCCGGCATCCATGATCAGCTTGCCCGCAAAAAGCCCCTCCGGCCGCTTGAAGGTGCTGCCGGCACTGGGATATTCCAGAGGCTGCTTCTCCCGGCGCTGCCTGTCAAGCTCCGCGATCCGGGCTCCGATCGCAGCGGGATCTCCCGGGGAAAGCTCCAGCTCCGCCTCCAGCGCCACGGCAGGGATCCGGCGCAGGATGCTGGTCCTGTACCCGAACTCCATCTCCGGTCCTGTACAGATCCGGATCTGCCCGTCCGGCATCAAAAGGCGCACCGACCGCACCACCTGTTTCATCTCGCCGTCGTAGGCACCCGCGTTCATCACAAGCCCCCCGCCGACGGTTCCCGGAATGCCGGCCGCAAATTCCAGACCGGCAAGCCCGTTTGCCACAGCCGCCATCGCTGCCGCCTTCAGGGTCGCGCCGGCGCCGGCTTTCAGCCGGTTTCCCTCCACGCTGATCTGTGCCAGTGCAGGCGGTCCGCTCCGCGCCGGCTCCACAGCCGTCACGATCACCCCCCGGTATCCCCCGTCCCCGATCAGAAGATTGGTCCCTTTTCCCAGCAGGAAAAAAGGTTCTTCCTGCGCCCGGAGCAGGGCCAGCAGGTCGATCAGCTCTTTCTCTGTGTGTACGCAGACAAAGGCGTCCGCAGCGCCTCCGGTCCGAAAGGAGCAGTGCCTGTCCATCGGCTCTTCGTATAGTACCTGTTCCGGCGGAAGGACCCTGGCGAGTTCCTCCCGCAGTGTATGTCGAATCACGGTCTTCTAGTTCTCCTCTTCTTCTCCGGTGCTCCTGCGCATAAAATTATTCTGTACGCGCTTATACAGTTCCTGCGCGGCATTGTAGCCCATGAGCTTCTGGCGGTGGTTCGCCGCGGCGGACTCACAGATGATCGCCACATTCCTTCCGGGACGGACAGGTACGCGGTGGCAGATCACATTGATGCCGAGATATTCGTTGTAATTTTCATCCAGGCCGAGACGGTCATACTCACGATTCCTGTCCCACTCCTCCAGATGGATCTCCAGATCGATGCTCTGGCTGTCCCGGACACTCGTGACGCCGAAAAGAGTCTTGACGTCGATGATGCCGATGCCCCGCAGTTCGATAAAGTGCTTGGTGATCTCCGGCGCAGTACCGAGCAGCGTCACCTCACTGACCCTGCGGATCTCCACCACGTCATCCGAGACCAGGCGGTGGCCGCGCTTGATCAGTTCCAGAGCCGCCTCCGACTTGCCGACGCCGCTGTCTCCCGTGATCAGCAGTCCGATCCCGTAGACGTCCACCAGTACCCCGTGGATAGAGATACAGGGTGCCAGCCGCACATTGAGCCAGCGCAGAAGCTCCGCCATAAAGGGGCTCGTCGCCTGCTTGGTCAGGAACATGGGCAGATTGTGCCTGCGGGCGAGCTCCAGGATCAGATCGTCAGGCGGCAGCTCCCGCGTAAAGATCACAGCCGGGATATCCAGGGAGAACAGCTTGTCGAAGACGCGATATTTGTCCTCCTCCTTCATCTGGTCGATATAGGAATGTTCCACCAGTCCGATCAGCTGGATCCTGCCATCCGCGAAATGGTCAAAATATCCCGTCAGCTCTAGTGCGGGGCGGTTGACCTCTGTCTGCCGCACTTTGATCCCCGAATAGTCGATATCCGGCGTGAGGACCTGGAGGTTCATCTTCTCAACGACTTCTTCCATTTTGATAAACGACATAGCCTCTCTACCCTGTCCCTTTCCCTCTGCCGATATACTGTCAATATACTGTCACGATCCTGCCACAGAACCGGATCCTCTGCCGGGCATAGCACCGCTTCCCGGATCAGACCGGCTGTTTCCTCCGCAGGACGATCGAAGTCATCTCGTGCTCGTCGCCTTCGACGGAGATGATCGGCGTCACGGAGGCGCGGGAATAGATTCCGGCCAGCCGCCCTCCGTACAGGTACACGCCTGTCATGTTGCTGAAGGACTCCCACCGCGGATCCTGCTTTCCGAAATAAATATTCTCCGTCCTGTAGGGCGGTACGAATTCCTGCAGGATATAGTCCGTCCCGGCGCGCGCCTGCAGCTGCGCTTCCCATTCCTCCCGGCTGCAGAGCCGGCCCGGATAGATCCCGTGCGCCCCGTAGGAATCACGGGGCTTGAGGATCCACTTTTCTCTCTCCATCCGGACGTCAGGCCGGTCTGCCGTCTCCCGGTCCAGAAAAGCCGTATAGGGCACATGCCGTTGGATGAAGGAGACGTCCTCTTTCGAAAGAAAAGATGCCGTACAGGGGTCATGCAGGACACGGAAGAGGGCCTTGTCATGTACGACCTGTGTGCAGAAATCCCCGATCAGGCACACCTTCCGGCCGCGTACAGCTTCCAGAAAAGGCCGGACCTCCTCCCGGTGCGCCAGGATATCCGAAGTCACCGCCCGCCGGTACACGGCATCGACGGGATGCCCGTCCCCGGTCAGGAGACGTCCGTCCTCGAAGCGCATCTCGCGGATCTCTGCGACATATGCCGGACATCCCGCCCTCTCAAAGGCTTCCCGAAAGGCCTCGAATTCCGCCTGCGAGGAACCTTTTTCCAGAAAATCCACGACGGCCACTGCCGGGCGCAGGTCTGCGCCGGAATCTTCCGATCCCCTGATCCGGTTTCCGTCTCCTGCGCCGGAGCCGGCCTGGTCCTGCCCCGCAGATCCGCCGGCCGCACCGGCTTCTCCGCGCACTGCCTCCCCGTAGATCTGCAGGAAGGTCTCCACCCAGGAATCAAAAAGCTCGAATTCCTCCTGCCGGTAGCGCGCATTCATCTCCCTGTACAGGAGGGTATCCCGGTAGGTGCGGTACAGCTCCGCGTTTTCGTTCATCGCGCTGCTGCCATCTGCATTGAATTCACAGAACTTGAAGTCTCCGGTCTCCTCATTGAGAAAGAGGTCCAGCCTGCAGACAGGGAGGAGGGTCCGGTAGGCGGGACGGTGGAGGATCATCTCCTCCAGTTCCCGGGGAAACCCGAACAGGGCCCGGTACGCCGGATCCTCCAGGTACCTCTCGATGACACGCACCAGGATCCTCCAGGTGTGCTCCAGATCCTCCTTCAGCCTGTGAAAGCCCTCTTCCGTAAAATATTTCGGCAGATACCCGAATTTGATCGGCACTCCCTTATAGGTCGCCGTTCCCAGACGCATGGCTTCCACCTGGGCGCGGCCGGACGCCGCGTGCGCCGCAAAATCCCGCTCCACCAGGGCGCGGGGTTCCTCGTTAATCGTAAGCTGCATTTTGATGTCCTCAGGCGCATCCAGATATTTCTCCCGGGCTTGGGAACTGCCGCGAAATGATCTGTACAGTTAATTCTGCTGCAGTTCCTTATCCATAAATCCGGCGCGCGCTATCCCCGGCTGTAGTCACGAATGCTGCGCGATGAAGAATGTGCTCCTTTCATCACTAAGCTTTGCCGTCTCCGCCGGCTTCTGTCTGATGAAAATAGTCCCAGATCTCCTGCGCCTGGCGCGCGGGGATCTCCGGAATGGCGGCGAGCTCCTCCGGCGTCGCCGAGGCAATGTCCTCGATCGACTTGAAATGCCGCATCAGGGCCTTTTTGCGGGCGGGCCCGACGCCCGGAATGGCATCGAGCCGGGAAGTGACCTGCGCCTTCCCGCGCAGGGACCGGTGGTACTCGATCGCAAAGCGGTGCGCCTCGTCCTGAATGCGGGTGATGAGCTTGAACCCCTCGCCGGATGTATCGATCGGCAGCTCGACATTGTGAAAAAACAGCCCGCGGGTGCGGTGGTTGTCATCCTTGACCATACCGCAGACCGGAATGTCGAGGCCCAGTTCCTCCAGGACCGAGGTGGCGATATTGACCTGGCCCCTG
Source organism: Lachnospiraceae bacterium (assembly GCA_017513005.1). Lineage (GTDB taxonomy): Bacteria > Bacillota > Clostridia > Lachnospirales > Lachnospiraceae > CAG-791. The sequence continues at coordinate 15,004 of JAFWDM010000078.1, forward strand.
CCGCCGTCCATCATGATCAGGTCGGGGAAACGGGTGAAGCTCCCCAGTTCGGCGTCCAGGTTCTTCTCCTCCATCTCCCGCTGCTCTTCCATGCCGTGCCGGAAGCGGCGGGTGAGCACCTCCCGCATACAGGCGTAATCATTGGGTCCCGCCACCGTTTTGATCCGGAATTTCCTGTAATCACTTCGCTTGGGTTTTCCGTTCTCATAGACGACCATGGAACCGACGTTGGCGAATCCGCTGATATCAGAGATATCGTAGGCCTCCATCCTGCGCACGGACGGCAGTCCCAGAAGCTCCGCGATCTCCTTGGCGGCCCCGATGGTCCGTCCCTCTTCCCGGCGCAGCCGCTCCCGGTCCTTGTGCAGGATCAGCGCGGCATTCTGGCCGGCCAGCTCGACGAGTTTTTCCTTTTTCCCTTTTTTCGGAACGAACAGCGTCACCCTGCTGCCCCGGCGGGCGCTGAGCCACTCCTCGAGCAGCCCGTGATCCTCCGGCTCCGTCGACAGAAAGATCTCCCTGGGCACAAAGGGCGTCGCCGCATAGAACTGCTTGATGAATTCGGACAGGATCGCGCCCTCGGGCTGCCCGCCCACATGGGTCATGTAGTGATGCTCCCGTCCCATGAGTTTTCCGTCGCGGACAAAAAAGACCTGTATGACGCCGTCCGCATCGGCATTTTCCTTTTCGACGGCAATCCCGAGGATATCGCGGTTTTCTCCGACGCCCTCGGACATCTTCTGCTTCTGGGCGACCTGCTGTACGCTCTGCAGCAGGTCCCGCCAGCGGATCGCCTCCTCGAAGCGCATCTCCTCCGAGGCCTTTTCCATTTTTCCCGTCAGGTCCCGGACCACCGGCTTATAGTTTCCGGACAAAAACTCCAGGGCCAGATCGATCTTTTGCCTGTACTCTTCCGGCGGCACATTTCCCGTACACGGCCCGCAGCAGCGGTCCATGTGGAAATTCAGGCACGGCCGCTCCTTTCCGAAATCCCGCGGCAGCACCCGATTGCAGTCCCGCAGCCCGTACATGCGGTTGATCAGCTCGATCGTCTGCCGCACTGCCTGTGAACTGGAAAAAGGACCGAAGTACTTGGCCCTGTCCTTTTTCATCTGGCGGGAAAACAGAACGCGCGGGTAGTCCTCTGCCGCCGTGACCTTGATGTAGGGATAGGTCTTGTCGTCCTTCAGCATCGTATTGTACTTGGGACGATGCTCCTTGATCAGGTTGTTTTCCAGGATCAGAGCCTCCAGCTCCGAATCCGTCACGATATATTCAAAGCGTGAGATCTGCTTCACCATCCGGTCGATCTGCGGTCCCCGTCCGACGATCTTGCGGAAATAGGACCGCACCCGGTTATGCAGGTTTACTGCTTTTCCCACATAGATGATCGCGTCCTGCGCGTCATGCATGATATAGACTCCCGGCCGGGCCGGGAGTTTTTTTAGTTCTTCAGAAAAATCCGCCATGCACTTTCCTCATGACTTAGCTGCAAAGTGTACCGGGGACAGGGGCTCCGGGTGCTTTGCGAAGTATACCGCGGGCAGGTCCCGGATGCTTTGCGAAGTGTACCGCGGGCAGGTCCCGGGTGCTTTGCGAAGTGTATTGCGGGCAGGTCCCGTAGTGGATCAGGAGCAGCCCCGGCCCCTTCCGGCAAAACGCCGGAGAATGGTTGCATCCGCCTTATTCGTCAAACAGGTGAAGATCCTCCAGGGAGACCTGGGAATACTTGCCGCGGGAACCCTTTCCCCTTTTGGCAGAATCTCCCGAAGGCCTGGTCTCCTGCTGCTCCTGCCCGGAAAAATTCCAGGCGTGAATATCCGGGGCACTGTTTTTCTGTTCCCGTTCGTTCGTGCCTTTGCCCGCCGCAGCGGCAGGAGATCCGTCCTCCGGCGAAGTCCCGTTACTGCCTGCCTCAGGCTCCGGCACACCTCTGCTGTTGTCTGTCTCTATGGCAGAAGATCCTGCCATCTCCAGCGCGGCCTGGCCATCGGCTGCTTTTATTTCCGGCGCAGCCTGGCCATCGGATGCCTCAGCTGCGGCCCCGTCGGAACCTCTCCTCGCGGCGCGCACCGTCTCGAGCATCTTCATGAATTCTTTTCCGGTGATGGTCTCCTGCCGGATCAGGAACTCGGCGATGACATCGAGAGCATCCATATTTTCGGAAAGGATGCGCTTCGCCTCCTGATAGCTGGTCTCCAGAATGCGGCGCACCTCCTCATCCACGGCGGCTGCAGTGACGTCGCTGCAGTTGAGGACCGTGCGGCCCTCCAGGTACTGGCTCTCGACAGTCGCCAGGCCCATGAGACCGAACCGGTCACTCATACCATATTGGGTGACCATATTGCGGGCGAGGGTCGTCGCACGCTCGATATCGTTCGAGGCGCCGGTCGTGACACTGTCAAATTTGAGTTCCTCCGCCGCACGGCCGCCCAGGAAACCGATGATCATGGCTTCGAGCTCCGCCTTGCTGTTGAGGTATTTTTCCTCCTCCGGGACCTGCATGACATAACCCAGCGCCCCCATCGTGCGCGGCACGATCGTGATCTTCTGGACCGGTTCGGAATTCTTCTGGATGGCGCTGATCAGGGCGTGTCCGACCTCGTGATAGGACACGATGCGGCGCTCCTCTTTGCTCATGATACGGTCTTTTTTCTCTTTGCCGACCAGAACCTGTTCGACAGCCTCAAAGAGGTCCTTCTGGCTCACATACTGGCGGTGGTCCTTGACCGCATTGATGGCGGCCTCATTGATCATATTCGCCAAGTCGCTTCCCACGGCGCCGCTGGTGGCGAGGGCGATCTCCTCCAGATCGACCGTCTCGTCCATCCTGACGTCCTTGGCATGCACCTTCAGGATCGCGATGCGGCCCTTGAGGTCCGGGCGGTCCACGATGATCCAGCGGTCAAAACGGCCGGGGCGCAGGAGCGCCTTGTCCAGGATCTCCGGCCGGTTGGTCGCGCCGATGATCAGGATTCCCTTGGACGCCTCAAAACCGTCCATCTCGGAGAGGAGCTGATTCAGGGTCTGCTCGCGCTCCTCGTTGCCTCCGCCGTAGCGGGAGTCACGGCTGCGGCCGATCGCATCGATCTCATCGATAAAGATGATGCAGGGCGCATTCTTGTTTGCCTCCTTAAACAGGTCTCGCACACGGGAGGCACCCACGCCGACATAGAGCTCGATGAAATCTGAGCCCGTGAGGGAAAAGAAGGGCACATGCGCCTCGCCGGCCACTGCCTTGGCGAGCAGGGTCTTGCCGGTCCCGGGCGGGCCCACGAGCAGGGCGCCCTTGGGCAGACGCGCGCCGATCTTGACATACCGGCCAGGATTGTGCAGGAAATCCACGACCTCCACGAGGGATTCCTTTGCCTCATCCTCGCCTGCGACGTCCTTGAACGTGACGCCGGTCTCCTGCTGGACATATTCCTTCGCCGTACTCTTGCCGACATTGAAAATGCCTCCGCGGCCTCCGCCCATCCGGCGGAAAAGGATGCTCAGCAGCCCCCACATCAGGAGGATGGGGAGCACGTAGGAGAGCAGGAAGGAGACCACCATCCCCGAACTGTCGGGCACATAGGGATTGAAGGTGATCTTCGCCTCCAGAAGACGCTGGGTGAGGGCGTCCTCGGACTCCGCCAGGCCCGTATACAGTACGGCATCCGAATCCTTGAGATGGATCTCCAGACGGTCGGACTTCATGTCGACCTCTGTCACCTTCTCCTGCTGGATATACTTGATAAATTCATTGTAGGAGATCTTGCGCGATTCGCCGTTGTCCCGCATAAAATAGCTGGCACAGGCAAAAGCAATGATCGTCACCAGAAGCAGGATGAACATTGTCTGGCGGTTGGAACCGCTCCCGCCATTGCCGCTGCCGTCCCCGTTTCCGTTCCGGCCTCCGTTGCCGTCTGCGCCGCCGTTGTTCCCGCCGTCGCTGTTTCCATTTCTGCGGCCGCGGTTCCCATTTCCCCTGTTTCCGCCGCGTCCGCTCCGGCCGTCGCCGTTCCCGCCCCCGAACAGATCACCGGGGTCAAAACGGCGGATCCTCTCAGCAAAGGGGCCCTCCGGCCGCAGTCTTTCACTCATTTCGTACATATTCCTCTCCATGGCAAAACGCCAAACACCACATCCGGTCCAGACAATTTTTATTTCGGTGAAGCCGGGATCCCCGGCATGTCTGTCTCCTGTAAAAGCATCCTTTTACAGATAAAAACATCTTCTGATAAAACCATCTTATTATAAAGAAGAAAAACGTGCAAGGCAATCCCCTGTTTTGCAACCGGCTGCCCGCCGGACAGGCCCCCCGCCGGACAGGTCCCCCGCACGACAACAACCCCGCCGGACAGGAAAAAGCCCGCAGAACCGCCTTTAAGGTTCTGCGGGCCTTACGCTCCCTTGTCTTATTTTCTTTTTCCGCCCTGCCGGAACGGTCCGTTCCGGTACCGGCTTATTCAGGATCAGCCTTCGATCGCAATGGTCTTCTTCTCAGGAACCTTCGCTGCTTCCTTCTTCGGGACGAGCAGCTTCAGGACACCATCCTCATACTTCGCCTTGATCTCCTCCTCTGTGACATTGCGGCCGATGAAGAAGCTCCTCTGCATGGAACCGGAATAGCGCTCCTGGCGGATCACTCTGCCCTTCTCGTTCTTCGAATCCTTGTCAAGGCCCTTGGTTGCTGCAACGGTCAGGTTGCCCTTCTCCAGGGTCAGTGTGATGTCTTCCTTCTTGAAGCCGGGCAGGTCGATATCGATCTCATACTGGTCGTCGTGCTCGTGGACATCTGTCTTCATCAGACGGCCGGCGTTTTTGCCGTACAGCTTCCTGTCGACATCCTCAAAGCCGAGATCCCTGAAAGTCGGGAAACGGAAATCCATGAAGTCATCAAACAAATTCTCACCAAAAATACTAGGATATAACATGATCTTTACCTCCTGTAGACTGATATTTGCGCAGGATCCGCAGCCGGTCTGCGGCTGGTCTGCAGTTGTCCTGACGTATTGTTATTTTTGCGGAACAACGCAACAGGTTTTCAAATATCTTTCTTTCAATATCTTTCCTGTTTCCTTTGTTCTATATGTGTTATAACACTTATTGTTAGCACTGTCAAGGGGTGAGTGCTAATTTTCTTCAAAAGATTTACAAACCTTCTGAAATACAGTACATTTACACTCAGAATCAGGACTTGCAGGCTGTCTCTTTTCCGCCTAAACATCCGTGCGCATTAAAAAGCATGTCAGGGGAGATGCGGGACACATGCCGCCTGTACGGGACTGCCCAGCCAGGATATAACCCGCGCCTCGATTGCGGAGGAAACCCGCCGCCTGTATGGGACTGCCGGTTCGGAAACGGATCCGGAAGTGGATATAGAAAAGGATTCGAAAAGGGAAACAAAAACAGAAACGGAACTGGAAAAGGAAACAAAAATGGAAACGGAACTGGAAAGGGAAATGGAAAGACAGGAGGAGGAGAGAAACCGCTATCTCTTCGAGAAAATGCCGGTGGTCCGGGCACTGGCCGCCATGGCGGTTCCGACTGTGATCTCCCAGCTGATCGTGCTGGTCCACAACATGGCGGATACCTTTTTCATCGGCCGTACGAACGATCCCTACATGGTGGCGGGCGCGGCCCTGATCCTGCCGATCTTCAATGTCTGCATCGCGGTCGCAAATATTGCCGGCACCGGCGGAGGGACCCTGATCGCCCGACTCATGGGCGCGGACGAGCCCGGGAAAGCCCGGCGCGTCGCCTCCTTCAGCATCTGGTTTTCTGTCTTCGGCGGCCTGCTCTTCGCCGTGCTGACAGGGGTCTTCATGCATCCCCTTCTCACATTTCTGGGGGCGAGCGCACAGACCTTTGAATATGCCAGGCAGTACTGCTTCTGTGTGATCGTCATCGGCGCGGCGCCTACGATCACGGCCATGACGATGGGAAACCTCCTGCGCAACGTCGGCTGCTCAAAGCAGGCCGGATTTGCCATTTCAATGGGCGGGGTGATCAATATCATCCTGGATCCGATCTTTATGTTCGTACTCCTGCCGCCCGGCATGGAGATAATGGGTGCCGGCATCGCCACGACGATCGCCAACACGATCACCTGTATCTACTTCATCGTGCTGATCCTGCGCCTGCATAACCCCATCCTGCACTTCTCCCTGCGGGACGGCCTGCCGGAAGCCCCTGCGCTGGCCTCCTTCTTCGGCGTCGGGCTTCCCGCAGCCATGGGGCCCTTCCTCTTTGACCTGGACTATATCGTTCTCGACCGCCTGATGGCCGCCCACAGCGACATCGCCCTGGCCGCCATCGGCATCGTCCTCAAGGTGGAACGTCTGCCGCTCAACGTCGGGATCGGCCTGTGTCTGGGGATGGTGCCCCTCGCCGCCTATAACTACTCCGCAAAAAACATCCCCCGTATGAACGAAGTCTTTCGGGCAGCCCGCACCGCAGGCATCCTGATCAGCATCGGCAGCATCATCCTCTACGAACTGTTCGCCCCGCAGCTGATGCGCATCTTCATCGGCGATCCCTCGACCATCGCGCTGGGCTCCGACTTTCTCCGCATCCGCATGCTGGCGACCATCATGATGTTCCTGAGCTTCATCTATGTCTACTTCTTCCAGGCGCTGGGACACGGACGTATGTCCCTCCTGCTCGTGGTTCTGCGCTGGCTCGCCGTGAACATCCCCATGCTCTTTGTGCTCGACCATTTCTTCGGCCAGTACGGTCTCGCCTGGTCCCAGTTTATCAGTGACACCTTCGTCGCCCTCCTCTCCTGGGCGGTCTACTGCATGTACCGGCGGAAAAATCTGTGAAAAACTATGCGTCAGAAAATGGTATCCGAATACCTGAAGGAACGATTCGGAACAAAAGTCTATAAGCTGTCCCTCTCGAGCGGGTGTACCTGCCCCAACCGGGACGGACTGATCGGAATGGGAGGCTGTACTTTCTGCTCCGAAGGCGGCTCCGGAGAATTTGCCGCGCCGCCCCTGCCGCTGGAGGACCAGATCCGGCTTGCGCGGAAACGGGTCGATGCAAAGATCCCTGCCCGCATCCCCCCGGACGAGCGCCGGTATATCGCATATTTCCAGTCCTTTACCAACACCTATGTGAGAACGGAAGCAGAACGGATAAAGCTCCGCTCTCTGTACACGGAAGCGGTCCGGCGCCCGGAGATCGCAGCTCTTTCCATCGGCACCCGCCCGGACTGCCTGCCTCCGGAGATCCTGGACATGCTCGCGGACCTGCAAAAGGTAAAGCCCGTATGGGTGGAGCTGGGACTCCAGACCGTTCATGAAAAAACAGCTGCTGCGATCCGCCGCGGCTATTCCCTGCCGGTATTTGAGAAGGCGGTACGGGATCTGAAAGAGATCGGTGTCGAGGTGATCGTCCATGTGATCCTGGGGCTTCCCGGGGAGACCCGGGAGGAAATGCTGGAAACAGTCCGGTATCTTGCAGAGCTGCATGTGCATACCGCGCACAGCAATAATACGCCCTCCGCAGAGCTCCCTGCCGGGTCGGGACGGGCCATCGACGGAATCAAGCTCCAGCAGCTGCAGATCCTGCGCGGTACACCTGTGGGAGAACAATACCTGCAAGATCCCTTTCCCGTCATGACACTGGATGCATACTGTGCTCTGATCCGGGACTGCCTCGACCTCCTGCCGGAGGACATCGTGATCCACCGGCTGACAGGAGACGGACCAAAGTCCCTGCTGATCGCTCCCCTCTGGTCTGCGGACAAAAAACGTGTCTTGAATACAATGAAGCGTGTCCTGAATACGACGTAAATCTTCCTGCATTCGATATAACGTATTCTGAATTTGGTGCAAACTATCTTTACTGCGATGTAAAGCGTTTCTATAATAAAACAAGTCGGACGCTTCTTCGTTTAAAACCTGTCCCGCCCGGATGTCCCAGTCCCTCTCGCGATCTCTTCGTTCCGCAGAATCCTCTGCCGGATCCTGCAAAAATCGATCCGGCAGAGTCCGTCCGAGATCAGGACCGGTACCTTGTCCTCGAAGGTATATTCAGCCGCCGCACCCTCCTTCCGGTTTCGTTCCCTGAAATCGAAAACACTGACTGTAAAATCCCAGGGATTAATGATCCAGTATTCCCGGACACCATGCCTTTTGTACAGCTCCCGCTTCCGCCACAAATCGTTGGCCGGGTTCGACGGGGAAAGGACTTCGATTATAAAATCCGGCGCTAAGGCGACGGCAGCGTCTGTCTTCCTCCGGTTCTCATTCCGGCCGTTTACACATCGCACATAAACATCCGGCTGGACGATCGTATCTCTTTTATTCCCAAGTTCCACATCGGAAGGCGCGATGACCACCATGCACGGCGCATCATGCCTGTCAATACAGCCGTCGATCTGTTTTGCAATCTCCAATAACACCGTCTGATGCGGCAGCGTGGGCGCTGCCATCTCATAAAAGACACCGTCAATCAATTCCACCCGCAGATCGTCAGGCAGGGACAGATAGTCCTCTTTTGTGTGGCCGCCCCCCTTCGGAATCCGCGGATCCTGTTTCCCGTCTTCCTGTTCACTGGTCACCACACCCCCTGTCTGATCGTCCTTTCCTTTGCGGTATTCCCGTTCCGCGTTTTCCATATACGCGGCAGCGCCCGAAGGCTCCTGCACCATCCCGTCCGTCAGCAGGCGGTTTTCCGGATCATTTCCCGGTTTCTTTCCCGGGTCATTCTCCTTATTATTCCAGCGTGCCATCTTTTCTCCTTTGCATTCAGTCGAATTTTCCTGCAGCGAAGGACGCCGTTCTCACGCATCAGAAGAAATATCTGATCCTCAATCAGTATCCTTTGGGTATTATTATAGCACAAAGGCTTCCTTTGTCAATACGTTTATTCGAACCATCGTACAGAAGACTTTCCGCTTTGCTGCCGCCTCTCGAGGCTTCAGACAGGTCTGCAGCTCTGTTTTGACTATCTCCTTCGGGCAAAAAAAGAGACAGAGATCTGCTCTCTGTCTCCAGGTCTGACCGGCAGGCACATCCAGGCACATCTGTGCCATGCCGTTTTTTTATGATTCCGTTTTTATGATTCCGTTTTTTACGATTCTGTCTTCACGATTCCGTTCTCATGATTCCGTTTTCATGATTCTGTTTTCTTTTCGGTTTCCGGGTTCTTCTCAAGCGAAGCACTCTGCTTTAAAGCCTTCATGCTGCCGGGTTTCCAGGTCTTTCTGTGCCTGCGGCTTCGCGGTATACTTCCCGCAGACGGTAAGGGACTGACACACTCCGGCTCGTCCCGCTCCGGTCCGCAGGAGGCTTCTTCATGAATGACTGCACTGACTGCAGCAGTCTTTGCGGGAATCGTCTCGGGGGAGGCCGCAGCCGGTCTTTTCTCTGCTGCGGACGGTACGGGAGTCACAGTGCTCCTTTCTGTTACCGCTGCCGCATCCGTCCCGCCTGCTGCACCGAGGGCTGCCAGCGGTGCGCTGCTCAAAGCGGTCTCTCCCAGCGCGGTCTCTCCCTTCGCTGCCTCTCCCTTCGCTTCAGCCAGGAACTGCCGGATCGCCGGCAGCAGGCGCCTGGCCGTCCTGCGTCCCTCCTTGTAGGCTGCGCGGATCTTCGCGCGGTCATGCTCGACGCGGCCCACGTCGATCGCCTCCTTCGGGCGGATGACAAACGCGGCTTTCTCATTCTCGCGCTGCCGGATATAGGCCAGGGTCTTGTTATAACCGATGTGGCGGTTCTCGATGGCCTCCAGCACCGCGGGGTATTCGCGCAGGGCGGGGCGCATTACAGCCATCATGGGATTGGCTTTTTTTACGTAGCCGGCGGGACGTGTGAGGACCACGACGTTCCGCTCATACCCCTCGTTCTCCATGAAACGGAGAGGGACCGAGTCCGAGATCCCGCCATCGAGAAGCTTATAGCCGCCGACTTCGACGATCCTGGAGACCAGGGGCATGGAACCGGATGCCCGGAACCATTCCAGCATCTCCCAGTCCCCGTCTTTGTCACAGCAGTGGTAGACCGGAAGGCCGGTCTCGACGTCCGTGCACACCAGATAAAAGGACATGGGATTCTCCCGAAAGGCCTTCCAGTCGAAAGGATCCAGTTTCTCCGGAATCTCATGGTAACAGAACCGGGCGTTGAACAGGTCCCCTGTTTTGAGCAGCGACCGCACGCTCGAATAACGCGGATCCTTCGCAAAACGCAGATTATAGCGGATCGCCCGTCTGGGCTGACGGGATTTGTAATTGCATCCGAATGCCGCCCCGGCGGATACGCCGACCGCGCCGTCGAATGCGATCCCCTCTTCCATCAGAACATCCAGAACACCCGCTGAAAAAATACCGCGGATCCCGCCGCCCTCAAGTACCAGACCTGTCTTCATCTGTCTTTTCCTCCTGCTTCCGACATGATGGTTCTACTCATTCGTCATCGCATATCACGCAGACCGTAACTTCCACCTGAAAAACCAAAAACCTGCTGCTATAGAAAAAGGCCGTAACTGCCATAGAAAAAAGCCGCAGCTGCCATAGAAAAAAGCCGCAGCTGCCATAGAAAAAGGCCGTAACCGCCATAGAAAAAGGCCGCAGCCGGCATATAAAAAACCGGGTAAGCCGTCCGCCGGATCCGCCGGTGCAACCCCCTTCCTATCATAACACAATCTTTCTGCTTATTTTATTTTCTTTTTAGATTTCATCTATTACGTTTTTAGAATCATAGTGTAATATACTTACTGTAAACGAAAGGCAACGACAGATTCCCCCTTCGTTTTTCGTTTCAAACAAGATTTTCATACTCCCCCTTTATGTGAAAAAGCCCTTCACAATGGCTCTGAACGATCAGGCCCATTGTGAAGGGCTTTTCCTGTCCCGCAGGAGGCGGGCAGGTTCTTTTAGGGGGAAGCGCAGAATAGTCCTGTAGTCTGTCCTGCCCACAGGGCCTCCGGGATGTCCTATCCGGCGTATCCCCGCTCTTCTGCAGGGCGGGTTCTGCCCGCACCGCAGGGCTTCCGGGATGTCCCTGAAAGCCCTGCGCTTTTAATCTCGTTCTCCCTCACCAGGTCACGGCGATGTCGAGCTGGTTGGAATTCCGGCTGGCAAAACCGCCGGTATCACAGACGATGCAGGTCCCGAGGCTGCTTTCGACGTAAGAGCCGCGGGGGTGGACGCTGAGGTTTGCGGCGCACATGATGTAGTCGCCCAGCATCTTACAGCCGTCGTCCCGCACCCAGTACTCATCCGTGTTTCCCATCCGCCGCATGATGTTCACAACACCGCTCATGTTGAGGTTGTAGTAGGTTTCTTTTCCGCTGGGACCGGTGACCGATCCCTTGCTCCTGGAAAGCACCGGTCCGTCCCAGTTGGGATTGCGGGTCTGGGTCTTGATCATCTCATGGTGCTCGATCTCCGCCAGGACACGTTCGGTCTCCGCACGGACATCCGCGGCATGGTCCGCCAGTTCACTCTCCTTTACTTCGTGCACAGAGGCAGTGAGCATCTCCATCTGCAGGTTCTGTTCCTCTTCCTCCCGGCGCAGCTGCTGCAGAACATTTTCATCCGCAGTCACCCGGTCCGCTTCCAGATAGTGGAATTTTCCGTCCACATCGATTCTGGCATAGCGTTCATTTCCTGTTCCCGTCAGATGCACCTGTGTGTACTTCGGCAGGGAGACCAGCCGGGTCGCCTTGCTTCCGGTCCCGCCCAGAAGCCAGGCCTGCCGTGTGAGCCAGGCGCTGGTATCGGTTTTTTCAAAATACCTGTCCGAGGAGAAAAGCCTGGTCAGGAAATTGTCCGGTTTTTGAGTGGAACCGCCCTGGACTTTGCCGACAAAAGGGCTTTCCAGTCCCGTCCCGCTTTTTTCCGCCCTGCCCGGGAACAGCAGTTTGATAAGACCGGCCCCCTTGTTTTCACCATCCCTGCCGCTCTCCGCCTTACCCGCATCACTCGATCCATCCGGGTGATTTCCGGGAGCAGAGTCCTCCTCTGCGCCCTCAAAAGCTGCATTCTCAGCAGCCGCATTCTCAAGAACTGCATTCTTAACAGCTGTATTCTCAGAAGACGCATCCTCAGAAGCAGCATCCTCAAAAGCTGTATTCTCAGAAGACGCATCCTCAGAAGCCGCATTTTCAGAAACTGCATTTTCAGAAGCTGCATTTTCAGAAGCTGCATCCTCCTGCCTGCCGGCAGCCGCAGCTCCACTGTCCGCATCCGTTTTTTTCCAGATCTGCCAGCAGCCTGAAACGTCGCAGAAAATATCTGCGCAGTCCTCACTGCGGAGCCAGGAGAGACGGCGCATGGCCAGAGGCGCACAGGGCAGCTCCTGTGCCAGAATCTTCACTGCCTCCTGCATTCTGCCTGCATACTCTGCATCTGTCCACCCTCCGGCAGAACCGGCAGTTTCTTCTTCCGGCTCCGCTCGGGAAGCCTCTTCCCCCGCCTGCTTCTCCTCTTCTTCCGACTCCTCCGCACCGGATTCTGCGTCTCCGGCTTTCTCTTCCTTCTCTGCAACGGCCCCGGTCAGCAGCCGGTCATAGGATTCGGAAGAAAAGCCGCACACATTTTCACTGCTGTCTGTCACATACCCCGCCAGTTCCTCCGAAGCCACATCGGATGCGAGGAAAATGCTGCCGCAGAGCATGTCAAAAGTCCCTGCCGCCTTCTCCTGGGCGATATCCTCTGCCTTTTCCGGCTCGACGCGGATCTCGATCCCCAGATCCTTCCATACGGAGACCAGGTACTCGGCGATCAGGTAAGAGACATCGTCTTCTCTTGCCAGGCAGGTCAGTACCGGGAATCCCTTTCCATCCGGATAGCCGGCTGCCGCCAGCAGCTCTTTCGCCTCTTCTGAGTCGCCCTCGATCCTCTGCCGCAATTCGTCATTCGTCTCCATCAGAGACAGGAGGGCCTCTGCAGGCGCATGCGACAGCGGATCATCGTCCGCCGCCAGGGAAGCGACCGGCGCATAGAGACCGCCCAGGATCTCTGCTGTGATATAGGCGCGGTCTGCAGCCACAGACATGGCCCGCCGCACGCGGGGATCCTCCAGTTCCTCCTTCCGGCAGTTGAACAGAAGACCAAGGGTATCCGGCACGATGGTCTGGTCATAGTAAGGGGCAAGTTCCGCAGAATCACCGGCCGCTGTTCCGGAGCTGTCTTTTGTTGTGTTATCCTGCTCATTTCCGGGAACACTTTCCTGCCCGGTCCTGTTTTTCTGCCAGGCACCGGAGCCGGTGAGTGCGGCCTCCTCCTCCGCCGGGATTCCCGAGAACGCATCCATCTCCCCGTTCAGAAAACCGGAATACTCTTCGTTCGCATCGCCGCTGACCATCCACAGAACTGCATCGAAGGGCGTTTTCTCTCCCGCGTGGTAATAGGGGTTCTTTTTCAGCAGGTATCCCTCCCCCTCCCGGAAGGACTCGACAATATAGGGGCCGTTTCCCGTGAGGGTCTCCCATCCCGGCGGGAGTATGTCCGCACTCTCTGTCTCCGGATCCTCTGCCGCTCCGTCGTTTTCCGTGTCAGAAGCTTCTGCCGCCCCGTCACCTTCTGCGTCCGTGGTCTCTGTCCCATCGGCAGCTTCCGCATCGGAACGATCCGCCTCGTCTACGCTATCCGCATCGGCGGTATCCGTCCCGTCTTCGCTCTCCGCGTCGGCAGTATCCGTTCCATCACCGCTCTCCGCATCGGCAGTATCCGTTCCATCGCCGCTCTCCGCATCGGCCGATTCCCTGCGGACCAGCTCCCGGACAGGCAGCAGGGCCCAGGAGGCACACTTCCGGGCAAAATCGGGATCGGGCGCCGTCAGGCGGACGACCAGGGTATCCGCATCCTCTGCAGATACATCCAGAGCGTCCTTTTCTCCGTTGAGGACGTCTTCATATCCCGCAATATTCCGGGTCAGATGGCTGCCGTAGAGGACTTCCGATGCGGGGTCTGCCGTCTGCCGGAAGATCGCGGCAAAGTCAGCTGCCTCCAGTGTCTGCCCGTCCGACCAGCGCAGGTCGTCCTGCAGGGTAAAGGTCCACACAAGCCCGTCCTCAGAAACCTCCCATTCCCTGGCGGCACCCGGTGCAGGTTCTCCGTTTTCATCCAGGACCGTCAATCCCTCGCTGACCTGCTTCAGGAGGCTAGCCGTATCCGCGTCCATGACCCTGGTCGGGTCCGGCTCCCCGGGCATTCCCGCCAGGTGGACGCGAAGGGGCCGGTCTTCTGTGCCCGCAGTGCCTGCGGTCCCTGCCGCCCACAAAGACGCAGTTTCTGCCGCCCCGGCGGCTGCCGTGTCCAATGCGGATGCGGCTCCCGTTGCCCCAACAGCTGCAGGCTCCTGTGCTGATCCGGCTCTCGTTGCCCCGGCAGCTGCCGGCTCCAATGCGGATCCGGCTCCCGTTGCTCCGGCAGCTGCCGGCTCCTGCGCTGACACAGCCCCCGTCGCTCCGGCCCCGGTATTGACCTCTTTCTGCGGCGCCGCACAGGCCGCCATGGAAATGATTAAAATAATTGTAGTGAGGACTCCGGCAAACCGCCTCATCCGTCCCGTAAACTGTCTTTTATACATACTCTGCCTTTTCTATTCTGTTGCCTTTTACGTCTGATTGAACAACAAGTCTACGAACCAACGCCACCACCGAGCTTATTGCCGGGCTTGCTTTTAAGTGTGATAGAACAACAGGTCTATAAACACCCGGTCTTTGTAGAACAGACCAGTGCACAAAATATTTTTGGACAACAAGTCTGTTTGTTTTTAATTTTTTGTAACATTTCGTAATAATTATGATACATGATATACGCATTTTTGTCAAAAAAGACCGCCGGGCCTGGCTCATGGCAAATAAAAAACGGCATAACCGGGCCGGGGCCTGATTATGCCGTTCATTATTTCAAGTCTTTTCTGTCAAAACTTTTCTGCTCAGAAACGTTCCGTTCAGAGCCTTTTCTGTTCAGAGTCCATTCCGTTCAGAGTCCATTCCGTTCAGAGTCCATTCCGTTCAGAGTCCATTCCGTTCAGAGTCTTTTCTGTTCGGGGACGGATCCCGCTCTCTCCGGGGCGATCCATCTCCTGCGGCAGGAGAGCAGCCGTCAGGATTCTCTCAGGATGCCGCTGCGGTAGGCGTCGAGCAGGGCCTGGAGATCCTTGATCCGCTCGCGGGTCCTCTTTCCGTCGTCAGTGTCCGCGATCATCACGCGGTGCTCCTCGATCTCGACGACTTCGGTGTCGGAGTGGATGTCGATGTTCTCCTCGATGGCCTTCTGCAGGCTGTGGAAGGGCTGGTGGGTCTTGAGCTTAAGCCCGTGGGAGTTGAAGATCAGCGTATAGCCTGCAATGCCGGTGGTCTTCTGGTAGGCGCGGCAGAAACCGCCGTCGATGACGTAGAGGCAGCCGTCCGCGCGGATGGGGGACTCGCCCTTTTTCACGGGTGTATGCCCGTTGATGATGTGGCTGCGGTCGGAGAAAAGTCCGAACTCATGCAGGATCATCTTGGCCGTGCGCCGCTCCGGATTGAAGCGGTAGTAGGGGTTTTTGGGCTCGTTCCAGGTGGACTCGTCCGTGATATAGGTGCGCTCGAAGGTCTTGATAATCTTGCCGAAGAGTGGCGAATAGTAACCGCCCCACAGGTACCACATGAGGTCGACGCTGTCGGGATCCTTCCGGCTCCAGGCGCGGCGGGCTGCCGTGTCGAGCTGGTCCAGGAGGGCTTTGCCGTGGACGGGTTCGCCCCAGATCCGGACCTGTTCGAAGTTGCCGTCCCCGTCGAGCGGGATGCAGCCGTGGAATAGGAGGTTCTCATTGCAGACCAGGTACATGGATCCGCGGGAATACAGAAAATCGATGTGGTGGCGCAGGCGCACGGAGTTCATAAAGGCATGCTGCAGCTCCTGCATGACCTCTTCTTCTTCCGGGGTCAGACGCAGCGGGTCGGTCGGATCGACTGTCGGGAAATCCTTCGTCTTGAGCGGATAGACGACTCCTTCGATCTCCACCGTGCCCTCTTCCCAGTTGATTTTTTCAAAAAGGCACCGGTCATCCATCTGATATTCGGGATGGCGGTGGACCATCTGGCCTTCCAGCTTGAACATCAGGGTGGAGATCGCTTTTTTGAGGGGATCCATCCCGTCGTCCACGAGATAGGTCTTCTCTGCAAAAAGAACGAGGCTGCGCATGCTGATGCCGTAGCCGTTTTCCAGGACTTCATAGTTGCCGTACTTGACGTTGTTGTTGATGCAGTTGAGGATGCTGCACATGTTGCCGGCCGCCGCACCCATCCAGAGCACGTCGTGGTTGCCCCACTGGATATCGAGCTCGTTCTTATAATTCCGCAACAGGTCCATGATCTTATCCGCATGCTCGCCGCGGTCGAAAATGTCTCCGATGATGTGGAGACGGTCCACAGTCAGACGCTTGGTAAGTTCGCAGAGGGCCGTGATGAAATCATCCGCACTCTCCGTATCCAGGATCGAATCCAGGATCTTCGAGTGATAGAGCGTGCGGTTGTCGTCCTCGTCCTTCTGCGCGTGCATGAGCTCGTCGATGATGAAGGCGAACTCCTCCGGCATGGCCCGGCGGACCTTGTTGCGCGTATACTTGGAGGAGACGAACCGGGTCAGCTCGATCAGCCGCTCCAGAAGCTGCTTGTAGACGCCCCGGTGAAGCTGGCCCTGCTTCTTCATGCGCTCCAGTTCTTTCTCCGGATAGTAGATCAGGGTGCAGAAAGCATCCTGCTCCTGCCGGGTCATGGTCTCTCCGAAGACCGCCTCGACCTTCTCCCGGATCACGCCCGAGCAGTTGTTGATGATGTGGGCAAACGCCTCATATTCCCCGTGGGGATCGCTGAGGAAGTGCTCCGTCCCCTTGGGCAGGTTCATGATCGCCTGCAGATTGATGATCTCCGCAAAGGCTGCCCGCCGGTTCGGGAATTCCCGCGCCAGCAGTCCCAGCATTTTCCAGTAATCCTCCGATACGTTCCCGAACCTGGTCAGTCCGGACACATCTACCGGCATGTTTCCGAGCTTATGCATCTCGGCATAATTTGTCGAGGAGCCGCTTCTTGTGTTCCCTGCAAATCCGTTTCCCGCATTATCCATTTTTGTGTGTTCCTTTCCTCTATCCCCCGTTTGCATGGTTGCCTTGCTGCACTTCCGCTCCATATGCGGATACCGTATCTGTACAGCATCAATTTCCGCCGTTTGCATGATTGCCATGCTGCACTTCCGCTCCATGATCCGGAGCGGGACCCGGCCGTACATCCCCACGTTCCGGCCGGTCAAAGATCGAATCGCCCCCTTTTATCCGTTCGCAGGTCCGCAGGCCGAGCGGCAGCTTGAACATACGCCGTTGCAGCCTGCAAACGCCTTGTTCGGACGCGCCAGCAGTTGCATCATATCGGCGTCCAGCTGCTGCAGGATCTCTTCATTCGTCGGATACCGTCCCTTGAGCACGATCTTTCCATCCGCCGTCATACAGGGAAATCCGTCCATTCCCTCCCCCTGCATGATCTGCTGCACTGCAGGACTGTCCATAAAGACCAGCGAATCCTTGTGCAGGTTCAGATACCGCGCATCGGCGCCGCGGGCGCCAAGCGTATACAGCATAGTGCTCACGCGCCGGTAGTCTGAACCGATCTGCGAATCCTCGGGCTGCATCTCCGGTGAATAATTGATGTCATATACTCTGATCTGTTTCATAACTATGCTTTCCTCTCTGCCATATGTGTCAGAATCATAAACTTCTCCCAGTATAACAAGACTGTCCGAAAGGTGTCAAAGGTGACAGAAGGGACGGTTCTTTTTGTCACCTTCCGTCATCACTGCCTGCGCTCCTTCATAAGCTCCTTGCCGATCTTCCCGGTCATGTGGTCGATCGTGATCTCCACGCAGCACAGGGTGCCGCGGCAGATCGTATCCTCGGTCTCCGCCATATAGAGTTCCTCGTATCCGGCGGAATATTTCGCTCCAAGGGTGTTGGCCGCCCTGCGCAGGGTTTCCTCGCCTTCGAGAAACCTGGCCCTGCCAAAAGCGATGACACTGCAGTACTTGGTCGTTCTCTCCTTCGGCATGATCTCATCGCGGTCGACGACCGTGAAGGAGACCTTTTCATTGCGCCGGATGCCATCGATCTTGTGGCCTGTCGTCGCGCAGTGGAATCCGATGGTCCCAAGGCCCTTTCCCGCCTCCTCCGGAGGTGTATATACAAAATTCAGGGGAACTGTATACGGATAGCCATCGTCTCCGTATACGCCCAGCACCCCGGTCTTTGCGCGCAGCAGGATCTCCATACACTCCTGTGTCGTGATCTGCTGGCCTTTTCTTCTCATTTCTCTGAACATAGCGTGTTCCTTTGCGCTCACATGACAGTACAAACTTTCGCAGAAATACTAAATATCTTTCTTTCGTTGACATTCCAGATCATATTCTTAAAGCGATCAAATAAATCTGCACACTCCTCGAGAGTTATTTTCCACCTGATCCAGCAGCGTCTGAAAAGCCGCAGCTGCATATGCTCCAGATCTGTATTCATTTTCCATCCTCCATTCCAGACTCCGTACGACGATTGGACCGGTTGCGATCCGGAAAGAATCTTCATCGCACGAGCCCCGCGTGCGATTTCTGCATCTTTAAGACTGGCTTACGATTTTTGCGCGCGTATTCCAGACTGGAGTCACGGGTATTGCGCTATGAAGAATATAGCTCTATTTTCCCAGCGGGATCTCCACGACCTCCGCCATCCGCATGAGGCATTCCTCGATCTGTCCGGAGATCTCACTGATCATCCTGCGGGCGACTTCCTCGCTCTTTTCCTTCTCCATCGTCTCAAAACAGGTCTTTTTGATCTCCCCGCTGATCTTTCCCATGCGGGCTTCAAAGTATCCGTGCGGCACGATCTTCCGCATGAGGACCGGAATATCCATCTTCATAAAGGCGGATTCCATCTGTTCGCGTCCCAGAAAGAGGACGAGAAGGGTGAGCATGGCCCCGGCAATAATGCCGGAAATGCCGCTGGAGAGCAGGGCGATGCCGCTTCCGCCGCACAGCAGGCCGACGAGGATGGAAATGATGGCATTGACCATCCAGGTGAGCTCCTCCACGGCGAACACATCGCGGGCATTGACATGTACATCGATCTCCGCAAGGGAGAGGTAGGACGTAAAGCTGAGCGCCCGGTAGGGGACATTGTGTCTGACGCAGATCGGCATGGTATGTTCCTCCAGCCGGTAGGCGACAGGGCGCAGCCAGCCCGTAATGGGTTTTACCAGAAGGTCTGCCGCATCGGCGGAGTGGAGCCAGGCGTCGATCTCCCTCTCCATTTCGGTATCTATATCCGCGAGCCGGCGGATCTCCCCGTTTCTCCACTTCTCGAAGACCGGGATCGCGGCATTGCGCAGGATGGGTTCCACAAGCGTATCCACGGTCCGGTGAAAGAGGTCCTCTACATGTTCCTCGACAATGCGCTCGACGATGGACGAATCCACGAGGTCCCGCACTTCCTGCCGGAAGGCCCGGATCTCCTCATCGACCCGCCCGCTGTAGGCAAGCCCCCTCGAGACCGAGAATTCCGGCTCCGCTCCGGTGATCACGACCGCCTCCGGGAAGGCTTCGCGGCACCATGCGCGCAGGGCCGGCATCTTCGAGACGCCGCCGGTCAGAAAGAGCAGCTCCGGCATCTGTGCGGCCCGCTTTTCTGCCTGCTCCCGATCTCCCGGATGGGCACTGCCGCCTGCCGCCTGTCTCCCGTCTCCCGGATGGGCACCGCTGTCCGCTCCCTGTCTCCCGTCTCCCGGGCGCGAACTGCCGCCTGCCGCCTGTCTCCCCGCATCTGCAAGTGTGCGGAGGTCTCCCGTCGTCTGCTCTGCGCCTTCCAGGCGCGCACGGATCTCCTGCAGGCTTGCGGCAAACACTTCGTGAAAGGACCTTCCCTCCAGCTGGGGAACCGGCGTCTCCAAAAGGCGCTGTGCCATTTCTCCGTTCATCCGCAGCTGCAGGCGCAGGGTCCGGACACTTGGCCTTTTTTCAAACAGGCGGGCGATTCCGGCTGTGATCGATGTACCTTCCCTGCTTCCGGCACCGGCATGGGTTTTTCCTGTGCCTCCCCTGTTTCCCGTTCCGGCATGTGTCGTTCCTGTGCCTCCCCCGCTTCCGGTTCCGGCATGCGTCGTTCCTGTGCCGTTTCCGCTCCCCGCTCCGGAGGAGGTCTCCTCCGCCGCATGGCTGCCGGATCTCCCTTCGCCTTCGATCACGATCGTAACGGTCTCCAGGCAGTCCCTGTCCTTCCAGTACGCTTCATCGGAAAAATACTTTTCCTTGAGGCGCCTGGCCTTGAATTCGCAAAAACTGCGCCAGGGCGGGCTCTCCGCAAAGACTCTGCGGATCTCCTCCCTGTGCGGCGAGGACTCCACAGCCGCATCCAGCAGCAGCTCATCCATGATGCCGCCCCTCAGCCGGACCTCGCCGGCTGTCTGCAGCTCCACTTCCCGCCCGCTGTTGATATAGGCGAAGTCAGTCGTTGAGGACCCCATGTCCACGACCAGGACCGGCCTGGACAGGATGTCGTATCCCACCTGAAAATGACGGGACTGGCAGGCACTGATCAGGGCTGCGCGCGATTCGGAGATCACACGAACGGGCGGGTATCCCGCTTCCTCAAAGATCTCTCGGTACCGCTCCCGCTGCAGCCGGTCCCAGCCCGCGGGACAGCCTATATAGAAACAGCAGTCCTCTCCTTTGACCAGGCTGCCGGACATATACAGCTCCCCGAGCACGCCGCCCGCAAAGCTTTTGATCTGGCGCATACTCGAAGGATCCGTCAGAAACCGGCTTTTAAAGCGCAGGCAGCGCTCCACAGCGTCCGGCGTATAGCAGGCCTCCTCCCCGATCAGGAGCTCTCCCGTGCGCAGCCGGGCATACGCTGTGATAAAGCTTCCCGCCTCACGGACGGGAACTACCTGCGGTTCCGCCTGTTCATTCTTTTTGAGATACGTGACCGCGCTCTCCGCGTCGCCGAGGTCAAACCCGAAATACCGGTCCATGTAGTGCCCTCATTTTCTTTTCTCTGTATCTGCCATACGGCCATACTTTTTTCAGAAGGTATCTGCCGCGCAACCATGCCTTTTTCAAAAGGTATCTGCCGCACGGCTATGCCTTTTTTCAGAAACTGCCTGCCGCATGGCCATGTCTAATTCAGAAGCTTTCTACCGCACGGCTATGCCTTTTTTCAGAAGCTTCCCGCCCTGTGCCAGCGCGGGCCGGATGGTGACGACCTTCTCATCTTCCGATGCCGCGCCCGGATCTTCGTTCCCGTTTCCACTGAAGCTTCCATTCACATTTCCATACCCATTCACATATCCATTTCCGGAGCCGGCTCCGTCTTTCCGTGCCCCGGCTCCCGGGCCTGCCATTCCCGGAAGTATCTCAAACCAGGCGGCGTACACGGGCGACCACGAGAGGACATCCACATTTTTTTTGTGCAGATAGTAGCGGATATCCTCCGCCATCTGCGGGCTGTCGGCATCCGCCTGCTCCAGAAGGCCCGAGAAAAGCTCGATCTCCTCCGCGGAGATCCCGTTCGCGCCCGCCCGGGCGGTGAGATCCCTGTGCCGGTCATACGCTTCCGATTCCTGCGCGATCTCGAGATTTCTGTCCACTACCATGACGGCGCCGCGCAGAGAGTTCCAGAGCTTCTCCGGATCGACCGTGATCTCGATCCGTTCCTCCGCAGGGACCGGGTCCGATCCGTTTCCGATCCGGATCCGGGTATTTTTCCCGGCGGTCCGGCCCGCCAGATACAGGCATCCGCCTCCGGCAGCGGGGAGCAGGATCCCCCGCAGAAGCGCGGGCAGGACCGCGGTTCCTCCGGCCGCGAGCGCAGGCACAAAAAAGGCCGCCGCCGTAAGGACGGCACCGATCGCCAGCAGGATCCCGGACAGACCCGTCCCCTGTGCCTTCTGTGCCCCTGCGGAAAAGGCACCTGCTCCCGAAGCGCCGCTTCCATTCACCGGCAGCGAACCTCTGCCGGTCCTCCAGACACGGGCTTCTCCCATGGAATCCAGAAAGGGGACACTGCTGCGAAGGGCCTGCATCATACCGGAAGCCGCGTCCCTTATGCGCACACTGGTGCAATCCTCATTGTACTGCAGAAGGAGACGGTCCGCCTCTTTTTCCAGGATCATCTGCGCCGCCTCCGGAGAAGCGGCGCTCTGCAGACCGCTGAAGACCCGCTCGCGGTCCTCCTCCAGATATTCGATCATTTTTTTCATAAATGTACGTCCCTCTGGTCAGGCACTGTTTCGTAAAACACTGTTAAGCCTTCATGCCAGGCACTGTTACGTGAAACGCTGTTAAGCCTTCATGCCAGGCACTGCTCTGTCCATTCTGCCTTCCGTTCTCTTTGATCACTGCGTCAGAAAGCCTCGCCGTATGTAAGCGTTTCCTTCCCGTGCCGGCAGATGTCCCGCAGACAGCATTTCCCGCACTGCGGCCGGCGCGCGATGCACACCGCCCGGCCGTGAAGCACAAAGCGGTGGCAGAGATCATTACCCTCCTCCGGGGGAATGATCTTCCACAGTTCGCGTTCCACCTTCGCTGGCTCCCTGATCTGATCGACAAGACCGATCAGGTTGCAGAGACGGATGCAGTGGGTGTCCGTGACGATCGCAGGTTTTCCGAACACATCCCCCATGATCAGGTTCGCGCTCTTGCGGCCGACGCCCGGCAGGGCAAGCAGGTCTTCAAAATCCTCCGGCACGTGATCCCCGTATTTTTCATGAAGGACGCGCATACAGGCGCTGATATCCCGCGCCTTGCTGCGGCCGAGCCCGCAGGGGCGCACGATCTCCTCGATCTCCTCCGGCTCCGCAGCCGCCAGCGCCGCCACATCCGGAAACTTCTCGTACAGAAGCGGGGTGATCTGATCGACGCGCGCATCGGTACACTGGGCCGCCAGTCGGACACTGACGAGCAGCTGCCAGGCTTTCTCGTATTCGAGCGTACACTTTGCTTCCGGATACTCTTTTTTCAGGCGCCCGATCACCTCCAGGGCGAGCTCTTTATGCGCCTCCAGATCCGCCGCTGCCTCTTTCTCCAACTGTCCGCTCTTCCTGTTGGGTCTATTCTTTGCCGTGACTGCTTTTCCCGCCAAACTATTTCCTCCCGCAGGCATTTTATGTCTCATCCGACCGCATCAGCGGTTATAACTGTCATGTAATAATGTAAGGGGCAAAAATATCGTAAAGGCTCTGAATCTCGCCAAGCTGCATAGACAGCAGAAGGGCCTTCACATCATATGATTATAGCATGTTATGGGTGCCAGATGGTAATCCCCTTAAAAAAAGCACCTGCAACTGTGGTACAATAACAATAAATAATAGTGGCGGAGATACAGCTGACCGCGCAAAAAACTGCCGGCATGAACCTCATCATCCCTCGGAAGCACCTGACAATCATCCCCCAGGAGTCCCTGACATGCCCCGAAAGCACCTGACAGTCATACCCTGAGCGTACCTGAAAGGCGGTGAAAGCTATGTTGGAAAGAAGTATACAGCGCGCGGACATGATCCGCTGCGTGCTCTGCCGGGAGGCCCCCTGCACACAGGCCTGCGGGAAGACAGATCCCGCCGGACTTCTGTGCAGCCTCTGGTTTGACAATGAAAAAACAGCGGCTGCCCGCTATCCTGCCGGCGATCCGTGCAAAGACTGCGGCGCCCCCTGCGAGGCTGCCTGTGTCCGTCCGCATGAAGTGCCGATCCGCGCGCTGCTGCTGTGGCTGCAGGAAGAAGTGCAGCCTTCCCTGGAGGTCTCCTCCCCCCTGGAAAAATGCACAGATCCGGACATTCTGCGGACAGATCTGTGCGGGATCCCGCTGGAAAATCCCTTTCTCCTGTCCTCCTCCGTGGTGTCCAGCACCTACGACATGTGTGCGCGGGCCTTCGAGGCAGGCTGGGCCGGCGCCGCCTTCAAGACGATCTGTTCCTTTGAGATCCACGAGGCGTCTCCCCGCTTTTCCGCGATCACAGGGGACAACGGGAGCATCATCGGCTTCAAGAATATCGAGCAGCTCTCCGACCACAGCGTGGCGGAAAACATGGAGATCTTCCGCCGCCTGAAAACGGACTACCCCGAAAAGTTCATCCTTGCCTCCATCATGGGGCAGGACGAAGCCGAATGGGAGGAGCTGGCCCGGCTCTGCGATGAGAACGGGGCGGATGCGGTCGAATTGAATTTCTCCTGTCCGAACATGAAGGACGAGGGACTGGGTTCCGACATCGGGCAGGTCCCGGAGCTCGTCGAGCTCTTCACGTCTGCCGCAAGACGCGGCACGAAAAAGCCGGTCCTGGCCAAGCTCACCCCGAACGTGGCGGTCATGAGCCCCGCCGCGGAGGCCGCCCTGCGCGGCGGCGCGGACGGAATCGCCGCGATCAACACGATCAAAAGCATCACCTCCGTCAACCCCCACACCTACGTCTCCGCTCCGGCAGTCCGCGGCATGTCCGCCGTGGGAGGCTACAGCGGCAGCGCCGTCCGGCCGATCGCCCTGCGTTTTATCGCGGAACTGGGACAGAATCCCGTTCTGGCAGGAATGCACCTGTCCGGGATGGGCGGCATCGAGACCTGGAAGGACGCCCTGGAATTTCTCCTTTTGGGAGCCGGCACTGTCCAGGTGACCACCGCCGTCATGCAGTACGGCTACCGCATCATCGACGACCTGAAGACAGGACTCGCCCTCTATCTGGCGGAAAAAGGATTCAAAAATGTCCGCGACATCGTCGGGCTCGGGCTGGATTCCGTCAGCAGTACGACGGACGTTCTGGAACGGGACACGATCCTCTTCCCGAAATTTCATCACGACAGATGCATCGGCTGCGGAAGGTGCGAGATCTCCTGCGCCGACGGCGGACACCAGGCCATCCGGCTCTCCGAAGAGCGCCGGCCGATGCTGGACGGAAGCAAATGTGTGGGCTGCCACCTTTGCGTCCTCGTATGTCCCCAGCGCGCGATCACACCCGGTCGCAAGAGGATCCGCCGGTGACAAAGGGGACGGTTCTTTTTGTCACATCCGGCGTTCGATCGTGAAACAAAAGCTGTGCCATACGGACGGTGCTTTTTAACAACACCTGCCGCATAATTGTGTACAGCATAAACCTGCATATGCCTGAGGTCGAAACAGCAAAGAGGAGGAAAACCCAAAGAGGAGGGAACCGAAAAATGAAACTGAAGCAGGTCACAGCAGTCTATTTCAGTCCTACGGGAAATGCAAAGAGAATCGTCTCGGCGATCGCGGAGGCGGTCGCCGGACAGCTGGAAACCTTCTATGAAAAAACAGAAATGTACGGGGACCGGCTGGAAACCTTCAATGAAAAAACACAAATGTGCGGAACCCGGGCGGAAACCTCTTTCCATAAACAGACAGCGGATTCGACAGGGACAAAAATTCCTGTGCGCACCATCGACTTCACGCTTCCGGCGGCCAGGCAGGAAACGTACCGGTTTGAAGCGGGTGACCTGGTCGTCTTCGGGACACCGGTCTACGCGGGCCGGATCCCCAACCGGATCCTCCCCGCCGTTCAGACCCTGTTCGAGGGAAACGGTGCACTCGCGGTGCCTGTCGTGACCTTCGGCAACCGCAGCTTTGACAATGCCCTGATCGAGCTGCGGATCGAACTGGAACAGCACGGCTTTCACACCATTGCAGGCGCTGCTTTCGTGTCCGAACACGTCTTTTCCGGAAAGCTTGCCCCGGGAAGGCCGGACGCGGACGATTTCGAAATGATGCGCCGGTTTGCAGGTCAGGTCGCGGAAAAAGCCGCTGCCATCCCGGCGGGAAACCTGGACGGCATGGCGCAGATCTCCGCCCCGGTCCGGGTCAAGGGCATCGAACCTGTCCCCGGCTACTACCGCCCGCTCCAGGCGGACGGATCCCCCGCGGTCTTTCTGAAGGCGAAGCCCAAAACCACCGATGCCTGTAATGACTGCGGGCTCTGCCCGAAAGTATGTCCCATGGGCTCCATCAGCCCGGAGGATCCGCGCACGGTCACCGGCATCTGCATCAAGTGCCAGGCCTGCGTGAAATGCTGTCCCGTCCGCGCCAAATATTTTGATGATCCGGCCATGCTCTCCCACATCCTGATGCTGGAGCAGAACTATGCCCGCCGCGCGGAAAACGAAATCTTTCTCTGAAACATCGATCAGGCTCTGTGAGCACACTCGAAGCCGGCAAAAACCGCCTCCGCGGCTTCCGGACACGGAATTCCGGGACACACTTGCAGCACGCACACTTGCGGCACACACTTGCGGCACACACACTTGCGGCACACACTTGCAGCACATATACAGAGCGCAGGATCCGCGAAAGATCCTGCGCTCTCATTGCCTTGCGGCGGCGGTCTATTCAGATGCGGGCGAATCCCGCAGAAGCATGACATCCGAACTGTTCAGGTAAAGTTTCTCCGGCACTGTAAATGCACGCCGGGGATCCCGGGCCGTCCGCCAGAGAAGGGGCGCCGCAGAGGGTTCTCCGGCAAAACTGTTCGCGGCAGAGTCTTCCTCTGCTATGACTTTCCATAAATCACCTCTCTCTGCAAGGTCTTCAGATAGATGCGGGGCGCATGCATTCCCCGCGGCGAAGAAGGATACGTTCCACTCGAAGGGATCCTCCAGGACCTCGTATCTGCCGACACAGAGCACATTGTCATCTTCCTCCCCCCGTTCGGCATGGAACATATGCGCCCTGATCTCCACGGCCCGGATCCTGGCGGGCGCATCCGCGGGAAGCCCGCTGCCAAAATGCAGGCGGATCCCCCAGAGAGGAACCTCGACCGTATGCCCGTCGACCACCCTTGCCGGAGCGACGTTTTTACAGCCGGACAGGCGCGCCCCGGTGACAGTCTCCGGGTTTTTGAAAAAATCCCGCACCGGAAGGGTCCTTTCGGAAATGCCGTCCTGCAGGCAGCAGACACTCGAGCACAGACGGTATACCTCGTCGCGGCTGTGGGTGACAAGGACAGCCGGAACCCCGGCTGTATCCAGAAGGGATTTCATTTCATTCTGCAGCACCCACTTCAGGTGGGAATCCAGCGCGGAGAACGGCTCGTCCAGGAGGATCAGGGCCGGCTCCTGCGCCGCGATCCTCGCCATGGCAACACGCTGCTTCTGCCCTCCGGACAGTTTCCCGGGATACCGGTCCGCAAGGTCCTGGACCTGGAAGCGCCGCAGGTAGTCCGCCGCTCTCCCCGTATCTTTTTTCCGCCCCATCGCCGCCAGGACATTCTGCAACACGGTCATGGTCGGAAAAAGGGCATAGTCCTGAAACATATAGCCGGTTCTCCGCTTCTGCGGGGGCAGGTTGATCTTTTTTCCGGAGTCAAAAAAGATCCTTCCGTCCAGCGAGATCTGTCCCTCGTCCGGCGTCATAATGCCCGCGATACACTTGAGCGTCATGGTCTTTCCGCTTCCGGAGGCCCCCAGGAGCGCATGCAGGCCCGCGTCCGTCTCAAAACAGACCTGCAGCTGAAAGTCTCCCGTCTTTTTTCGAATATCCACCCGCAGACCCATCTATGCCTCCTCCCCCGGACCCCGGACGGTCCCTGCGGCTCCGTCCGGTTTATCTCAGCGGGAAGACCCCCGCCTCCATAAGCCTCTGCTCTTCCATAATCCACTACTCCCTATCCTCGGACACCAGATTCATGATCACAATGACCGCGAATGCGATCAGGGTGATGACGGCGGCCCAGAACCCCGCGACCGTATAGTCACCGTCCTGTATGACCATGGCGATCCTCTGGGAGATCGTACCGGTCCGCCCCGGTATATTGCCCGCCAGCATGGACGTCGCGCCGTACTCCCCCAGCGCCCGGGCAAAGGTGAGGACGACGCCGGACAGAAGCCCCGGCTGTGCCGACGGCACAAGCACTTTGAAAAAGATCGCCGTCTCCGACATGCCCATCGTCCGCGCCGCATAGACGAGGTTCTCATCCACCAGTTCAAACGCCGCGCGGGCATTGCGGTACATCAGCGGCAGCGCGATGACGGCCGCCGCCAGGATACAACCGGTCCAGGTCTGTACGATCCTGATCCCGTGCGCCTGGAAGAGATATTTCCCGAAGGGCCTGCGCTGGCTGAAGAATAAAAGCAGGAAAAAACCGGCTGCCGTGGGCGGCAGGACCATAGGCAGGGTCAATACGCCGTCCAGCACCGCTTTCAGGGCCGGTCTTGCCCGATACACCATCCCCGCCAGCCACGTCCCCAGAAAGAAGCACAGGACCGTCGCGACCACTCCCGTCTTCAGTGAGATGAAAAGGGGACTCCAGTCCAGCCCCTGCATAAAAAGCCATAAATTGCGCATTTCCAGAGCTCCTCAAACCTTTTTCCATCGGCCGGTCGGTCGCAATCCCCCTTCCGCCGGCCATCCGCCATTTCTTTTCCTCCGACCTGCCAGCCCAACCTCTTTTCCGCCCGCCGGTCGGCTGACCGGCCATTCAAACACATACCGGAATCAGTCCATGACGTCCGGATCAAAATAATATGCCCGGAAAAGCTCCTCCGCCTCCCCGGACAGAAGGAACTCCACAAAGTCCTTTGCGGCGGCCTTCTGCGCATCGGAGGCCTCCGGATTGACGATCTGCGCGACAGGATAGATGACATTCCCCGTCAGGTCATAGGGGACCGTCTCCAGGATCTCAAGCCGGTCCTCCATCCCCCGGGTGTCGCTGTAGTAGACTGTGCCCACCTCATTGGATCCCTCGGAGACAGCTGCGGCAACCGCGCCGACGTTTACACACTCGTTGATCACCAGGCCGCCGAGCGCCTCCGAGACCTCCTGCGTCGTGATTTCCGAGACATCTGCTCCGTCTGCGGGAGCTTCCAGAATCCCCGCGCCCACCAGGGCCTGACGGGTATATTTTCCGACGGGAACACTGCCGTCCGCCAGGGCCATACTGGCAGCCTTCTCCAGGTCCCTGAGGCCGGTGACGGCAGTCCCGCTGCCCGGCCATGTCACCACGACCACCTGGTTGTTGACCACATTGTGGCGGGTCCCCGGTTCCAGAAGCCCCTCTTCTTCGAGTACATCCATCTGTTTTTGCGCGGCAGAAAAGAAAATGTCACAGGAAGCGCCCTCCCGGATCTGTGTCATCAGCGTACCGGAGCTGTCATAATTGCCGATGATGTCTATGCCGGGGTGGTCTGCCCTGTACTTCTCTATGATGTCCTCCATCACTGTGTGCAGGCTCTTCGCGGCAAACATAGTCAGCGTGATTTTTTCCCGCCCCTCCGCTGCAGTCTTCTTTGCCGGCACTGTTTCCGCTTCTTCCCGCCGGTCTTCTCCCGCTTTCTTCTCCACGACTCCGCCGTCCCCGGCCGCGGAGCCCTCCGCTCCGGATGATCCGCACGCAGCCATCAGAACGGCTGCGGCCAGAAAGGCGGCGGCTGCAGTGGTGAATCGTCTCAAATAGTTCTTTTTCATTTCTGTGGTATCCCCTTTCTTCGCTCAGTGTCCCTTTCCGAACCCGCAGTTCGGATACGTACAGACGGCACACTGCAGGCAGAGTCCCCCCTCGCCGAGTCCTGCAAGCTCCCCCGGCAGAATCTCGTCATCCGCAATCAGGCGGGGCAGGACGAGGTCAAAAATCGTCCGATTTGCGTACATGGCACAGCCCGGCAGGCCTGCGATCGGGATCCTCACCGCATCCCTGCCCTGCGGATCCCGCTTTTCATAATACGCGAGCATGAACATGGCGCCAGGCAGTACCGGGGCCCCATAGGTCACTACGCGCGCGCCGGTGCTTTTAATGGCAAGGGGCGTCCTGTCGTCCGGATCCACGCTCATGCCGCCGGTGCAGAACACCATCTGCGCCCCCGCATCGATGGCGCGCAGACATCCCTCCGTGAGGGTCTCCGGCACGTCATCAAAGACCTCGTTGAAAACGACCTCCACGCCATACTCCCGGAGCTTCTCCTCGATCACCGGGGTAAACCCGTCCCTGATCCGCCCGTGAAAGACCTCGCTTCCGGTCGCCAGGACCGCCGCCCTTTTCAGAACAAAAGGGGCGATGCGGAAGAGGGGAGCATCCCCGCCGGCCTCCTTCGCGCGTTCCATCTTCTCTTTTTCGATGACAAGGGGGATCACGCGGGTTCCCGCGATCCTGTCCCCTTCCCGGACCGGTGTGTCCCCGTGCCGGGAGGCGATCATCATCTCCCCCAGCATATTGATGGCACGCAGCCTTTCCCGGTCGATCTTCAGCATGCCGCTCCGGTCCGCGATCAGCTCGATCTTTCCCTCGCTCACATCCGACGGATGCATGCCGGCTCCGGCACAGATCCGGTACAAGATCTCCGCCGCCTCATCCTCGTGGAGCATGTTCTCCTCTTTTTCCCAGACATAGAGGTGCTCTTTCCCTATGCTGAGGAGGACCGGGATATCTTCTTCCATGACGACATGGCCTTTTTTAAATGCAGGTCCCTTGTATTTCCCGGGAATGATCTGCGTGATGTCGTGGCAGAGCACATGTCCTGCCGCATCCTGTGTTCTGATCAGTTTCATACCAGTCGTTATGCCCTCCTGTTCGTAAACATGATTGCTGAAAGCTGCGCAATGCCGCGCGCGCGTTCACAGGTGCAAATGCTCTGCGCACTGTCGCGGGTGTAAACGCTCTGCGCGCTGTCGCGGGTGTAAAACCTCTGGGCGCTGTCGCGGATGTAAATGCTCTGCGCCGGTGCAGGTACCGGATGCAGGGTCAGGTCAGAGCACGCAGATAACGTCCCCGGCTTTCGCGCTGCCGCCTTCCAGTACACGCGCAAAAATCCCTTTCGTCGGCATGACACATTTGCCGGTCAGCGCCCGGATCTCGCAGTCTTTATGGCATTCTTTCCCGATCTGGGTCACTTCACACAGGGCACTGCCGATGCGGAGCCTGGTGCCGGGAGACAGGGTCTCCAGCGCGATGCCCTCCGTCAGGATATTCTCCGCAAACTCTCCCGGCAGGATCTCTCTGCCCAGCTCCGCCTCCATCTCCTGTACGTCCTCCCGGGCAAGGAGGCTGACCTGCCTGTGCCAACTGCCGGCATGGGCATCCCCGCGAATACCTTCCCCCTCCACAAGGGCAATGGACGCGGCGGGATGCTTGCGGATCCCCTTTTTCTCACTGATGCAGACTGCGCGGAGCAGGCCGGACGCCGGCCCGCAGTCGGCAGCCACAGAGCCCCGCAGGATATCCACGCCGTGCCGGATGGGGTCGATCACAGCCTCAATATTCTCTGTTGCCGCCTTCACGCTCCCCGGCAGGTTCACAATGAGGCTTCCTCCCCGGATCCCCGCGACCGCCCGCGAAAGGCAGCCCCTCGGTGTGATCCGCATGCTCGCCGCACGCATAGCTTCGGGAATCCCCCGCGCTTCACGCGCAATGACCGCCAAAGTCGCCTCCGGCGTCACGTCCCGCACAGAGAAGCCTGTTCCGCCTGTTGTCAGGATCAGAGCGGCATCCAGTTCATCCGCACAGCGGATCAGGGCTGCTTCGATCTGCTCTTTTTCATCAGGGACAGTGAGACGGATGATCACCCTCCATCCCCTGGCGGCGAGCAGCGCCTCCAATGCCGGACCGCTGGTGTCTGTCCGCTCGCCGCGCGCGCCCTTATCGCTGACCGTAATAACGGCTGCCGTACGGCGTCTGTCCCCTGCTTCCTCTTTTTTTGCGCACATAACCTGTTTATCCTCCTACATGTATTCCCGGTTTCCCGACATCCTTCGCCATCCGCTCTTATTTCCGGAATTCGTTCTGTTTCCTCAGTCTCTTTCTCCTGTTTTCCCGGCTTTATGCCTTCTGTCTTCCGATGCTTCCGCTCCTGTTCCAGCCCGGTTCCATCCGCTGATCCTGCTCCTGTTCCAGCCCGGTTTCCTCCGCCGATCCTGCTCATGCCGTGGGCCTTCTGTCATCCGCCGATCCTGCTCATGCTCCGGCCGGCAGTCGCCCTGGGCAGTTTTTTTCTCACAGGGCCCTCCGCCCCGGTCCCCTGCCCTTCCGCGGCGGCATTTCCCGCCACTGTTTCCCTCACTTTTGCGGAAGAGTTTCCCGCCCCGGCTTCCTGTCCGGTCCCGGTGTTCCCCGCCCCGGCTTCCCGCTCTTTCGCGGCAGAGTTCCCGGCTCCCTTTCCCGGCTCCCCGCCGGCTTCCCCTTCTCCGAACAGCATGGGATTCCCGGGCGGTTTGTTCCGGATCGACCGTATGAACTGCTCCCGCATTTCCTCTTCCGTGCAACCCTTTATACTGTACTCACGCGAGTCGTGCAGACAGGGGCGGATGTGGCCGTCCGCTGTCAGCCGCAGGCGGTTGCAGCCCGCGCAGAAATGGGCGCTCATGGGGCTGATCAGGCCGATGCTGCCGCGTGCGCCCGGGAGACGGTAGAGGCGGGCGATCGTGCCTCTGTCCCAGGGCTTTTGCTCCTCCTGCCCGAGCGGGACCGCTTCCGGCAGGGCAGACAGGACCTCGCCCGCAGGGATACAGCCTCCGCCCTGCTCCTCTTCATTTCCGGGCATGGGCATCATCTCGATAAAGCGCACATCCACCGGCATCCGCATGGTCAGGTCCGCCAGCCGCCGGATCTCCTCCCGGTCTGTCTCCCGCAGGAGGACAGCGTTGATCTTGACCCTCTCAAATCCGGCATGCAGGGCTGCCTGCAGCCCCCGGAGGGCATCCCGCAGATCCCCTCCCCGCGTGATCTCGCTGTACCGCCCGGCATCCAGTGTATCCAGGCTCAGGTTGATCCTGTCCACGCCCGCCCCGCGCAGGTCCGCCGCCATCTCCGGCAGCAGGATCCCGTTGGTCGTCAGACAGAGCTCCCGGATCCCCTCTATCTTCCGGATCCCCCGGCAGATGGACAGGATATTCTTTTTGACGAGAGGCTCCCCGCCCGTCACACGCACCTTGTACACGCCCAGAGAAGCCGCGGCGCGTACTGCGCGGAGCATTTCCTCCTCCGTCAGCATCTCCCCGCGGGGTCGCAGCGCGACTCCCTCCGGAGGCATGCAGTACCGGCAGCGCAGGTTGCACCGCTCCGTGACGGACAGCCGCAGATAGGAGATCGTTCTTCCTCTGGAATCCTGCATCATGTCCTCCTGTCTCCGCCGCAGAAAAAAACAGACAGTACTCTGTTGAGACTCTGTTAAAAATCCGTTGTACCGCTGTTGCAAAATAATCGAAAAGTCGTCTGAAAGCTGTTGTAAAAATGATTGGAAAACTCTTGCAAAGCAGCTGAAAAAATGATTGAAACGCTGTTGCAAAAGCTGTCAGAAATCGATCAGAAAAGCTTCCGCCTCATCCGTCGCCGATAAAACTGTGTCGGGCGGCAGGATCGCAAAAGCGTTTGCCCCCGCCAGGCTGCTCAGCACCTGGTTTCCCTGTTTTTCAAAAATATCCATGTCCTGGATCACAGCCCCCGGATCTATGCGGCCCCGCAGCAGCCTCTCGGTCGGTCTTTTTTTCGTGTAGTTTCTGCCGAGCCGGACCCGCACAAGGGGCGGCAGCACATCCGTCAGACCCATCCGTCTGCGCAGCACCGGCAGCGCGATCGCGTAGAATCCCGTCATGCAGGCGGCCGGATTGCCGGAAAGTCCGAAGACGGGAATGGTGCACCGGCCGTCTTTCTCCTCCCTGCAGGGAGTTTTGCTGCAGATGCCCGGCTTACCAGCGTCCCGCAGGCCGCCGTATTTTATCTTCCTGCTTCCTGTTCCGTATGCACCTGCCATCCCGGGTTTGAGCGCGACACCCCTGGCGAGGATCCGTATGCCCGCTCTCTCCATCGCCGCCGGCGTACAATCGAAGTCCCCGACCGAGACGCCCCCGGAGACAAGCACGGCGTCGCAGGTCCTGACTGCCTCCTGCAGCAGGGCGCAGATCCTGCCGGGATCATCCTTCCCTGTTCCCAGAAACACACTTCTGCATCCCGCCTGCGAGCAGGCTGCCTGCAGGCTGTAGCGGTTCGAATCGTAGATCCTGCCCGGCCTGCCCGGAGAAAGCTCTTCCCCTTCCTCCAGAAGCTCCGCCCCCGTGGAGATCACGCCCACGCAGGGCACCCGGAACACCTCCGGACAAAAAACGCCCTGCCCCGCCAGCGTGCCTGCCAGACCGGCATCGATCCTGCTTCCCCTGTGCGCTACAACACTTCCCCGCCTGACATCCTCACCCGGCAGGATCACGTTGGACCCGGGCGCAGCGGGCTCACGGATCGTCACTGTCTCTTTTGAAAAAACCGTTCTCTCGAAGGGCAGGACTGCATTCGCCCCCTCCGGGACGGGTGCACCCGTCATCAGATGCGCCGCTGTCCCGGGAAGGATCTTTGTGTGCGGCATTTCTCCGGCGGGAATATAATCGATGATCCGCAGCGTCACCGGATTGTCGGCGGCAGCCTCTGCGACGTCCTCCGCCCGAAAGGCATAACCGTCATAGGGAGACCGCGCAAAAGCAGGAATATCCTCCTGTGCGATGACGTCCTGTGCCAGCACCCTCCCCGCAGCCTGCTCCAGCGCTGCATATTCCGTTTCTACAGGTTTCACGACAGCAAGCAGAGCGTCCCTCACCTGCCTGTAATCCCCTCTCTCGATCATCTGTCTGCGCACCTCCTCCCTGCGGTTCAGGAACAATAACAGAAGCGGCGGATAAACGTGTCTCCGTACATGCAGAGGTCCCTGCACGAAGATGAAAAAATCCCCGGTCCAGCCGTCTGCAGACGGACAGACCGGGATTTTTTCGTACCCAAATCACACCGGCAGTGCGCTGCCGGAGGCCAGAATAAGAAATTCCCTCTGCCGTCCTCTTTTCAAACACGGAAGGCTGTCCCGTTTCCGGTACAACCCTGACCGGCAGGACCCGCTTTTCAAACAGCACGGACCCTCCGGATCGGCCCGGCTTCCATAGACCCTGCCGGCATAGCAGGCGTCCCCAGAAAACAGGGCTCGAAGACACAGATTATGAAATGCAGGACTCGCACGCGTGGGCATCCTCGCGGAGCGTTTATTTTTCATCGCGGGATTGTCCCCACGATGAAGCGAGTTTCCTTTTTGCACGCGTATCTCACGACTGAAGTCACGGGTTTTGCGCGATGAAGAATAAACATGTCTCAAGCTGTCAGCCGTTTCGCTCGTACAGGCCGTGTGCGCCGCCGGTTTTCCGCACCAGATGAATGTCGGTGATCTCTATATCCCGCTGAACCGCTTTACACATATCGTAGACCGTCAGGGCTGCTGTGGACACCGCAGTGAGCGCTTCCATCTCAACGCCGGTCTTCCCTTCGCAGGATACCTCCGCCCGGATGTCCACGGTGCAGTCCGCCTCATTCAGCTGCAGGTCGAGCTTTATCCCGGTCACAAAAAGCGGATGGCACATGGGAATGAGGTCCGGCGTCCGCTTGGCGCCCATGATGCCGGCGATCTGCGCGGCCCCGAGCACATCTCCCTTTTTCATCCCGCCGCTTTTGATGAGGGAAAAGGTCCGCGCATTCACGCGCACCCGGCCCTCCGCCAGGGCGGTTCGATGCGTCACAGCCTTCTCTCCGACATCAACCATCCTTGCCCGGCCCTGCGCATCAAAATGGGTGAATTCCTCCTGGAGGCAGACCTCCCCGCTCTTTTCCGCCCGATCCTGTGCGCGGTCCCGGTCGCTCTCTGATTCCGCCGGATCCGCATCCTGCCCGCCACAGCCTTTTTCCTTCTGTGACAGGATCAGATCCACGATCTTTTCGATCTGTGAAAAAGGCAGCGTTCTCTCTCCCAGGATCTCCTCCGGCAGATCCGATACAAGCAGGAATCTTCCCTCCGGGTTGGAGACAGGCCTGCGGGACACCCCGCTTCGCACCACTTCAAGCTTTGGAACCGGAAGGGCCTTTCCCCCTTCCAGCAGGATCACATCCGCCTCCGGGAAAGCCCCGGCCAGGCTGCGCAGAAAGCGGTCCGCTCCCGGATCCTCCCCGCCGATATCCGGAATATCCGCCAAAGAAGCGTTCTCCCTGTCCCGTGCACCAGACGCGCTGCCCATACGTGCGTCTTCCTTCCCCGCTGTGCTTTTGTCCATCGCGGGAAAAACTCCCCGTTTGCGGACAAACAGCTGCTGTCCGGAAAAGACCGCGGCGCCGCAGGCTCCCGCCTCCACGTAACGAAAACTGTCCGTCCCGGGGACATCACACGTAAAATCATGTCCGTCATGCTTGAGGACGGCTGCTTTTTGCCCCCGCTGCCCCAGTTCGCGCAGGATCCTCTCCGTCAACGTCGTCTTTCCGCTGTTTTTTACACCGCACACAGCCACAAAAACCTGCTTCTTTTTCATCTCTGATCATTCGAACCTGAGGCATGCAAAAAGCGCCAGGTCCGCCTTTGTATTGACATTGGTGAGCATCCTGATCATTGCCGGGTCGGTAATGGGGATCCTTTTTGTCCGGCACCGGTCCGCCAGACTGCGGAGCCGGAAATCCCCTTCCCTGATCCGCTCCCCGATCTGCGGGGCAAGCGTCCTGCTGTACAGGGCACAGGTCAGATGCATGCGTCCGTCCGGTGTCACCGGGCAGACCAGGTCTACATCCTCCCCCCTGCCTTCCAGCAGCCGCAGGAGCAGGGGCTGTCCCAGTGCGGGGATATCACAGGAAGTGATCAGGGCCCACCGGCTTTTGCAGGTCAGAAGGGCTGTCCAGATCCCGCCCATCGGGCCGCATCCGGGGAGCCGGTCAGGCAGGACGACCCAGTCCTCCGACAGACCGTACAGCCGGGCGCTGCCCGCCTGCTGTCCTGTACCTGCGGGTTCCTCCCCACCGACGGGCTTTTCTGCGCCGTCTGCTTTTTTCCCGCCGACAGAACCTTCCCTGTCAGCAGAGCCTTTCTCGTCGGCGAATCCTTTCCCGCCGCCGGATTCCTCCCCGCCGGCGGATCCTCCCGTGCCTATTCCATAAGCTACGGAAAGATATTTTTCCGGAAACATCTCCAGACAGGCCGCGACCGCCTGCAGAAATGTGCCGCCTCCCCAGGGGAGCAGCGCCTTGTCCTGCCCCATGCGGCGGCTCCTGCCGCCCCGCAGAAGGACCGCACAGCAGTCCCTGATCTTAGCAGCCTGGCCTTTGTCCTCTTCTGCATCCATCCGGATCTTAGCAGCCGGGTCTTTGCCCTTTCCTGCATCCGCCCGGATCTCCGCAGCCGGTTTCCGGTCGCAGCAACTCATATTCCCACCCTTTTCCGGTCCATACTTTCTCACATCCGCAGACGCAGTCCCGCCAGGATCGTATCCGGCTTCATGCGCAGTACGCTGTACATCTCCCCTGCCATGGAAAAGCCGCAGTCATCGCAGACTCCCATGAGGCTCCCCGGGCAGTTCGGAAGCTTCCTTCCGTCAATGAGTATGTAATTGGCGATCCAGCAGTCTTTCGGAAACCCCCGCTTTTTCATGATCTGCAGGCCGGAGACGGAATTCATGACCGGATATCCCCTTTTTTTATAGGCGATGATCCTGTCGATCACGCGGTTTTGTTCCTCCCGGTCCATCATCAGTGATTCTGTGCCCGGAAAGGGTGTGTGAAAATTGAAGGCGATCTGCCGGACCGCCGGATTCTCCTTTGCGTAGCGGATCAGCCTTCCGACAGAATCTTTGTTGCGGTTATTGACTGCCATGGCGATGCTCAGGGCCGGATGCCCGCTCTCCCGGATATTTTTGTCCAGTTTTGCAAAGGTACCCCTGCCGCGTATGCGGTCGTGGTACTTCCCGTACCCGTCGACACTGACCCAGACAGAGTCTGCCAGCGTGTCCCCGAAGGGACGCTGTCCGTTGGTCGTCAGCGTGCAGGACCAGAAGCCCTCCTCCTTCGCCAGGCGGTAAAGGTCATTTAAACCGCGGCCTTCACAGTCGCGCCAGAGCGTGGGCTCCCCGCCTTCGAAGTCGACAAAGCGGGATCCCATCCTGTAGGACCAGGCCAGCTCCTTCCGGATCTCTTCATAGGGCTTCATCCGGGACCCCCGGTGTCCTTCCTCCATGCAGTGCTTACAATGCAGGTTACAGTAATCCGTTACAAACAGGACTGTCTGCAGAGGGCGTTTCTGCCCCAGGATCCGGCTCCGGAAATACCACCACGGTAGGTAAGCTGTTTTCTTTATATTCCCTGCAAACCCTGTGACAGGCCGCCGGATGACCGGCAGTCCCTCTGCTGTTTTTTTCATCTGCAGCCTCCCTGCTGGCTCTTTTGCAGAAGGCCCCGGAAGACATCACTGACTCCGTGGTCGGGAAGCGTCTCGACCGCCTGCAGAGCTTTCTGCGCATACATCTCCATATCGGCCGCAGCACGGGCGAGGCCGCCCGAAGAGGCAACGACCTCCTGCAGGCACTGCGCCTCTTTTTCGCCGAATCTCCCCGCTTCCGCCTCCCGGAGCAGAGCGACGATCTTCTGCCTGGCCGGTTCTTTTTCCATGGCATACAGGACCGGCAGCGTCAGGATCCCCTCCCGGAAATCCATCTGCGTGCACTTTCCCTCCCGGGCAGCGTCAGAGACAAAATCCAGAAGGTCATCCCTGATCTGAAACATATACCCGAAATTGACGCCCAGATCCTCGAGCTGCGCCTGCACGTCCTCCCGGCAGCCGCTTTCCACCGCTCCCGCCCT
Source organism: Lachnospiraceae bacterium (assembly GCA_017513005.1). Taxonomy (GTDB): domain Bacteria; phylum Bacillota; class Clostridia; order Lachnospirales; family Lachnospiraceae; genus CAG-791. The sequence continues at coordinate 53,578 of JAFWDM010000078.1, forward strand.
GCAGGCAAGCCTGCACAGGGCAGCCGTCTTTCCGTAGATATTGCGCATATACTGGTCTACCGTGGTGTCCTCGCGAAAGCGGCACGCCATCTGTCCGAGCTCTCCCATGCACATGGCTTCCACAGCCTCTCCGAAAAAAGCCCCGACGCGGGTGAAACCGTCCCGGAACAGGCTCTGTACGATCCTGCTCAGGAGCAGGTCTCCGGCATATACCGCCCTGTCTTTTCCGTATTTCGACTGGATCGTAGGGGCTCCCCGCCGCAGCGGGGCATCATCCACGATGTCATCGTGGATCAGAGATGCCATGTGAACAAGCTCCACCAGCGCTCCCAGCCGGCAGAGTCTCTCCCGGGCTGTCTCAAAGCGCTCCCCGTACCGCCCTGCCAGAAGCAAAAGCCTGGGGCGCAGTCTTTTCCCCTTTGATTCTCCCACGTCGCGCAGGATCTCTCCGATCGCGCCGCCAAATCCCGGATCCCGCAGACAGGCAGTCAGGTGCCTCTCCACTTCCGCCATTTCCCTCTGCAGGTCCTCTTTCTCAAATCGATTCATTTTCTGTATCATCCCCTCCGGTCTGTGTCTGCATCTGTTTTCTGTAACAGGTCTTATTATCCCATCGCTATATTACCTTACAGGGATTCCGTCTGGCAAGACGACGACACAGGGCAGCACGCCGGTTACGGCGATGCGGGGTTTTACCGCCCCGGGGAAAACTGACCGGCGCGGCAGCGAGCGGCACCGCGATCGGACCTTCCCGCCGCTCCGGGGAGAACGTATTCATAAAGAGCTTTTTACAGGATCCTGCACAGGACCAGATGCATCGCCACAGAAGCGAGATACCCCTCCGAGAGCCAGAAGGCCATGCCGGAGACCGCCGCCGTCGCGCGCAGCTTGTTGTCTCTTGTGCGCGGCTGGCGGAAGACGCCCCGGATCCCCCTGCGGGCTTTCCAGACGGCCCCTGCCAAAGCCGGCAGTCCCAGCGGGAAATACCATGCCGTCACGACGGCGAGCTGAACCAGCCAGAAGACCCCCATCCCCTTTGCCAGGTCCTGTGCCCCTTCACGGCCCAGGAACATGGGGAGGGTGCGCCGCCCCGCCTGTGCGTCTCTCTCCATGTCGCAGGTGTTGTTCTCCAGCATGAACATGGAGACCACCATCATCATGGGAACGGCTTTCCAGAGCACGATAAAGTCCAGCCGCCCTGTCAGGGATGCATGAACAGCCAGAGGAATGAGCCCGCCCATGGTAAAGCCCGACAGGACCTCCTCGACCGGAAGGTGGGAAGTGGAGACCCATTTGCCGGAATAGGTCGCGGTGATGACTGCCCCGAAGGCCCCGATCACGGCGGGCACCGGCCCGCACCGGCAGACCACATAGATCCCCATCAGGCAGGCAGCCGCAAAAAACGCTGCCCCGTACCGGAGGGCCGGCGCGGGATCCTCGACCTGATGAAAGGCCAGCGGCCCCTCTGCCTCCGCCACAATATTGTCCGCCGTGTCATTGCCCCCGATGTAATCGTAGTAATCGTTGAGCAGGTTGACTGCGCAGTTGGCCGCTGCGGGGATCAGCAATAGAAAGACCGCGAGCACAGGCTGCACCCTTCCCGTCTCCTGGATCGAAAGGAGCAGGCCCAGGACCGCCGGGTTCAGGGCCGAAAGGAGCACAGCCCCGGGCGTAAGCATATCGATAAACACCTCCCAGGTGATCCGCCGGAGCGGCTCCCTTTGCTCATGCTGCCTCATCTCAACCCTTTTTAAACGCGACCCCCATGCCGCCCATGGGATGGTCCCAGGACTTGACGATGCGGCCGCCCGTGAGCACCCTGCAGGTCCCGCACTCCAGACATCCCTCGTAGCTGAACTCGACCGTGTTGTCCTCCCGCAGCCTGTACAGCTTTGCGGGACAGGCCATGACCAGCCGCTCCTTCAGTGTCTGGTCCGCATACTCTCCGTCGATCTGAATATGCGGCGTGCTGTCGACGTTAAAGCGGTTCAATCCCAGTTTATCTTCAATCGTCATTGCCATCACAATGCACCCATGCCCTTTCTGACATCGCCCAGGATCTTGAAGATGCCGACCTTTTTCACTGCACCCATTGCCGTCTTCGTGAATTTTTCAGGTTTCGACCCGTCCACCAGGAAGAGTCCCCGCATCATTTCGTCGATCATGCCCGGATACTGTTCAAAGATGCGGTGATTGTCGATAAACGCGGGCATCTTCCGGAAATGCTTCATGTCTGTAAAAACAAAGCTGTCATTGAGCTTCTTTTCGTACAGGGACAGGGCCGCTTTGCTGAAATCGCCCTTTTCCTTCGCCTCGATGATCGTCTCTGCGGCGAGCCGCGCGGACTCCGTGCAGCAGTCCATCCCGCGGATCGTGAAACCCAGATTCATGACGAGCGCCGCGGCATCTCCTGCGACGAGCACGCCGTCCGCATACAGCTGCGGGATCATATCATACCCGCCCTCTGTAACCAGGTGGGCGGAGTATTCCTGGATCTGTCCGCCCGTGAGAAGGTCCCTGACGGAAGGATGCTGCTTGAGACGCTCGAGCATATCCCTGGGAGCCACGCCCCCGTAACCGATCTCCTCGATGGTCTCCACGATCCCGACGGAAAGGGAATCCTTATTGGTATAAATAAACCCGCCTCCGACAGCGCCGTTTGTCACATCTCCCATAAACAGATTCGCGATGCCTTCGCCGTCCTTTACGCCAAACCTTTTGTTGATCTCCTCTTCTCCGAAGTAGATGACCTCCTTGACGCCGACTGCCACCTGTTTGGGCGTAAGCTCTTTTTTCAGGCCGAGCTGCTGCGCGAGCAGTGAGTTCACGCCGTCCGCCAGCAGGATGCAGTCCGCGTACATCTCCTCCTCACCCGCCAGCACGCCGCAGGCTTTCCCGTTTTCGTCCTGGAGGATCCTGTCCACCCGGATCCCGTGGATGAACATGGCGCCCGCCTCTTCCGCCTTTTCCGTCAGCCAGGGGTCCAGATTCGCTCGCAGGATGGAATAGCTCGCCATCTCTGGTCTGCGCATATCATCGTCGTCGTATTCCACGGTAAAGGCCTTGTCCTCACTCAGGACAGAGATCTTTTCCCGGACGATCTTTCTCTCCACCGGCGCTTCCTCTCCAAATCCCGGGAAGACCTTTTCCATCGCGTGTCCGTACATCCGTCCGCCGGTCACTGCCTTCTGTCCCGCCCCTTCCGCGCGCTCGACCACCAGCACTTCCAGGCCTGCCTGCGCCGTCAGATAGGCGGCCACACATCCCGTGATGCCTCCTCCCACGATAATGACATCAAATTTTTCCTCTGCCATTTTCTCCCCTTTCTCCTCTATAGCGGCGTTTTCGCTTCCCTTATATCTGACATACAGACACTTCCGCATCTATATGGCTGTCCTGTTGATATGCCTGCTGCCCGGTCTCTGCTGCCTGGTCTCTGCTGTACGGTTTCCCCCATGCGCTGCACTCAGCCCTCCCCGGCCTGCGCGGCCCTTCTGCCCAGCAGCCTGCAGCAGAGAACACTGATCTCAAAAAGAAGCAGGAGCGGAAAAGCCAGCATACACTGCGAGACGACATCGGGCGGTGTCAGGACCGCCGCAGCGACAAAGACGGCCAGAATGATATATTTTCTCGCCTTCACAAGCTGGTCCGCTGTGATCAGCCCCAGCCCGGAGAGCCAGATCATCAGGACAGGCAGCTCAAACATGATCCCGAAGGGAACCAGAAAGGCGAACAGGAAATCCACATATTTTCCCAGGGAAAACATCGGGTCAGCCATTCCGTCCCCCATATTGACGAAAAAATTCACCGCCAGAAAAAATACGAACCGGTAGGCAAACAGGACCCCCAGAAGAAACAGCCCCAGGGCCGCTGACAGGTAGGCCAGCGCCGCCCGTCTCTCCCGCCTGTGCAGGGCGGGGCGCACGAACCACCAGACCGCTCCGAAGACGACAGGGCTTGCGAGAACAGCGCCTGCGATCAGGGATATTTTTGTCTGGGCCCCGAAGGCTTCCGAGACCTCCGTGTAGATCAGCTGTACGCCTTCCCCCGCCAGAGGACCACACACCCGCCGGACCAGCCTGCCGCTGAAGAAGAAAAAAACGACCAGAAAGCCGGTGACGACGGCAGCCATGCTCACGAGCAGGGCGCGCCGCAGTGCCCGGAAATGCTCCAGCAGGGGCAGGGCCTGCATGGGCTCCTCCCCGGGTTCCTTTTCCTGTCTTCTGCGCACTTCTCCCTGTCCCTGCAGAGGCTTCTCCTGTCTGTTCAATGCCGCAGGTTCTTCTGCAGCTGCAGGCTCATAGCTCCTCATGGGTCCTGCCGGCTTCCTCCTTCTTTTCATCACTGTCGTCCGGATTCAGCTCCTCCTTGAATTCACGTATGCTTTTCCCCATCGCCTTCCCGATCCCCGCGATCCGGCTCGTTCCGAACAGGGCGATCGCGATGATCAGGATCAGGATCAGTTCTGTGGTTCCCAGCCTCATTTTTTATCCTCCTGCCTTCCATGAACGATCTTCTATCTTATGAATCTTATGAACTGTCTTCTGTCTTTGATATTTTTATTATACCTTTGGCCCTGTTCAAAAAATATCAGGGGATACCCTCTAAATGGAGAGGGAATCCCCTGTTCGTCACTGTCCTGTTTCATTTTACCTGCCTGCATTCGCAGATTCTGCTCTGTCGCCGATCGACGCCGTTATTGCAGCAGCTTTTTGCGCAGAGCATACTCCACCAGCTCCGCCCGGGTCCTGAGCCCCAGTTTGTTCATGATCTTGGCCCGGTAGCTCTCCACTGTCTTGACGGAGATAAAGAGCTTCTCTCCGATCTCCTTGTTGCCGTATCCGCGGGCGATCAGGGAGAGGACCTCCAGCTCCCGCTCCCGCAGGGACAGATATCCTCCCTTTCCCTCCTCGTGGCGGTTGACAAAACCGTCCACCAGATGGGGCACCATCTCCTTGCTGATATAGTCGCTCCCCTCATATACCGTGTGGATCGCCTCGATCAGTTCCTCCTCCGGGACATTTTTCAGCAGATATCCGGAGACGCCGATCTGTACCGTATAGAGAAGGTATTCCTTGTCCGCATGCATCGTCAGCATGATGATCTTCACATCCGGATATTCCGTGTGGATCCTCCCCGCTGTGACGACGCCGCTTTCTCCGGGCGGCATACTGATGTCCAACAGGAGAATGTCCGGCTGCAGCTGTGAGACGACTTCAACCGTCTCCTGGCTGTTGGCGGCCGTACCGACCACCTCGATATCCGGCTGGTGATTCAACAGCATTTTCAGCGCATTGCGCACGATCGTATGATCGTCCGCCAGAACGACCCGAATCATTTTCCCCCGCATATTCTTTTTCCTCTCAAAAATGGCTGCTGCCCGCGCTCTGGCATGCGCGCGGCAGTATCTTTGCGCGTCGTTTTTAAAGCCTGTACTGTGCCGGAACCCCTGCGTTATCCGGATGAGCTGTGCTATCCGGAAAGCCTGCATTGGTCTGCGGACCTGTATCCTTCTGCGGACCTGTTCCACTGCTCAGGTATCCTGCACCACGAGCATGACGCAGGTTCCCCTCCCCGGCGCAGACCGTACAGTCAGCTCCGCGCCGATGCTGGAGGCCCAGTACTGCATGCCGGGCAGTCCCATGCCGCCGCCCTTGCTCTTCACATTCTCTGCATCAAAACCTTTTCCGCTGTCCCGCACCTCCAGGCGCAGTGTCCCGGCCCTGTTCCAGTGCAGGTTCACCTCGATTTCTCCGGTCTGCGCATATTTACAGGCGTTTGCACAGGCCTCCTGACAGATTCGGTACACGACCGTCTCAACATCCTGCCCGAAGCGGCGTCCGTCCGTATTCTCCGTGAAATCCACATGGATCCCGTGGCTGGCTTCCAGAAAGCGGAAGTGCTGCCGGAGCGCTTCCCCCAGCCCCAGGTCCTCCACGACCCCGGGTTTTACGCGCAGGAGGATCTCCCGGAGTTCCTCCTGGATCTGGTTCAGAGATGTGTCCGCGACCTGCAGTCCCTCCCGGACCTCCTCCATGTCCCGCGCATATTTGAGCGTGCGCAGCTGCATCTGGACCCCCACAAGGTTCTGGATCACGCTGTCATGAAGGTCTCTGGCTATGCGCTGCCGCTCTTCATTGATCGCCTCCCGCACGGGGACATCGACCAGCTCGTAGATCGGGAGCGCCTGATACTCCGGGTGTACCGTCTCGATCGCGTCCTCATAAGCCGAAGCCTCCGCCTCCATCCCGCAGATCCCCCCTGCGAGCAGGTCCAGCAGCTGGGCATACCGCTCCCTGGTGATCCCGCCGGCCTGCCGCATGGCCAGCAGCAGGACCCCCTCGATCCTCCCTTCGGCACGGAGCGGGAAGGCGGCAAAGCTCCGCAGGTCCTCGGCGAGCAGGATGGGGGAATTCACGATCTCGCTCTCGCTGTAGGTCTGCAGCGTATCCTGCACGATCATCGCCTTTTCCCGACCGTAGACACCGCCCGCGACCCCTTTTCCGGGCTCCAGTACGATCTTCAGATAGTTTTTGCTGCGGTTCCCGGAAGCTTCTTTCCACACCAGAAGTGTGCTGCGTCCGCGGACTGCAGACGCCATCCCGGCGAAATCAAAACCCGCCTTTTTCCGGAGAGAACGCAGACAATCCTTCCATGCCTGATGCTCCATGATGCGCCTCCTGCTCCTGACAATGTGTTATACTGACAGCAGAAGCCAATCGTTTTTCTCTGTCCCTGCTGTACCCGCTGTATCTGCCGCCGTATTCGTTGCAACCGTCCCCACTGTAATCGCTGTAAAAAGGATCTGAACCATGGCCCTCTGGAGTGAATATCTGGCAAAAAAACTGATCTTCGACAACCACCCGTCTCTGGACGGGAACCGGTGTCTGAACCACGTCCAGACCCGCAGTCTCTGCACGGTCTGTAAGGACGTATGTCCTGCCGGGGTCTTTTCCCTCTCCGGCCCGGAAGCGCCTGCTCCGGACTGGACCGCCTGTATAAACTGCGGCCTCTGCGCCGGCGCCTGCCCGTCCCGGGCGATCGCTCCCGCCGGCCTGCAGATACAGAGACAGTACGCTGCTACCACGAACATGCAAAAAACACCTTACTATAAGGATATCATAATCTCGTGTTTAAATGGACAAAATGCAGACCTTTATACAGAATACCCCGGCGGATTATCCTGGGAATATCTGTGTTTTCCGGCCCTGCAGGGACGTATCCTCCTGATCACCGGTGACTGCCAAAGTTGTGAAAAACAAAGCTGCCGCAGACAGCTCGAAAAAAACCTCGCGGCGGCACGCTCTTTCTTCAGAGGCTCCGGCATTTTCCCGGACACCGGTCCCGAAGTAGCAGGGTCTGCAGCCGGGCCGGTATCTCCCTGTGGGGAAGACATTCGGGAAAAAACTCCCGACTATGCGTCAAATCTCATCGTCACCCGGGATCCGGATGCTGTCCCGCCCCGCCGCTATACGCGGCGGGAAGCGCTCAGCCTGGCGGTTCGGCGCTCGGGGCAGACCGCTTCCTCGGTCCTGCCTTCCCTGCAGGAATCCGTTCCGGACGGGACCGTCTGGCGCAGGCTTTTGCTGCGCAGGATGGACCTTGCCGCCGACAGAGGAAGGGGCTGTCCGTTTTTCCTCCCGCTCCCGGCCTTCAGGGAAACCTGCACCGCCTGCGGGATCTGCGCCCGGCTCTGTCCGGCCGGCGCCATCCTGCGGGTGCCAGGCCCCGAAGGATCCGGCCGTTTCTACATGGCCCTTCTGCCGGAAAAATGCACCGCCTGCGGGATCTGCGCGGGTGTCTGTCCGGAAAAGGCCCTGCAGGCTCCTGCCCCGGTCCGCATGGCTGCGCCTGTTCGCCCCCGCCTGCACGCCGTCGCCGCGGCTCCCTGTCCCCGATGCGGAGAGCCGGTCCCCGCAGGAACCGGCTCCGGCCTGTGCGCCCGCTGCCGCGGGGAACAGGGCTGTTTTTAAAGCGCTGCAGCTATCTGTGCAAATGGACGCCCCCGGTGCTGCAGGGACTCTGCGCCCGCTGCCGCGGAGAACAGGGCTGTTTTTAATGCTTTAAACTTTGGAGATCCTCTCCTCCGCCTCCCGGATCTCCCGCAGGACGCTTTCCAGCTCTGCGGCAGGGATCTCCTTTTCTTTGACGGATGCCGGCAGGGCCAGACTGTCCCCCGCCTCTTTCTGCAGGTCCGCGCTGAGCTTTCTGATCTCGCGCAGGGCCTTTGCCAGCGTCCGGGCCAGCTTTCCCATGTCCTCCGGTCCCACGATCACATAGGCAATGACCAGTATGAGTGCGATTTCTCCGGGTCCAAGTCCCATCGTTTTTTCCCCCGCTGCGAATCGTTTATTTCATTTCTGACAGACCATTCCGGACTTCGGATGATTTCGCATGCCCGAAGGCATGCACAGTTTCGAACTGTTTTCATTGCTCTTCAGGGCATGAGATCCGGGTCATATTACTCCCGGTCCGGGAGCAGCTGAAACAGCATGCCGGCCCCCGCCATGACAAAGATGATCAGGCCTGGCGGCAGGATCCCGACTACCCACTCAGGCAGGGTCGGGGCATAGTTCCAGAACCGCACGAATACATCCTGCCCCTCTGTAAAGGTACCGACCGCGATCGGGAAGGTCCAGAGCTTTCCCGCCACCGGAAGCGTGAGGGGGATGGTGTTGAATGCGGGCAGCAGGAGCATCATGCGTTGGATAAAGATACCGATGATGACCAGGACGCTCGCTGCCGCGACCAGCTCCTTACCCAGACCGCCGCCGACCAGGAACAGGATCATGGCGATCAGGGGAAGCAGGATCTCCAGCCAGAAGAGCGGCCCGTAGGTATGGAAGAGCAGATGCAGCAGGTGCCGGCTCTCCGGCGTATTGCTCCAGGCCAGGGGGATGATCTCGATGAAGGACATGGCGATGTAGGCGGCGATCGCCGCGGCAGCCAGCCTCGCCAGCAGCCGGATCCCGTCGCTGTTTTCCACAAACAGGTCGTGTTTAGCCATCAGAGCGCAGAGAAGGATCGTAAAGGACAGGCCGACCGCCGCTGCCTCCGCACAGGCATTGACGGGGATCAGGGCGCTGTGCCACCACTCACGGGTGTTCTGTGTCGCGAACATAAAGCTGGTGACGATGTTGACGAGGAAAGCCGCCGGAAGAGCAATATAAGAAAATTTCCTGCAGTTCTCCTCGTTATTCATCCTGTACCCGCGGTCATGTCTGTGCTTTTTCGTATCAGGCAGGAGCGACAGCACCACTGCCGCGACGCAGACGATCACATACAGGGTCAGAATGATCACGTCCCAGAAGAGGGGGGATCCCACATTGGGGGTGAGGAGCATGTAGAGCGCATGGAAGGGCATCCCCAGGTCCTCGAAGATCGCCACACCGGAGGCGACGACCGAGGCAAGAGAACCGATCGCCGCGATCTTTACGAAGGGTTTGAGCTGCTCCACGTTCCACAGATAAGCAATGGAAAAAACGAGCATCCCGCCCGACGCCATTGCGATAAAAAATTCAAAGCTTCCCATATAGAGGCCCCAGGTGAAGCTGTTGCGCATGGCTGTCACCTGCATGCCGGCCACCAGCTGGTAAGCCCACGCCGCCAGTCCCGCGGCGCACATGGCAGCGCCGATGACCAGGGCTGCCAGTTTTCTGCCGGATAAGTTTTTCATACTCGTACTCTATGACCTCCTCTCACAGAATCCTGCTGCCTCACGGGATCACGTTCGGCGTTGTATTTTCCCAGGACTGGTCCGCCCAGCCGGCGTCCACATTTTTGCTCTTGTTCGAAGAAATATAGTAGACCTTGGGTTCCGTCCCGTAATCCTCCCGGAGCCGGAAAACCTGCTTTGTTCTGATCAGATGGCTCACGTGGGAATCCGGATCGTCCAGGTCTCCGAAAAACCGTGCCTTGCCGGGGCAGGCCCGGATACAGGCCGGCAGCGTGTCATAGGTTCCGTCCTCGTTCATGCATTCCACGCAGAACGTGCACTTCTCTACGACCCCCGCAGGCCGGTTCTGTGTATAGACCAGGCGTTTCCCCTTCTCCTTCACATCGAAGGGATACCCGTAGGCATATCCCGTTTCTTCCTTTTCCTTCGCGGGGTCCTTCCAGTTGAACTGGCGCACGCCGTAGGGACAGGCCGCCATACAGGTGCGGCATCCGATACAGCGGTTGTAGTCCACCAGGATCATCCCCTCCTCATTTTTATAGGTCGCCCCGGTGGGACAGACGCGCTCACAGGGCGCGTTGTCGCACATCTGGCAGGAGACCGGGAGATATTCAATTTTATAAGCGCCGTCGCTGCCGACTGCGGACTGATGATAGTCGGATCCCTGGGTAAAGACCCTGTTCCACCAGGTGCCCTGCGGCTGCGCGTGGTGCATCTTGCAGATCACGGCGCAGGTCTGGCAGCCAATGCATTTGTCGAGATCGATCACCATACAGTAACGCATCAAAGATCACCCGCCTTTCTATAATCGACCAGGCACTCATTCCAGGAGGTGTTGGGCGCCCACATCTGCGACACAAAATAGATCTCGTGAATGGGGTTGATCCACATTTTCAGGAGCGTATTGTAGGAGGTGCCGTGTGTGTAGCGGCTCCACCAGCCCTCTTCGAAAATGCACATCATGGACCTGATGCCTGGATCCAGCACCGCCTCCGCCAGAAGCTTTCCGCGGTCATTAAAGACCTCCACCATATCCCCGGCGGCGATGCCCTTTTCTGCCGCGTCGCCCGGATTGAGATAGACCTTGGGACTGTCGTCCTGCAGTTCCCGCATCATTGCATTGTTGGAGTGCGTAGAGTGGACGCGGTGGATGGAGTTTCTGGTCACATAATTGAATTTATAGAGCTCGCGGGCCGCCGGATTCAGAACGTACTCGGTCTCCTCAAAGGGAGGCTTGTGGACCGGCAGGCATTCGCCCAGCCTGATGAAGGTATCCTCGTCCTTGTAAAACTCCATGCGGCCGCTCTTGACAAACTGGGCCGTCGCCGCCAGCGGCGTCGGATAGCTCTGCGGCGGGAAGGGAACCTTTTCGTGGATCTGCTCCCAGAAGGCGATCCTCTTCCTGCCCGGGTTGGCGTGTCTGAACTTGACCGGTCCCTTTTTCAGGTCTTCGAGCGTGAGACCTTCCAGCTCAAAATTGCCTTTCTCAAAGGTGAGCTTTATGACCTCCTCCACCACATCGTCGGGATCCATGTCACCATAATAGTACTTCGCCTTATCGCCGGGATTGATCCGGTCCGCCAGTTCCCGGATGATCCAGACCTCATGCCTGCAGTCGTACAGGGGCTCTATAGCGGGGTTCATCATCTGGATATAGGGATGGCAGGGTGTGGAGACCATCTCCTTCTTCTCATACCAGGAGACCCCCGGCAGGTTCACGTGCGCATACCTGCTGGTCGTGGTATTCTGGAAGTCGAAGTTGACGACCAGTTCCAGCTGCCCGCTCTCCACCTGTTCCCGGAGGATATTGCTCATGTTGTGCTGGTCAAAAGGATTACAGCAGTAGATCAGCCAGGCCTTGATGCCGTGCTCCGGGTAGGGGCAGGTCATGGTCTCGGTCTTTCCGTTGAGCATGTAGCAGAAGGAGAATCCTGCGCTCTTTCTGTCCGGCTCCTCCGGCACGCTCCACCACTGGCCCGTGCTGCTGTATTTGAGCTTGTACTGGCCGGCATAGGTGGACATGCCGTCGCCCAGATGTCCGTAGTTGCCGGTGAGGGCGCACAAAAGCGCCATGGCGCGGCCCTTCAGGTCACCGTGGTACCACTGGTAGTTGGAGGCGCCGTACATGATGTGAAGAGGTTTGACCATCGCGATCTCACGGGCCAGCCGCTCGATCTCCGATGCGGGCATATCCGACATCTCCTCCACTGCCTCCGGCGTATACTCGCTGAGCATCTCCCGCATCAGGGCAAACGCGGGCCTGCAGCGCACCCGTCTCCCGTTCTTTAAGGGCACATCGACCGTGCCCTCCAGCCGGGTGGTCAGAGGCAGGTCCAGATGCTCCGGATCCACTGTGAGGTACTGCCCGGCTCTTTCGTCATAGACCACGTAGGCCTCCCTGTATTCCGGCATATCCGCGGGCACTTCCAGGCCTTCCACATCCCTCGCCAGGAGCCTTTTGTGCGTGTCGTCCCTGATCAGGATCGGCAGGTCCGTGTAGGTCCGGACGAAATCGGCGTCGTACAGGCCCTCCTCCACGATGACTCTGGAGAAGCCGTTCGCGACCGCCGCGTCGCAGGACGGCCTGATGGAATACCACTCATCCGCCTTGGAAGCCGTGGCGGTAAAACAGGGATCGAAACAGATCACCTTCGATCCGTTTTCCTTTGCCTCGATCAGGAAATGGGCATCCGGGATCCGGGTCTGCAGAGGATTGGACCCGAAAATCAGGATATACTTCGCGTCCGGCCAGCAGTAGGTATCCAGCTCCTCGCTCTGCACCCCGAAGGTGATCGGGGCGGACATGGGCAGGTCGCCGTTCATCTCATAGCCGCCCAGGACGCTGAAATGGTTCAGGGTCGCCAGCCTGATCAGGGCGCCCTTACAGACATGACCGGTGCCCGCGACCTGCACGACGACAGCCACGGATTCCGGGCCGTAGGTATCGATGATCCTGCGCAGCTCGCTGCCTGTATAGTCGAGCGCCTCGTCCCAGCTGACGTCCTCGTAGCCCTCCGGGATCCCGGACGGGTTCCCCTCTCCTCTCCAGATCTGCGGCCCCTTCATGCGGTGCGGACCATAGATGAGATTTGAAAAAGAGATCCCCTTCAGACATCCCCTGGGATTGTGCTCCTCATCCGGATAGTCCGAAGCCTGGATAATGTCCTTGATCTCCCCCTTGTAGACACAGGCCTGCTGTCCGCAGCCCCCGGTGCAGTTGGGCGCACACGTTGTCCGCACGTATTTGAGTTCGCCCTTCTGCGGCTGTACATCAGGGGCCGCCTGTGCCGTCAGTTCGATCCCTCCCACTGCGGCGACAGCCCCGGCCGCTGCCGTCGCCTGGAGAAACTTTCTTCTGGTGAGTTTCAGTTTTTCATCCATCTTCCTTTTCCCCTCCTTCCGGTGATCTGGTGCGGCAGGTAAAAGCATGCTGCTCTTCAGAGTCATCTGAAAAACGACCTGCAGCAAGAGAATTCAGTGTCCGCCTTTTTATACACCCTATTATAGGAAACATCCCAAAGACAAAAAATCGGGGAAAACCCTTTAATCAAAACGGGTTTTTCCCTTTTCTCAAACGCTCCCTGTCAGAGCTTCCAGTCGGTCAGAAAAACACTCCCCCTCTCATACAGGGTCTGTCCGGATTCGTCCTCCCGCGCATGGATATACTTTCTGTCACAAAGATACCTGCAGATACTCTCCGTGCTTTTTTCTTCGCGCCTGCCGGTGCCAGCTGCCTTCATCCGCGTTTTCAGTTTGTCCAGGCTTATGCTCCCCTGCAGGGGCACCTTCTGATATACTTCCAGAATCCGGATACAATACTGCCGGATCATCTCATCCAGCACCGCCGTGCAGACTTCCCGCGCGCATGAAGCAGCGGTTTTTCCATTTCCGCCATATTTTTTATTTCCGGCACTTTTTCCATTTCCAGCGCATCTTTCATCTCCGGCGTCTTTTCTGTAACAGGCATCCGCAGGATAAACTGCTCCCCTGTCCTGCGCCCGCATCCTTTCCGGCGCCTCGTCCAGCCCCGCTGCGCGCCCGCTGCCGGGCAGGATCATCTGCAGAGGCAGACGCCGGAGCCGGCGCACTGTCTCGATCTGAAGGCCGAGTGCATCGACCTTTTTGTCCCGGACGGGAACCTCCGGCAGATGATCGCAGCCCACTATATCCCCGGAAAAAAGGATTCCCTTCTCCGCCAGCCACAGGCACCGCATCCCGGGCGCATGCCCCTCCGCCCGAATACAACACAGCAGGACGCCGCCGATCCGGAGCGTGCCGGCTTTTGTGTTCGCAGTTACATTCGCAAATGCATTTAAGCCTGTATCTGCCTTCTCCTTTCCATCTGCGTTCTGTGTTCTCCTTTCCCTGCCGGTCTCCGATTCCTGCAGGATATCTTCCATACCTGCCACCAGCGTCTCGTCTGTAAAAAAGATCTGCTCTTTCGAGACATGCTCTATTCCTTCCGCGTACAGCAATCCACAGGCAAGCCTCCTGATGCTTCGCAGCATGGCCGGTGAGCGCGGATCGATCACCAGAACCTCCCCTTCGGACAGAAGCACATAGGCATTTTCCCGCTCACCCGCTTCCCGGATCCTGTATATATACGGCCTCTCCAGGATCTCCTCCCAGATCATTCTTCCGCTTCTCAAATCTCTCTCCTCTTCTTCTGTTCCCTCTTCTTCCTTTTTTCTTCCCGGCGGCACTGAAAAACACTTTCCCTTTCCAGTGCAGTCCGAAAGACGCGATTTGACAAAATCATACAGCCCGGCACAAAATAAAAAAACAGGGTATTTCCCTTCTTTTCAGACTGGAAATCCCCTGTTTTACAAACAAAGCTTACTTTTTCTCTATTCTGTTTCCCTGCCCCCGTCTTTTTCTGTCTCCTGATCCCGTTTCTTTATCCGATTTTTTATTCCGACTCTTTATTCTGATTCTTTATTCTGATTCTTTATTCGGATTCTTCTTCGTCCTGCCTGTCTTCCTCTTCCGCCCCCGGCGCCTTTCCCTCCATCTTCGCAAAGACCGGGCTGTACAGGTGCGCGCAAACCAGGCCCGGCGCCGTCAGGCCTGCCAGGATCACTACGGGGAGGACCGGCGGGAACAAAAGGGCCGCCACCGGGATCACCAGGCTCGCCACCGTCATCCCCAGCGTGCGGGGAAAGACCGCTGCCGCCAGCACCGCCGCGTTCCGCAGGGTCCCGAAGACCGTATTGGAAAAGCGGGCAAGAAGAGGAAAGGCATACAGAAAGATGAACCAGACACAGACGGCGGTTGCCATCAGGAAGATCCGGAAGCCTCCCGGCAGGCGGACCGGAGCCGCAGAGCCCGCGCCTGCTGCCGCATCCGCCGCTGCTTTCGCTGCGCCGGACACGTTTCCCATAATGGGCAGGATCAGATTTCCGGTCAGGCGCAGGTCCAGGAAAAACAGAAGACCGAACAGCAGGAACAGCAGCCACATGGCTGTCGCCTGCACAAAATTCTGCCGGAAGGATTTGAAATAGGTGCGCACGATATACCCGTCCTCGTTGCGTACCATCTTCAGCAATACATAGTGCATGCCTGTCAGTGCCGCCCCCGCTGTCACGACCGGAATACAGCACGCCAGGACGACCAGATTGAGGATCACCAGGTCCGCCACCATGGAGAGGGCCTCCATCAGGGGACTGTCAGGGTTAAAGATCCGCATTGTTTTACCTCCTCCCTGCAGCAGGTTTTGCGTCAGATGCCTTTTTCACCGCATCGGAGGATTATTTCTTTCCCCCTCCGACGGCCTGCTCTACCGCTTTGTCGACTTCCTCGGACGCTTTTTTCTTTACTTTTTCAGCTGCCTGATCCACGGCTTTGTCAAATTCCTCGGAGGCCTTTTTCTTCACTTTCTCCGTGACTGATTCCGCGTCCTGCGAATCAGCCGTTTTGCCGGCCTTTTTCTCCGTGTTCTTCGGATCAGATGTTTTGCCGGCCTTTTTCTCCGCATCCTCCGGATCAGATGTTTTGCCGGCCTTTTTCTCCGCATCCTCCGGATCAGATGTTTTGCCGGCCTTTTTCTCCGTGTCCTTCGGGAAAAAGTATGTCCAGGCGCGCCGCAGGAGGATCTTCGGGGAAATTCCCATGCGGTCCATCTCTTCGAGCGCTTCCCGCAGCTTTTCCTTTTCCGCTTCCTTATCGAGTTTGGAAAAATCGATCTCCGGAAGTTCGATATGCGGAATTTCGATATGCGGAAGCCCGATTTTCGGAAGCTTCACTGCCTTTGTGCCGGCCCCCAGGACTGCAATGGATCTTTCTGCTTCATAAAGCTGTGACGCCCCCTGAAAAGCCGTCACAGCTTTCCCCTGTTCGGCCGCCAGAACCGTTTCTAAGTTGAAAAGCCCCATGGCGGCAGTCAGCATCATGACTGCGGCCAGGATACGAATTCTACCGGTTTTCTTTTTGCGATTTTTCATTTCAGAACTCCCATTCTGCAGATCGTTCTCTTTTGCAAATCGTCTCCGGCTGTCGTTTTTTTACAGTTCCTTCTATTTTTTACGATTTTTCTGCAGGGCGCTCTCTCCCGGCAGGTTCCGTGCGTTTTCTTCCGGCACGTTCCGGACGCTCTCCCCCGGCAGGTTCCGGATGATCTCTTCCGGCAGATTCTATCGGCAGAACCAGATCCGTCTCTGCACGCAGATTCAGGTCGATCTCTGCCTTAGGATCCTGTCGATCTCTTCAGACAGAGACAGTTTCCGGAGTTCTCCCGGGTATACTCAGCCGATCTCGCTGCCGGCGGGAACCTCCCTGCCAGCCTCGGGGACCATGAGGGCCAGGCTTCCGTCCGGAGCCTCCGCGCAGAGGATCATGCCCTCGGACATCAGTCCGGCGAGCTTTGCGGGCTTGAGGTTGGTGATGACCATGACCTTTTTGCCCACCATTTCCTCAGGTGTGTAGTACTTGCGGATACCGGAGACGATCTGGCGGACCTCCGCACCGATCTTCACCTGGGAGCAGAGGAGCTTTTTGGACTTCTTTACCGCTTCACAGGCGATGATCTCGCCGACCTGGAACTGACATTTCGCGAAGTCATCGATCGTGACCTCGGGCTTCTTCTCGACTTCGGGGACGACTTCTTCGGCCTGCGCGTCGGTGGAAGCCGGGGCGGCTCCGTCTGCCGCTCCTGCCCTGGCAGCATTTTCGGCCGCGTCGGCCGCCGCTTCCGCAGCCGCTGCCGCGCGCTGTTTTTCCATGATGACCTCGACCTTCTTCATGACCTCTTTCTGGTCGAGGCGGGCGAAGAGGATCTCGGGCTTGTCGGTCACGGTGAAGCTGCCGCCCGCGGCGCCAAAGCCGGTCAGGGTTTCGAAGTCGCGGATCTGTGTGCCCAGCATCCGGACAGTCTTCTCCGCTGTCTCAGGCATGAAAGGCGCGAGAAGGGAGACACCCATAGTGATCCCCTCCACCAGGTTATAGAGGACGGTGGAAAGGCGGTCCTTCTTTGCCTCGTCCCGGCCCAGGATCCAGGGCTCGGTCTCGTCGATATATTTGTTGAGGCGCTTGAAGACAGAGAAGATCTCGGTCAGGCAGTCCGCCGCGCGGAGCTCATCCATTTTCTTCTCGACCTTGTCGTAGGCAGCCGTCACGACCGCCTTGAGATCCTCGTCATAGCCCTTTGCCTTAGCGGCCTCCTCATCAGTCAGACCGGCGAAGGAACCGGTGTCCTTCACAGTGCCGCCCAGGTACTTGTTGGACATGGCAATGGTGCGGTTGACCAGGTTGCCCAGAGTATTGGCCAGGTCGGAGTTGATGCGCTCGGCGACCAGCTCCCAGGTGATGACGCCGTCGTTTTCATAGGGCATCTCATGGACGACGAAGTAGCGGACCGCGTCCACGCCGAAAATGTCCACCAGGTCGTCCGCGTAGATAACGTTGCCCTTGGTCTTGGACATCTTCTCTCCGCCCTGCAGGAGCCAGGGATGACCGAAGACCTGTTTGGGAAGCGGCACACCCAGAGCCATCAGGAAGATGGGCCAGTAGATGGTGTGGAAACGGACAATGTCCTTGCCGATCAGGTGGAGGTCGGCAGGCCAGTACTTGTCAAAGAGCGGATCATTATTGCCGTCCGCATCATAGCCCAGGCCGGTGATGTAGTTGGTCAGGGCATCCAGCCAGACATAGACGACGTGGCCGGGCGCGAAATCCACGGGAATACCCCAGGAGAAGGAGGACCGGGACACACACAGATCCTGCAGGCCGGGCAGGAGGAAATTGTTCATCATCTCGTTCTTTCTGGAGACGGGCTGGATGAACTCGGGGTGGGTATTGATGTGCTCGATCAGCCTGTCGGCATATTTTTTCATGCGGAAGAAATATGCGTCCTCCTGTGCCTCATGGACAGGACTGCCGCAGACGGGGCACTTGCCCTCCTCCTCGATCTGGGAAGGCGTGTAGAAGGCCTCGCACTCCTGGCAGTACATACCGCTGTAGTGGCCCAGGTAGATGTCGCCCTGCTCATAAAGCTTTTTGAAGATCTTCTGGACCTGGCGCTCGTGATCGGCATCGGTCGTGCGGATAAAACGGTCATAGGACGTGCCGACCAGGTCCCACAGACGCCCGATCTTGCCCGCAGTCTCGTCGACGAACTCCTTGGGCGTCTTGCCCGCGCGCGCCGCCCTGGACTCGATCTTCTGACCGTGCTCGTCAGAACCGGTCATAAAGCGGACATCATAACCGTCCGCCCTCTTGTAGCGCGCGATGCAGTCCGCCAGAATGATCTCATAGGTGTTGCCGATGTGCGGCTTGCCCGACGTATATGCGATCGCTGTCGTGATATAGTATTTTCCCTTATTCTGCATAACCTCTGTTCCTCCCGTTTCTATCCTCTCCCCAGGTGACAAAAGGGACGGTTCTTTTTGTCACACCGTCACTTCTGTGACAAAAAGAACCGTCCCTTTTGTCACCTCACTCTGTCACCAGCACAAAACATCAGGTTCCCCTTCCGTCACCAGTACCTGGATCTCCCACTGGGCGGAGGGTGAACACTCCGCAACCAACGTTAATCACCAGCAGAGAACTTCGTGACCCTGCTCCGTCACCAGTACCTGGATCTCCCACTGGGCGGAGGGTTTGCCGTCCTGCGTATAGATGGTCCACCCGTTGTCCGCGTCCTGAAAGATCCTGTCCGTCCCCATGTTGACCATGGGCTCAATGGTAAAGACCATGCCGGGCACCATCAGCATCTCGGTCCCCGGCTCTGAGACATAGCTCACAAAGGGGTCCTCGTGGAATTCCAGTCCGATGCCGTGGCCGCCGATCTCCCGGACGACCGAATAGCCGTTTTTCACGGCGTGGGCATGGACCTTGCTGCCCATGTCGCCCAGGTGTGTCCAGGGAATGACCGCCTTGAGTCCGATCTCCACACATTCCTTCGTGACATCGACGAGGCGCTGCTTTTCTTCAGAGACCTTCCCGATGCAGTACATGCGGGAGGAATCCGAAAAATAGCCGTTCAGGATCGTGGAGCAGTCGACGTTGATGATGTCTCCCTCCTTCAGGACATGCTTTGTGTCCGGGATCCCGTGGCAGACTTCCTCGTTGATCGAGGTGCAGACACTTTTCGGAAAGCCCTCGTAGTGCAGCGGGGCGGGGATCCCGCCCATGCGGACCGTCGTCTCATAGACGATGCGGTCGATGTCTTCCGTGGGCATACCCGCGGCGATCTCCTTTTCCACGGCATCGAGGCAGGCCATGTTGATCTCCGCGCTCTTTTTGATTCCGTCCACGTCCGCCCGGGTCTTCAGGAGGCTGTGGTCCGGCACGATATTGCCCGCGATCTGATATTTTCTCAGCTTCTCGTCAAACTGCATGTGGCAGGCCTTGTATTTCCGTCCGCTGCCGCACCAGCACGGCGCGTTGCGCTCAAACTTGTTCTTTCCCGCTAGTATCATAACTGTCTTCCTCTTCTGTTCCTGCTCTGTCCGGTCCGTGTGCTGCCAGCCGTTCAAATGGATCCGGCCGTTCGAATGAATCCGACTGTTCGTATGGATCCGGCCGCACAGCCGGTCCCGCGTTTTTTCCTGTCTGCGCCCCTCGAAGGGCGCGTACAAAAAGGGTCCCGCCCATGTATAAACGAATACTAGGATACCATTATTATTGTCCGGCGTCTACCACGGAATCACCTCAAAACTTCAGCCGGCCTGTACAGGACTGTAATCTCCTTACATAGCATCACAGGATAGCCCTGCTCTGTAACCCGGAATCCTACAAAAGCAAGGGTTCCGGTCTCCCGTCGCAAGCGAGGGAGCACGGAACCTCCTGAACTTTCACCAGCCCCGAGGGCTGCTGCCTGATGACGCGGTACGGACGCTGTGCTGCCGTTTCCTTCTTCTCAGTCCTTCTTCTCAGTCCTTCTTTCAGTCTTCCTTCTCAGTCCTCCCAGGAGGGCATATCCTCTTCCTGCGGGCTGTTCATCTCGACGGCGCTGTCAATGAGACGGATCAGTTCCCAGACCGAGCGGAAGTAGACGGTCTTGTTTTTTTCGACCCAGGTAAGCCGGCCCTGCATACTGCTGTTCTGCCGCTGCTGCACGCGGATGATAAATGATCCCATATCGCCGTGTTTCCCAAGAAGCTCCTGATCCTTCATGATTTTCTCCCTTTTTTCTGTGTGCCGCTGTCTCTTCTCCTCCCCCGCAAATGACCGGATATTCGTCGCGGGATGCGGGAAGTTGATGCTGTCAAGAAAACGCTCCATCTCAAAAACAAGCTGGTCCGGATTCTCGAAAAGCACCGGTTCCGTGCTGTAGGCGTGATAGAACCTGCCCCTCAGCCGGGTACCGGATCCCTCGTCCGCACAGAGGACGATCCCGTTCGGAGTGCCTATATAGATCTGGGAAGGGCGCTCCGCAGGTGGCTCCGGGAGTATATTTTCTCTCTTTTCCATCCTTTTTCTTCTTCCTTTTTCTTCCTTTTACTTTTTTTCTCTTTCTTTATATTTCTTTTTTCCGTTTTCTTATTATTGTATTACCGTTTGTTCCCTGTGTCAAAGGGTGTTCTCCCGGGGGATGGGTGCGCCGCATTCCCGCCGACACGGGTCACCGTGCTTCGGGAGGTCCGGATCTCCCCGGCCCTGCCCGGCTGCCCCCGCTCGGGGCTGCAGATCACACTGTTGACATAGTAGCGGATCCCCGTCCTCTGCCTGCCGACGATAAAGTTCTGGTTGATGCGTCTCTGGACGACGGCGCAGTTCTCGAGGGTCGTATTGACCAGCAGGACCAGGTACTGTCCGCGCCCATAGCGGTTGATCGTGTCGCTGTGGCGGACCGAGCGCTGGATCGCTGCACCCAGGCGCTCCGACAGGCTGTCCAGGGCGGGGCCCTCCTTCATGGGATTCCCCTTGCTGTCCACGATCGTGCACAGCATCAGGTAGACGGACTGGCCGCCGCGCTCCATGAGCCGCTCCACGACCTGGTAGATCCCCTGAAAGACCGGATAGGTGCACACATATCCGCCGCGGGGCTGCCCGCCCGCGCTCTGCCGTTCCGGGTCGTTCTGCGCCTTCTCCGAGAGCGCGATCTGGATCTCATCCAGGGCGGCGTGCTGATGGTTCATGTGGTTTCCCAGACGCTCCATCTGCTTCATCATATGTTCTGACGGCCGCAGTCCCTGCTCCCGCATATACAGGTCCACCGTCTCCTCATAGAGCCGGCGCGCCTCCTCATACCGTCCCAGAGATACCAGGGCCTCCATCGTGAGCGCCTCCCAGTCGGAGAGGGGGCTGATGCGCGACGCATACTGGCCCAGCGCCTCCAGCTGGAAAAAATCCTGGTGGAAGCGCAGAAGCTGCGCCGCCTCCTCCACCATCTCGAAAAACAGGGTGCGGTACCTGCGCGCCTCCTGGGCGGCCCAGATGACGCCTGCCTGACTGCCCAGAAAATCTCCCTTGTAGGCATGAACGGCATCCATACACAGGTCGAGCCGCTGCTGCAGGTCCTCCGTGGCTTTCGCCGCCCCGCACAGGTGCTCGAACTCCTCGGCATCCTCGATGACCGCGATCTCGTCCGTCCACCGGTATACCCCCTTTTTCTGTATGATCAGGGGGACGGGAGGAAGCCCTGCCGCCTGCAGCTTTTTCTTCGTATTGTAGATCACGCTGCGCATGGCGTGATGAACATTCATCAGATCCCTGTCCTCAAAGAGGACACGCTCCAGAGTATCCCGGGAAACCCCGTCCTGCCGGTAATGCAGGAGCATCTGCATCAGATAGTTGAACTGAGACTCGCTCGTCCGGCTCCCGCCCGAAAGCGGTTTCCCGTTCCAGGTCATCTGGAAGCTCCCGAACATCTGCACCTGCAGGATGCTGTCAGTGCCCGTATCATGCCCGGCAGCATCCTGCTGCCCGGTCTTTTGACTGTTTTCCTGAAACTCTTCTTCCTGCATCATAGACTGTTCCTGCCTGTTCCCTTAACTGCCTGCTATTTTCGCCTGCGGGCCTGTCCTGCCCGCGGGGTTTTCCGGCGTGTGCCTTTCTCCTGCCTGCTCAAAGTCCGCCGATGCGCTTGACCATATTTTCATAGTGTACACAGCTGACCAGCGCCGTCGCCCTGGAGATCCTGCCCTCCTTGTAGAGACGCAGGAGGCTCCCGTCCATCGTGCACATGCCGTCCGCCGCGCCGGCCTGCATCGCGCTGTCGAGCTGGTGCAGCTTGTCCTCGCGGATCATATTCTGGATAGCGGTCGTGGACTTCATGATCTCGAAGACGGGGATCTGCCCGCCGTCCACGCCGGGCACCAGCTGCTGACAGACGACTCCCTTCAGGATCTGCGCCAGCTGGATCTTGACCTGCTGCTGCTGATTGGCAGGGAACACATCCAGGATCCGGCTGATCGTATTTGCGGCACTGCTCGTGTGCAGCGTGGAAAACAGCAGGACGCCGGTCTCCGCCGCGGTGATGGCACTGGAGATCGTATCATAGTCGCGCATCTCGCCCAGAAGGATGACATCCGGGCTCTCCCGCAGGGCCGACCGCAGGGACTCCAGGTAGCCGGGCATGTCGATCGAGATCTCCCTCTGGGTCACGATCGATTTGTCGTGCCGGTGGATATACTCGATCGGGTCCTCCATCGTGATGATATGGCAGTCCCGGCTTTTGTTGATCCGGTCGATCATGCAGGCGAGGGTCGTCGATTTTCCCGTGCCTGCCGCCCCCGTGATCAGGACCAGCCCCTTTTTATTCTCCGTCAGGGAGAGGACCGACTCCGGGATCCCGAGCTTGACCGGATCCGGCAGTCCGAAATGGATGACCCGGATGACGGCTGCCAGAGAACCCCTCTGCCGGAACACATTTACCCTGAACCGTCCCAGCTGCGAGAGCGAGAAGGAAAAGTCATCGTCGATTCCCTTCTCCATGTTTCCCCTGTCGCGTCTACTCACCTCGTAGATCTGGTCCACCAGCACCGCGATCGAATCCGGCAGCATCCTCTCTCCCGGCATGCGCTCCTGGTGCCCGTTGCACTTGAAGGTCACAGGAAGGCCGGCGACGATGAAAATATCCGCCGCATCCATGTCTATGGCTTTCTGTAATATCTCTTCGATCCGCATCCTCTTATCCTCACTCTCCCATCCAGAGATTCCCGATACTGTTGTCCTCCTCCCACTGCCGCGTGATCGTCCAGCCGCTCACCTCATATTCCTTTTCACTGTCGGGAAGCAGGGTCACAGTCAGAACCGTCCCGCCCTGCTCGAAGGTCCGGGAGATCCCGCCCCCCGGGACCGGCATGGCATCAAAAACCGCATTTAAGGGCAGGCCGGAGGAAACGGTCTCCTCCGCCTCCTGCAGAAATGCCTGTCCCTCCCGCTCCAGTTCATACCGGGTCTTCACCGTCTCCGCATACTTGTCTGCCAGACGCAGGTCCGCCCTGGAGGTCGTAAAGGTCAGTATGGAAAGTGTCGTCAGACAGATGCTGATGATCGTCAGCAGCAGCGCCAGCGGCCCCAGCTTGATCGGTACCTGATTCATCCTTTTGGCTATGCCCTCCGTTTACAGACTCTTTGTTCAAAGTCTCTCCGTTCAAAGGCTTTTCCGTTCGCAGACTTTTCGTTCACAGACTCTTGTTCACAGACTCTTGTTCACAGGCTCTTGCTTACAGACGCAACGATTTCGCGTATTTCGCGCCGGAAGACGGCGCGGCTTCAGTTTCCGGCCGCCCAGACGGCTGTCTGCAGGGAAAAGACCGCCTCGCCGGTGTTTCCGTCAAAGACGGTGATCACGGCATTGACCATGGCTGCGTCCTCCCCGCTCTCGCTGCCCGCCCCGTCCCGGTCCCGGACCGGTTTCCAGGCAGTCTCTACGATCAGGTCTCCGATCCGCAGCAGCTCTGCCACAGGTTCCGTGCCGGCCCCGGCCTTCCCCGGTTCAGCCTGCGGGAGGCCTGTTCCGCCGCCTGCTTCCTCCTGTTCTGCCTGCGGGAGGCCTGCACCGCCGCCTGTCTGCTCCGCCACCGTCTCTGTCCTGCCGCCTTCTCCCGCCTGCTCTGCCTGCGCCGGATCGGCACCGGCAGTCGGGGAGCGCTGTGCCTCCGGGAGGATCCCCCCCGGGATCGGGACGGGATGCAGGTCAGTGTCATAGACGGCCGTCACCAGGGCCTCACCTGTCGAAGCATCCTCCTGCAGCAGGGCGTTACCGTCCGTACCAAGAATCGCCAGCAGGTCCTGCGGGCTCTTCGAGGCGGACACGGCCTCCGCGGCATTCTGGGCCAGGGTGACCGCTGCCGTCAGATTCTTTGCCTTCGCACTCTGGGCGCGGGCGCTGCCGAACACCCTCGTCAGCACCAGTATGATGGATACAAAAACCGCGATCATCAGGAGCGTTTCCAGATAGAAGGCGGTGATATGCTGTTTTTTCTTCATCCGGATCTGCCTCCTGTGACAGCGAAACAAGTGTCTGGTTTACCCGGCCCGCAGGTGCACGAGCACGCTCCCTTCATCCGTCCGCACACGGAGCACCGGGCCGTCTTTTTCCACTTCAAAAAGACCTGTCTCTCCGATCACGTTGCTGGCGGAAGGTGTCAGCGGCGCTTCCGCCCGGGCATATTCCTCCATCAGGCTCCCCTCGTGCAGGTAGATCCGCAGCACATACCCCGTATCTCCATCTGCCAAGCTGAGGACCTGCGTGACTGTCCCGTCGTCCAGAACCGCTTCCTCCACCCGGACGCCTCCGGCCGTATCCGCGGCACGCACGGCAGCCGTCACATAGGACAGGGTGGCGCGGGTATAATTGTTGCCGTTCTGGACACCGACTGTATGCCGGTAGGTCTGCGCCCCGAAAATGACCAGCATCAGAAATCCCGCCAGGAAGAGGGCGGCGATCCCGATCACATATAACCCGAGGGGAGAAGAATAACTCTTTTTCATGGCTTGTCTCTTTTCGGTCTGATCCCTTCCGGCCTGCTTCTGTTCCGGTCTGGTCTGGTTCCGGCCAGATCTTCTGTCTATACTGCAGATGCCGGACCCGGGACCTGTCACAGAATAACCTGTACTTCATGGTCTGTCTCATTTCGCGGTCACAGTGACCTCCGGCGCAATGTTGGAGGCGAAAATATCATAGCGGATATAGTAGTCGCGCGTGTTGACCTGCAGGCCGTAATTGTCCTCCAGGTACTCCAGCGTCGGGGGATAGACGCCCTCGACCGCATAGCACTGCAGGGCACTCCGCCGGATGGCCTCCCGGATGGCCGCGGCGCTCTCCTCGGACAGATCCCGGGCAGAGACATGCGACGCGAAATACCACACGAGCGCTGCCGCCGCGACAGCCAGCAGGAGGAACAGTATAGCCGGAATTTTCTTTTTTTCTTTATCGGAATACATTCAAAAGCTCCCTCTCACACACAGGCCTTACCGTCTCCACAGATACCGCCCGATATCATTCACCCAATACTGATCACCCGATCGAATTCATCATGCCGATGAGGGGCAGCATGACGGAGAGGAGCGAGAGGCCCACGGTGAACATGAGGACGCCGGAGAGAAGGGGGTCCACGATGCCGACGAGGCTGTCCACCTTGGCGGTGCAGTTCTCCTCCAGGAGCTCTGTGAGGCGCTCCAGGACGGACTCCATATTGCCGCTGCGTTCGCCGGCCAGGAGCATGCGTCCGTAGACCGGCTCGAAGAGTTCTTCGTCATAGGCGGCCTGGGCAATGCTGTGCCCCTCCTCCATGCGGGCAACGCACTTTTTGAGTTTTTCCTCCACCGGCCTGCATTCGGCCATCGGGATACTGTCGATCACCGCGATATCCTGCAGCTCGCCGCTGGCCAAAAAGGTCCCCAGAGCGGATGTGAAGCGGAACATGCCCATATTGTCCAGGATCTCCGCGCACAGGGGGATCCTGCGCAGCACCTTTTCCACAGCTTCCTTTTTCCCGTTGTTCCACAGATACAGGCCGCCGAACAGGCAGACCGCGATCACGATCATCAGGACCAGGGCGAACCAGCAGAAGCCGTACGCCCACCGGATATAGCTGTAGGTGGAGGCGGAGAGACTCCCTGTCAGGCTGTCATAGACATCCGTAAAGGCGGGCAGCACCATGGCCAGCATGACCGCCAGGACCGCGATGATCAGCACGATCATGGCCGCCGGATAGGTCACGGCGCTCCGGATCTTCTCCGAGATGGTCTTCTGGTCCCTGTAGTAGCGGGAGAGCCGGAACAGGACATCCTCCTGCCGGCCGGACGTCTCGCCCGCCGCCACCATTTTCAGCGCATACTCCGGAAAGATCCCTGCTTCCCGCATGGCGTCCGACAGGCTCGCGCCCTCCTCCACTCTCTCCTTCATGAGCGTGATCCCCGCGCCCAGCACACCCTTTTCCTTTTCCGCCGTTCCCTGCTCCAGCAGGGCGACCGCCTCATCGGTCTGGATGCCCGCGCGCACCATCATCCCCATGCTCTCGCAGAAGGCGCTCACGCCGAGATTGTCCAGTTTTCTCTGCTTTGCCATAAGAATCCTCCCGGAATGTCCGCCGTCACGAGCGGGACCTGCCCGCTATAAAAAAGCCATCAGTACACATGTGTCGTCAGTAGCAGTAGACATCCTTGTAGTTGCTGCCGTCGCCGATAAATGTCCCGTCGGCGCCGTTTGAAGAGAATGTGAGATCCATGCGGTTCCATTTTTTCCCGCTGATCTCAAACTTGACGGTCACCCAGCCGTTCTCCTCTGTGTAAAACATGTTCCAGGCATGGTAGACCTCGTTGGGGGAGACATAGCCGAAGATGACCTTGCAGGGTATGCCCTGGCTCCGGAGCATGGCTGCCGCAAGAGAGGCATAGTCAAAACAAATCCCCTTGCCGGTGGCCAGCGTCTCATCGGGATCCGGCATATAGCCGGCCTGCACCGTCCGCGCCTTGTCCCTGTCATACTTTACGCCGGCGCACACATACTCGTAGACCGCGCTGATGACGCCGTTCGCATCCGCTGCGCCCGCAGCCAGGTCTTGGGCCTTTTTCACACAGGCGGAGGTCTCCGTATACCTGACATAATCACTGGCGCACAGATAGGGCCGGAAGGGATCCGCGATGGAGACCGTCTCGTCCATCGAATACAGGACCGCATACTTGCTCCCGGAGACATTTTCCAGGACACGGAAGGTATACATCCCGTCCTCCATCTGGAGCGGGAAGATCGACGGCGTTCCATCCGACTTCAGGTCATAGGTATAGGTCGCCCCGTCCTTGAGGACCTGAAATTTCAGCCTGCCGGCGCTGACCGCGCTCACCCCGATGTAGCCCTCCGAAGCCGCCGACAGATCCAGCAGGACTCCATTCTCCCCTCCCGCCTTGTCCTTGTGAAAGGCGGAAACAGCCATAGGCGGCGCCGTATAGCCGCGGACCGTGCCCGCCGCCTCGGTCCTCATACCGCAGCCCGGACAGACCAGCAGCAGGAATACAAGCAGGAGCAGGATCCCTCCGAAGAAAAACCGCCTCCCCGGGACTGTTTCCGGCCGGCCCTCTGTTTTCC
>JAFWDM010000010.1 GCA_017513005.1 Lachnospiraceae bacterium
GCCTTCACCGACGAAGCTCACCTGCAAAAATGCCAGTACCGCCGCCGAGCTGAAGGAAAAGATCTCCTGGAACATCATCTACGGCTGCAACGGCTACAATGTGTTCCTGACGACCAACCCCAACGGGACCTGGTACTGGAATCAGTCGACCAGCGTCCTCGCGACATCCCTGGATGCCACGATCACCAAATACCGCGGCTCGAAGCTGAAAAAGAACACCAGATACTATGTCCGGATCGTCACCAGAAGAAAACGCAACGGCGTCTTCTGCACGGTCCCCATGCCCAGAAACAACACCAATATCGGAAGCTTCATTATCAAGTAAGATCAAGTAAGCCATTACATGGAGAAGGCTTCCGGCACGGGCAGCCGGGGGACAGCCCTCTGCAGCCTCCTTCGAACATTGCAGACAAAAAAGACAGGTGCCATCGCACCTGTCTTTTTTTTGCCCGATCATGTTTTCTGCAATGCCCGGTTCATGCTACCCGTCCGGAAGCCGCCCAGATCCAGGGTCACGAACATAAATCCCATCTTTGAAAAAGCCTCATGCAGATCTCTGCGGATCTCGTCAGAGGTCAGGCGCGGGATATCCCTCTCCGGCACCTCGATCCTGGCAATGTCCCCGTGTAACCGCACACGTTCTTCAGCAAACCCGCGCTCGATCAGGTACTGCTCCGCCCGTTCGATCATGGACAGCTTTTCTTTCGTGATCTCCTCCCCGTAGACAAAGCGGGATGCCAGGCAGGCGTAGGCGGGTTTGCTCCAGGTGGGCAGCCCCATGGCCTTTGACAGCAGCCGGATCTCGTCTTTATAAAGACCAGCCTCCAGGAGGGGGCTTATGACCTCCAGTTCCTTCACAGCCCGGTGCCCCGGCCTGTAATCCCCCAGGTCATCCATGTTGGAGCCTTCCGCCAGAAAGGCAATGCCATTCTCCTCTGCAGCCTTTTTTAATGCCCGGAAAATCCTGCGCTTACAGAAATAACACCGCTCCGGGCTGTTGTAACGGAAGTTCTCCTCCTCCATGACATCCACCCGGCAGAGGATCTGACGGATCCCCCGTGCTTCACAGAAGGCTTTCGCTTCTGCCAGTTCCCTCTCCGGAACGGAGATGACATCAGCCGTCAGCGCCAGCGCCTTCTCTCCCAGGACCTCCTGTGCCACTGCCAGCAGGAAGGAGGAATCCACACCGCCGGAAAAACCGATGGCAAGGGATCCCAGGCCCCGGATCTTCTCCCTGAGCCGGTCCAGCTTCTCCTGCAGCTCCGGGGATATCTCTTCCTTCCCCGTATACGCTTCGTTCTTCATCCCATCTCTCCTGTCAGGTCCGCCACCAGGTCGTTGATAACTTCTCCCGCGATGATCAGCCCCGCGACCGACGGGACAAAAGCCGTCGAGCCGGGTACAGCCCTTTTCCCGGAAAGGATCCGGCGCGGCCGGATCGCTTTTTCTTTTGAGTACACGACCTTGAGGTCACGGATCCCTCTTTTTTTACACTCGCGCCGCATGATCCTGGCAAGCGGGCAGACGCTGGTCTCATACAGGTCCGCCACTTCAAAGGCTGAGGGCAGCACCTTGTTTCCTGCTCCCATGGAGGAGATCACGGGAACCCCGGCTTTTTTGGCGTTCTCAATGATCGCCAGCTTTCCCGTCACCGTGTCAATGGCGTCGACCACGTAGTCATACTCCCTAAAATCAAACCGGTCCTCCGTCTCGGGCAGATAAAAAGTCTTATAGGTCCGTACGATACAGTCCGGCGAGATCTCTGCCGCCCGCTCCGCGGCGACATCCACCTTGTATCTCCCGATCGTCCTGTGTGTGGCGATGATCTGCCGGTTGAGATTGGTCAGACTGACCCGGTCGTGATCGATCAGGTCGAGCGCACCGATCCCCGACCGGACCAGGGCCTCCACGGTATAGCCGCCGACGCCCCCGATCCCGAACACCGCGACCCGGCAGGATGCCAGTTTTTTCATGGCTTCCTCTCCGTAGATAAGTTCTGTCCTTAAAAACTGATTCTCCATAAATATCCTTTTCATCCCGGATCTTCACTCCGGTCATTCTAAAACCGCGGATGCGCCCGGCATGCCCGGCATCATATCCCGCAGATCGTCAACTCGAAATGAAGCGGTCTGTCCACCGGCAGGCAGTACTCCGGCATGGGCTTTGCCCCCCAGGAATCGTCCCCGCCGACTCCCCTCTGCATCAGGGCGCAGCGGACATTTGTGTAGTGGACAGGAGGCAGTTCACAGGGGTAGGAGGCGCTTTCCAGCTCCTCCGGGGTATAGGGAAGCGCGGAGAACTCCATGCAGGGGCGAAGTCCCGGATCCCGCATACCGGTCCTGTGGGGATCCCCGGCCAGAAGAAGGATCCCCCTGCCCCGCCTGTCCGTCACCTTTGCCCAGCGGACGCCGGTGCGGTTTCCGCACTCCTGCGGGACCAAATAAGGGGACATGTTCTCCGCCACAGTACTTTCAAAAATACCCAGTCTGGCTCCGCGGCTGCGGTCACAATAGTTTTCCGAAGGTCCTTTCCCGTAATAGACAAACCGGTCATAGTCCGCATGCAGGCGCAGCAGAAAGCCGAAAACCGGCATCGATGGAAGCAGTCCGCCGCAGGGCGGCTCCCAGTCCAGGGACATCGTCAGCATCCCGTCGGCATAGAAGCGGTACCCGACCTTCACCCCGGGAAGGTCTGTCCCCCCGGAAAGGTCCGGGACCGGCAGCTGGTGCCGGATCTGCAGGAACACGGAATCCCTGCCGGTAAAGACCCGCAGCGTCTCCGGCTGCGGGATCTGATAAGCATCCGCCAGTTTCCAGATCCCGTGCCCGGCAGCCATATGATTTCCCTCGTCGTTGCTCGTGGGCGCGCGCCAGAAACAGGGCCGCGGGATCTTTTCCAGAAGCTCCGGGAGCCCCGCAGAAGCATTTCCTCCGGAAAACGAGCAGGCGCCATAAGAGCCCGGTCTGCCGGAGACTGCCCCGCCCCCATACCTGAAGGACACCAGCCCGCCCTTTAGAAGGGAGAAAAGGGCATCAAACTGCTCCCCCCGGATCCCGATGTTGAAGCTTCCGCGCGTGAGTTCCAGCCTCCCGTACGGCGTCCCGACCGGGATCGTCCTCCTCCACTCTGTCCCGGAAATTTCAGTCCCGGAAAGCTCTGTACCGGAAAGCTCTGTACGGGAGCCTTCAGCCCCGGCTTCGGCGGCGGCAGCCTCTGCAGCAGGACCGCCTGAACTGCAGAACACGCCCTGGCCGAAAGCGGCTTCGTGCCCCGCCGACGCCCAGGCGCAGTCCCCGCGCAGCCGCATGGAGACCGTCACACAGTATTCATCCGGGAAGCCCGGCCGGCTGCCTGTTTCCCTTTTCGAGAGCCCTGTCTCTGCGGATATCTTTTCACAGACCTGCACCGGCAGCGCATACACAGCCTCCGTCTGCGGCGGAACGGAAGTCTCCATCTCTGCTGCCGCGATCCTCCGGCCGTTTTTCTCCAGAAGGACGCAGCAGTCATACCGGTCCGTGTTCGTAAACAGGCTGTCATTGATGATCTTCACGCAGGGCACACCGGCAGGCAGAGCAGCAGCGGTATCCGCAGGCCTGTCTGAGAAGGTCCCGGATGCCGGGTCCGCAGGCCGGTCTGAGAAGGTACCGGAGGCCGGGTCCGCAGGCTGGTCTGAGAAGGTACCGGAGGCCGGGTCAACATGCCGGTCAACAGCCGGATCCACAGACCTTTCAGAAGCCGGATCCGGTTCTGCACCTTCCGCAAAGATCTCCAGGCGGATATCCTGATAATTGTATTTGACTTCCTGCATCTTGCCCGCATAGGGCCTGTGCGTCCCGTCCACGATGCCGTTTCCGGAAAAATCATAGTCCGTCGGACGCTCCCCGCAGTCCCCGCCGTAGGCCTGGTACTCCTCCCCATAGCGGTCTTTCTTTCGAAGGGACTGGTCCGCAAAATCCCAGATAAACCCTCCCTGGTAGAGGGGCTCGCGCAGGGTCAGATCCGTGTAGCGGTGCATCCCGCCGCAGGAATTTCCCATCGCGTGCGTATACTCGCAGCAAATAAAGGGCTTGTCCCTGTGCTCCTGCAAAAAGGCTTCGATCGCCTCCGCGGACGGGTACATCTGGCTCTCCATATCGCTGGTCGAGGGCCAGGTCCGGTCGTGGAAAATGCCCTCGTAGTGGACCAGGCGGTCCCCATCGAGCTCCCGGAACCTGTCCGCCATATCCCGGATGACCGTCCCGCCGTAAGACTCGTTTCCCACGGACCAGATCAGAATGGCGGGATGGTTTTTATCCCGCTGGTAACAGGAGTTCACGCGGTCCAGCAGAAGCTCCCGCCAGCGCAGGTCGTCGGCGGGTACTGTCCCGGGCGTGGGCTGCCCGAACTCGACAGGCGCCCAGCCGGCGTGCGACTCCATATTGTTTTCCGCGATCATATACAGGCCGAGTTCGTCACAGAGCCTGTACAGGGCGGAGGAATTCGAATAATGGCTGGTCCGCACCGCGTTGATGTTGTTTTGTTTCATCAGGACCAGGTCCTGCCGCGTGACTTCGTTCGGTACGACCCGCCCGCTGTCACAGAAAAACTCATGTCTGTTCACCCCCCGGAAGACGATGCGTTTTCCGTTGATGCACATCAGCCCGTCCTTCATTTCGAACCGGCGGAAACCGACGCGCTCGCGGACGATCTCCAAAAGGACCGGTTGCTGCCCGGATCTCCGGTCTGCAGAGCTGTCTCCCTGCTCACAGACCAGCCGCAGCGTCAGGGCATAGAGCTGCGGATCCTCCGCGCTCCAGAGCCGCGGTTTTTCCATTTTCTCCCGGATCTGCAGGTGCGCCTTCTCAAAGCAGCCCGCTCCCCTTCTCTCCTGACTGCCGGTATGCCCGGAGGTCTCTCCCGCAGAGCCCGGTCCGGCCTGCCCGGAAGCCTCTCCCGCAGAGCCCGGTCCGGCCTGCCCGGAAGGTTTTTCTGTCCCCCAAAAAGCAAAAGAGGCAAAAGGCACCGTCCCGTCCGGTCCCTTTTTTTCCTCCCCGAAAGGGATCCGTCCGGAGCAGACACAGGCGTCCTGCCCCGACAGTTCATAATACAGGGCAAGCCTGCCGGGCCCGCCTTCCGTCCCGGTTATCCCGTTTATCCCGGATGTTCCTGCATCCGGCATTCCGGCATTCTCCACGCCTGTGCCCCGGGCCTGCCCGCCGGCCCTGGCTCCGTCCTGGTCCGCACCGGCTTTCAGAAGGTCCGGATGGATCCACACCTCTGCGTCGATCTCCAGCGCGCCTGAAGTCAGGGATTCATCGGGGAGCGCACGGATCCGCAGGTCAAAGAGATGGGCCTTCGGCACTGTGTACAGATAGACATCCCTGAAAATGCCGGAGAACCGGTAGAAATCCTGGCTCTCCAGCCAGCTGGACGCCGTCCATTTGAACACACGGACCGCGAGCTTGTTCTCCCCTTCACACAGATAGGGGGTCAGGTCAAACTCGGAGGGGGTAAAGCTGTCCTCGCTGTATCCAACATAGCGGCCGTTGCACCACAGGGCAAAACCGCTCTCCACCCCCTGGAAAGAGATCAGAAGCGGGCATCCCTGCGCAAGATAAGGCTGCATGCTCTCCGGCACCCGGAAGTACTTCACATACGAGGCGGTCGGATTAAACTGTTCCGGGATCTCACCCGGTATGATGTCCTCCCTTCCGTCCCAGGGATACTGGTAATTGATATAGGCCGGGATATCATACCCCTCCATCTGGATATGGGCGGGCACACGGATCTGCGCCCATGCGTGGCAGTCAAAAGAGAGGGCTTCAAAGCCTTCCGGCGCGTCTGCCGGCCGGGCGGCATAGAAAAAACGCCACGATCCGTTCAGGGAATGGCGTAGACACGACGATCCGGCCTTTCCATAGTATTCCTTCTCTCCCTCTGCCATCTCCTCTTCCTCTGCAAAAACGACATGGTCGGAATGGGCGGGCAGGCAGTTTTCCTTAAAGATCTCCGGGTCACGCACGATCTCCCTGTCAAATACCATGCGGCGCAGCGCTCCGTCCGAGAGCACACCGGTCAGCGCATCCGCAGCCGGAAGGGAGAGATCCGCGGCAGATTTTCCCGGTCCCTGTACCCCGGCTGAGACTGCCGCGGCATAATACGGACTTGCTTTCTCATACTGCAGGATATAGGCGGAGATCCTGTCCCTGATCTTCTCGTAACAGACCCGCAGCAGGTTCTCCCCGCCCGCATTGTAATACCTCCGCAGACGGGTGCGGAAGCTCTGCATGGTCCGGACGCTGAAGGGCCTGCCGACGACATTCGTGATGTGCAGCGCGACCCGCATACGCAGATCGAAGGAGGCCGCTTCCACCATTTCCTCATCCGTCATTTTCCGCAGTTCCTGCAGCAGCAGGGCGCCCGCCAGCACATTTACGGGCACATTGCGCTTGCCCCGCATATCCCCGCTGAAAAGAGGTATAAAGAGCTCTTCGTCAATATAAGGAAAAAGATCGGAGGCAAAGGCTGTTCCCCAGGAGTCTTCCAGTGTCTTTATTTCCTCCTGTGTGAGCCTCTCCAGTCCCGTGTCAAGTCCCAGCTGTTCATAGGTGTATTTTGATAATCCCATAGTACGCTCCCGTTTATTTGCGCTGAAAGAAAATACAAGACCCGCCCGCAAGTCCTGTGCGATGAAGCGAGTATCCCTTTTGTGCGCGTATCCCACGACTGAAGTCACGGGTATTGCGCGATGAAGAATAAATATGTGTGCCGGCCGTATCCGGCTTTTCAGTCCCTGCCCCGGTCAAGCTCCTCCAGATACGCGCCCACCATGTCGAATTCATCGGGGTAAATGCAGTTGGGCAGGGTCCCCTCCCGGATCGCTCTCCGGCAGTCTTCAAAGTCCATCCAGAGCACAGATTCCACCTCGTCCGGCTGCAGACGCAGGCTCTTTTCGTCGATCCGCTTCGCAGTGACATACACATTGCTCAGCTCATTGTCGCGGAACATCCGCCCGTAGAAGGGGGCCTGGAAGGAACCGCGGTGCCTGCCGATGTAGTGAAGCTCCTCCGGGGAGGCTGCGACCCCGAGCTCCTCCCGCAGTTCACGGAGAGCCCCGTCGATCGGGATATCCCCGCTCGTCAGGTGGCCGGCGGAGGAAATGTCATAACAGCCCGGATTGGAATCCTTGACCGCGCTGCGCTTCTGCAGAAGCACTTCCCAGTTTCCTGCCTGCCCGCGGCGCACGATCCAGGTGTGGACAGTCCCGTGCAGGCTCCCTTCCCGGTGGGCGACGCCGCGCTCCCGGACCAGCCCCGACTTCGTCCCGTCCTCATGCAGGATGTCAAACAGCTCCATCGGTTTTCCGTCCAGGGCCGCCGATACCAGCCCGCCCTTTCCGTCGTATTCCAGTTTCAGGGAGAAAAAAGGAGCATCTTCATCGATCAGGCGAAAAAAGATCTTGTCTCCCTCCCAGATGTTCAGCTTCCAGACTTTCTCAATGTCCACCCACTCCAGCTGTCCCTCATCACAGGGAACGGGCTCTCCTTCAAAGCCGTCTGCCGTAAAAAGGTGCATATACTCCGTGACTCCGTCACCCGACACAAAGGTGACGATCCCCCTGAAGCGCCAGGAGGTCAGTGTGTACCCCGTCTCCTCCCGCACTTCGCGGAGCAGGCATTCCTCCGGACTTTCGTCCGCTTCGAAGTGTCCGCCCACCCCGATCCACTTGTCTTTATTGACGTCATTCTTTTTGACCGTCCGGTGCAGCATCAGGTAGGCGCCGTCTTTTTCCATGTAGCACAACGTGCTGAGCATATTCTGATTTTCCATATTTTTGTTATCCCGCATTTTGATGTCAGGGTCAAAAGTGCTGTCACAGATCGTTTCGCACTGCGCGCTCCCGCGATCCTTCCCGTCATTCGGATCCTCCGGGGCTCCGTGAAGACAAATCCGGATCCCCCGGGCTCTGTGAAGACAAATCCGGATTCCCCGGGCCCGTGAAGACAAATCCGGATCCCCCGGGCCCCGTGAAGAAGTTTAAAAACAAATCAGGGGGCCTGTCCCTCTGACACACCCCCTGACGCTTCCTGTCTGTATCCTGTCCTGTATCAATGCCGGAAGGACCCCGGATCCGGCTGCCTCTCAGATGTCATGCCATCTCCTCTTTTTCTTCCTGTTTCAGGCGGTGGATCTGGGCACCGAGCAGGCGGATATCGATGGGCTTGG
Source organism: Lachnospiraceae bacterium (assembly GCA_017513005.1). Classification (GTDB taxonomy): domain Bacteria; phylum Bacillota; class Clostridia; order Lachnospirales; family Lachnospiraceae; genus CAG-791. The sequence goes on from JAFWDM010000010.1 coordinate 8,206, forward strand.
TAATATGGGCATTCATCCCGGCCTCGAAAGACTTATTGACATCATCCTCATAGGTCGCTCCGGTCATGGCTACAACAGGGATCCTCTTCGCATCCTCCCGGTCCAGGGCGCGGATCGCTTCCGCAGCGGCGTAGCCGTCCATCACCGGCATCTGCAGGTCCATCAGGATCGCATCATAATAGCCGGGTCTGGAACTGGAAAACATGGCCAGGGCCGCCCGTCCGTTTCCTGCGATCTCGCAGCGGGCTCCGGACATTTCCAAAAGCTCCCTGAGCATATCCGCGTTGATCGCATTGTCCTCGGCAGCCAAAAAACGCATGCCCGCCATCGACACCTGATCTTCTTCCTCCATGTCCGAATCGTCCGCCTTTTTCTCGCATACCTGTTCCACCAGCCTGTGCAGGGCGGAAACATAGAAGGGCTTCTGCAGGACCTGGCTTACGCCGGCACCCCGGCGCTCCTCGTCCCGGATCTGTCTGCTGGACATAAGGAAGATCATGGGCAGATGTACCCACGGCATCGCCGAAAGAGAGGCGATGACTTCCCGCCACTCCATATCCTGCAGCTCCTCATCGAGCAGGATCAGATCATACCCTGCTTCCTTGATCGTTCCGGACTGCTCGATCATCTTGATCGTTCCATATCCGCTGGAGATGCTCATCGCATCGACGCCGGCGCTCTCCATCAGATTCCGGATGCGCGCCGCCTCCTGAAGATTATTGTTGACGATCAGCATGCGCCGGATGCCCCGCTCTCTCCAGAAATCAGAGACACCGCTGTTGACCATCTTGAGCCGCAGACGGATCCAGATGATCGTCCCCTCCCCGGGAGAACTCTGGGCCGTGATGCTGCCCCCCATCATAGATACAAGTTTCCTGGTCAGCCAGATCCCGGTGCCGCGTCCCGGAACACTCTCTGTATCCGAAGGGACCGAATGGTGAAAATAGAGATCAAGCTGTTTCCGCTCCATGCCGATCCCGGTATCCCGAACTTCAAAGACGAGGGCGACCGTCCCCTCGGATTCGTCCGGAACCCCGGTGACGGAAAGCTCTACGCGTCCGCCGGGAGGTGTGAACTTGACCGCGTTGGACAAAATGCCGCGCAGCATCTCCATGATGCGGGCCCTGTCTCCGAGGACAATATCATGCTCGATCCCTGCCGCAGTGAACATATAGCGCTGATCGCGCGCTTTTGCAAGGCTGGAAATGATCGAGGAGACCTCTTCCAGCATAAGTCCCAGGCCGAATTCCTCCACCTCGATCGCAGTCTCCCCGGTCTCGATCCTGCTCATATCCAGGATCTGGTCGACCGTCGTCAGGATCTCCTGACCGGAGATCCCGATCCTGTGGGCATACTCCATCACCTTCGCCGGATTTTCGGCATTTTTCATCAGAAGAAGGACAAAACCCGAGATCGAATTGATGGGCACCCGGAAATCGTGTGACATACTCGCCAGAAAATAGCCGGCGGCGCGGTTTGCGTCCTGGGTCTGCTGGAGCATCATCTCTTCCAGATCCCCCCGGGTCGTATCCGACCTGCATAAAAGCACGACCGCAACCCTGTCGGACCGGCCGTAGGGCAGATGGATCACACAGATCAGATAATGGCGGCGGGCACCGTTGGTGCGGTGGATAAAAATCTCCTCGCGCCCGTTATACTGTTCGATATTCTCAAAGGTATTCCCGATCCGGCGCACGTCCTCCATCACGTCCTCCCGCTGGAGTCCGAGGGCGTTTTCTATATTGGAGGTGACAAATTCCGCAGAATAGGTTCTGACGGACATCACCAGGATCAGATGAAGGGTTCCGCTGACGATGGAATCAAACACCTGGTCATGACTGAGGATGTCATTGTCCCGGATGCGCAGTTCCTGCTTCAGACGCTCATTCTCTCTGATGAGCAGTTCGATCTCCTCAGGGGACATCTGTACGGTATGCTCATCAGACTGTCCGGAAGCCGGATTTATGCCGCTGAAGCCCGGTCTTTTTTCAAGATTGTCCACGCACACCTCCTTTTTCCTCCCTGCTGCGGGGAACCAGGCATGACCGCATGTCTGCCTCTGCCTGTATGATCGGGACTTGTTTCATTATAAACCCAACCCGCGCTTCTTTCAATGTAAACAAACAAATGTAAGTCTGCCGGAACAGCAAATCCAAACAGCAGGCGGCAGAGCAGGCTGCCCGTAAAGGGATCGTGTTTATGCCAGCAGATCCTGCACCTCCTTTGCGCGCTCCATCCCTTTTTCCAGAAAGGAAACACTGAAGCGGTCCCGGACCTGCACAGCATACCGGGAGGAGGGATCCGACAGCTTTTTTTCTTCAAAATCGAGAACTTCCGGCACCCAGTCCGGCAGGTCCTTCCGGATCTTCCGATAGAAAGACCGGATCTGGGCCAGCACAAAACAGCCTGCCTCCAGTGCATTTTTGGCCCCCGGTCCGCCGGCTGCCTCCGGCAGTATGACCGGCACGGTCTGCGGGTCATAGTGCGCGGCGTTTTTGAAATTCTGGACCGCCGCCACCTGGTCCTGAACGGACAGATGCATCCCCGGAAGCGCGGCCAGCCAGACCAGAAACAGCTGGGCGAACTGCACATCGCGGGGATCCAGACCGCCCGGCACCAGCGGGTTGAGGTCAAACATGCGCAGCTCGATATGATCCACACCGCCCTCCCTGAGGGTCTCGAGACTGTTTTCGCCCTTTGGTTTAAGACGGACGGGATAGTAGAGCTCCGAGGCGGACTGCAGGAGACCGTCCTCCACGTACCTTCGGATGCCGTCCGTATACTGCCGAATATCCGTGTAGTTAAAAACAGGGACAAATGCGTTCCAGTATCCCAGCTCGCTGCAGCGCACACTCGCCATTCCGGAAAAGACATCCTCCCCCGCCGCGTCCATCGCATAAAAGCTTCCGTCCAGCAAGGGACTTGCCGCTGTCAGGAGGACGAGGAGCCAGCCGTATGCGGATGCTTTTTCCGCCAGTTCCAGATAGAAGCTGTCGCGGAAAGACCTGGAGCGGCCGGCGCCGGACAGACAATACTCCGCCCGCAGCAATTCATCGGAAAAGGAGTAATTTACATGAATGCCGGAGAATGTCATCTTGTAGCGGCCATAGCGCCCGGACAGATATTCCCTGTAGCGTGACTTGGCGGCAAGATTACCGTCAAACCGCGCGATCGGGATATCCTCCTCTCCGCCCAGACGGGGCGGGTTGGAAAACGGCCACAGATACTCCCGCACAGGCAGGTTTTTGAGCACTCTCTGCATCTGGCGCCCGTAAGCATCCAGTGTCTCCACCGCTTCCGCCGCGGAGGGCTCCACGGAAGTATTGATCTCCGTCTGATTCTCGGAAAAATCCCTGGTGATATGGACGTTGTCCTGAAAGGGATGCGGTGTATGGGCCATACGACCGTCCCCGAGGACCCGCAGCCCCTCTTTTTCGAGGCCGAATTTCCCGCTCAGCAGAAGCCGGCGGATCTCAGCAGATTCAATATGAAGCATATCTTTTCCTCAATTCCTTACTTTTCCATCAGCCAGAAAGCCGCACTGCAGGGAGGCAGATGACTGCCGCCTCCGAAATCATGCGTCTTTCCGGTGATGAGATCGACAGCCAGGCCGCAGCCGGCATCAAAATGGGCCACATACTCCTCCGCATCCGCGTTGATCGCGACCATCACACGCTCCTTCTCCGTCTTCCGTTCAAAAATGCACTGGCGGTTCGTCAGAAGGACGCTGCGGAATTCCCCGTGGCAGAGCGCCTCGGATTTCTTCTTCGCCGCCGCGAGATGACTGATCCAGTCAGTTAGTTCGTTCCAGACCGGTTCATCAAAGGAGGGGCGCAGAGAAGGGTCCCCGTTTTTCTTGTCTCCCTCCGCACCCCATTCACTCCCATAGTAGATACAGGGGATGCCGGGCATGCCGAAGCACAGCGCATAGGCCAGCGGCAGATGCTCCTTTTTCTGCAGTATAGTCGCGATCCTTGTCACATCATGATTGTCCACGAAAGACAGCAGATGATATCCGCGGTAGAGAGTCCAGGGATCCGATCCGAACTGCCGGATCAGGGAGTGCACGATCTCGAACATGTTCATGCTGTTGAAGGCTGAGTAGAGCCGCTTGTAGCACTCGTAATTCGTGGCGGAGTGCAGAAGCCCCTCCCCCATGATCACTTTGTAGTCCCCGCCCAGGATCTCGCCCACCAGGAAAAACTCCTCCTTCAGGGAATCCGTAAAGCTGCGCAGGCGCCGGATGAAATCCCTGTCCAGGCAGTAGGCCACATCGAGCCGCAGGCCGTCGATCTCAAAGTACTCCACCCAATAGCGGACCGCCTCAAAAATATGCGCGATCACTTCTTCATTTCGCAGGTTGAGCTTCACCAGGTCATAGTTGCCCTCCCAGCCTTCGTACCACAGGCCGTCATTGTAGGGGGAATTTCCGCCGAAATCGATGTGAAACCAGTCCCGGTAGCGGGAGTTCTCCCGGTTCTGCAGGACATCCTGAAACTGATAGAAGCCGCGTCCCACATGGTTGAACACGCCGTCCAGCACGATGCGGATCCCGTTCTTGTGGAGTTCCCTGCAGATCTTCCTGAAATCCTCGTTGGTTCCCAGACGCACATCGATCCTCCGGTAATCCCGCGTGTTGTATCCGTGCGTATCCGATTCAAACAGGGGGCAGAAATAGACGGCATCCGCCCCGAGTTTTTTGATATGCGGGATCCACTTTTTCACCTTGCGGATCCTGTGCTGTGCGATCTCCTCCTCCGGATCACCGTCATTTGCATACGGCGCGCCGCAAAAGCCCAAAGTATAGATCTGATAAAAAACGCTGTCTTCTGCCCACATATTGTATCTCCTCCTGTATGTTTTCTTTCACACTCCGCATTGCAGGCCGTCTCAGCACAGAATGCCGTCTGCGTCGATCATTTTTTTCAACGACACAGTTTCACAATGCACGAAGCCTTCTGTCCATGATCATAAACGAAATGCCGGACAGAATTCCGGCTCCCGGCACCCGCCCGCGAACGCCTGTTTTAATTAACCGATTCAGTCAAAATTAATGGCACAAAGATTTTTGCCCGTGATTTCGTTGAACTTTTTCGCCTTTTTCTAACCGGCCCGGACTTTTTCCGCGTAGATATCCACATAATCCACAGAGTTATCCACATTGAGTCTTATGTCTGAATAATTCGATTTTATGGTTTTTCCAATATAATTCGATTTGTTTCCAGACAATTTCAGACCACTGCCGGTCCTCCTGTGTTCAAATCCTTTTGCAGCGCTTTTTTGCAGCGATAACAGGCTGTCGTACAAATATCTGCTCCTCACAATACCATGCCCGTCATCCGGTTCTGCCTGTCCGGCTTCCCTGCGGTCTCCCGCCGGGGCAGGCTCACGGACTCCGGCTTCCCTGCGGTCTCCCGCCGGGGCAGGCTTATGGTCTGCGGCTTCCCGGCGTCTTCCTCCAGAAGCAGGCTCAGGTTCTCCGGTCCTCCTGCCAGAACAGCCTTACGATCTCCGCCGCCTCTGTGCTTGCCGCAGACACCGGGGTCCCCCATTCAACCGGAAACATAGCCCGGTTGGAGGCTTCCGTGAAGCGCTCATCCAGAAGGAGGATCACGCCCCGGTCCTGCGATGTCCGGATCACCCGTCCCGCCGCCTGCAGCACCTTGTTCATTCCCGGAAATCTGTAGGCATAGTCGTAGCCGTTGACGCCCTGTGCATAAAAATAGGCCTTGAGCATCTCCCTGTGCGGCTCTACAGGCGGGATGCCTGTCCCTACGACGAAGCTTCCGATCAGCCGGTCGCCCTGCAGATCGATCCCCTCCCCGAACATGCCCCCCAGCACACAGAATCCGACCAGATACCGGTCGGCGCGCGTCTCCTGGAAGGCCTTTAGAAACGCGGCCCGCTCCGCGTCGTCCATCTTCGGGCGCTGGACCAGCAGGTCCATGCGGGACACCGGCTTTCCAGCCGCATCCTCCCGCAAAGGAGCATCTCCCAAAGTCCCCGAAACGGCAGTGTCCGACAGCAGCATGGAGCTGCTGCCGGGGCCTGCCTTCACACCGGCAGCAGCGGCCGGGAAAGCCGGGTCTCCCGCAGGGACGGCAGGGTCTCCCGCAGGGACGGCCGTGTCTCCGGCGGGGCCTGCGCCCTGTCCTGCGTGGATATACGCATCCGGAAAGATCCCGGCGAAGGCCTCGAGGACATTTTCCAGAAAGGCATAGGAAGGGAAAAAGACCATATAGTTTCCCGGACGGCAGGAAACGATCCCCCCGATACTCTGCGCGATGCGCCTGTAGTTTTCCCCGTTCCGGGCCCGGTAGCGGCTGGTCACATCCCTGACGAGGACCACCTTCTGCTGCGCAGGGGAAAAGGAAGACCGCGCATACATCTCATAGTCCTCCTGCGTCCCGCCCAGGAGCCCCTTGTAATACTGGATCGGCAGAAAAGTAGCGGAAAACAGGACGGCCGCTGTGCTTCTCTTCATACAGGCCTGCAGGCGCGCCGAGGGATCCGCGCAGAACAAATGGAGGACAAAACCCGGAGGGGCCGCATAGACCATATAGTGGCTGTCCAGCTCCTCCAGAATATTGTGGAAGCGGGTAATGGAAAAATAAAACTCCAGAAGGGCCGAAGATCCGTCTGCGGACTCCCCTGCATCCGAGGCATAGAGACCTCTGCTCCTGTTTTCCTGCTCCAGGATCCACGAAATGACGCGCATGGTCTCCCCGATCGCACGAAGCAGGTCCTGCCGGCTTTCCGGCGGAAGGATTTCTCCCCCGCTCTGCCTGTCCGGCCCCGCAGGTCCGCCTGCGGGCTCCTTTGCCGGGGCTTTTCCTTCGTTCTTCGCAGGTTCACCGGCCGGATCCTTTATCAGAAACTCTGCGGGCTCCTTTACCGGACGCACCTCCTGTCCCTTTGCTTCCTTTTCCAGCCGCCGCAGAACCCCCGTGAGACCCTTCATACTCTTCCAGAGCCGGGGATATACGTCCCGGACCGACCTGCGGAAGCGGCGCACCTCTGCGGCGGAGAGATCCGCGCTGTACATGCTGCGCCCCCGCTCCAGGAGGTTGTGCGCCTCATCGACCAGCAGGATCGTCCCCTTCTCCGCGCCTTCGCCGAAAAACCGGTTCAGCTGGGCCGACGGGTGGAAAGCATAGTTGTAATCACAGATCACGATATCCGCAAAGTCTGCGGCGTCCATCGAGAGCTCATAGGGACAGACACAGTGCCTGCGCGCGCACTCCTCCACAAACGCGGAGGTCATGGGCGCTCCTCCCGCAGCTTCCCGCAGAAGCACCCACAGCGCAGCATTGACGCGGTCAAAATGCCCGTCTGCCCGCGGGCACTGCGCCGGCCGGCAGTCCATCCTCTCAGGACAGATCCGCTCTTTGGAAGCCAGCACAAGGCTGCGGACGCGCAATCCTCTTTCGGACAGGATCTGCAGCGCATCCAGTGCCGCGTGTCCCGTCACCGCCTTCGCTGTCAGATAGAAGATCCGCTCCGCCTTGTCCTCTCCGATCGCTTTGAGCGCCGGGAACAGGACCGCCATGGTCTTGCCGGTCCCCGTAGGCGCCTGCAGAAAGAGTTTTTTTCCGTGTACGATCGTCCTGTAGACGCCTGCCGCAAGCGTATGCTGCCCCTCCCGGTAGGGGAACGGAAAGACAGCCTGCCGGATGGTCTCCATCCGCTTTTTCTCGAAATACAGCTGCAGGCCGATCCAGGGAAGATAGGCCCGGATCAGTCCGCCAAACCAGGCCTCCAGCTCCTCAAACTGCAGCTCCTCATAGAAAAACCGCACCTCCTCTGTTGCCTGGCTGCAGTAGGTCATCCGGATCCTGACCCGTAAAAGCCCCTCCCCGCGCGCATGGATATAAGCGTAGCACCGGGCCTGTGCCAGATGGACTTCCCTGGGAGCCTCCAGGTTCCCGAGAGACCCCGGCACTGTTTTGATCTCGTCGATCACCCGGACACCGCTGTCGAAAATGATCCCGTCCGCGCGCCCCTCCAGACGAAGAAAGACCTTATCCTGCTCTGTCTGTTCTTCCAGACGCGGTAAGTCCTCCCCCCTCTTTTCCTGTTCTTTCCGGTCCTCCGGGCGCGGAAAGGTCTTCTCCTGCTCTTCCCGGTCTTCCAGGTGCGGAAAAGCCTTCTCCTGCTCTTTCCGGTCTATAAGGACATTGCCGTCCTCCCGGAGAAACCGCAGTATTTCATTTTCCGCTGCCGCAGAGACGGGTTCCGCAGGAAGTTCCGGCGGCAGGGCGTTGAAAGGGATCGGAATATCCAGCCGCAGGGGCACCTCCGCATGGTAGGATTCCCCCGCCTGCTTCTGCAGCCTGCGGTGGATCCGCGCGCCCTCCAGCATGGCGGCCTCCCGGGACAGACCTGTGCCCCCCGACTCGATGGACCCGCTCCGCAGAAGAAACTCCACCAGGCGCCGCACCGATATTCGAATCACTTTTTTCCTTTCTGTCATGAAGCAGCTGCCTCTCCAAGCTCTTTTTCCCGCAGTCGACTTTTACAGTATAACATATGCGATCCCTTATGCGGCCGCTTTTTCGCATCAGCATGATGAAGAATAAAAGTGTCTGTCCATCTCCCGCATTCTTTCTCCGCATTGTCTCCCGGCATTATAAAACGCCCCGCCGGAGCCCTGGACAGAAACAAATACAATGTATTTATTTGTATTATTGTATACAAATAGTTGCAATTTTCAAACGGATGTTGTTTACTATAAAAGTCGGGCAGTTACTGTTCAGGCCCGCCCGAAAACTCGAGGTGTTTTTAGCGGTTTCTCGCAAAAAACCCGCGTGCAACGGCGGTCGGGAACCCTCATAAACAGATCTGCCCGAACCGCGAAGCGAGTCTGCTGCCGCGAAGCGAGTCTGCTGCCGCGAAACGAGTCTGCTCCGCGAAGCGAGTCTCATGCCGCGCGGATCCGCGGCTGTTTGGAAGACCGCCCGCGGATCCGCCGCCAAACACATGATCAGAGATAATGTCAGGAATCATAAAGGAACAGGAGGTCAATACCCCAGAGATGAAAAACCAGCTGATTCCGGAGGGATACCACTCCGCACTGAACCTGCATGACACGCAGGTAGGTATCAAAACTGTCAAAGACTTTTTCCAGGGAATGCTGGCGGAGAGGCTGAATCTTCTGCGTGTCTCCGCTCCGCTCTTTGTGGATCCCGCATCCGGCCTCAACGACAACCTGAACGGTGTGGAGCGTCCTGTCGACTTCGATATCCTGGAGCAGAACGGCAGGATCGGGGAAGTCGTCCAGTCTCTCGCGAAATGGAAACGCTACGCACTCAAAAAATACGGTTTTCAGGCCGGCGAAGGCCTCTACACGGATATGAGTGCGATCCGCCGCGATGAGATCACCGACAACATCCACTCCATCTACGTAGACCAGTGGGACTGGGAAAAGATCATCCGCAGCGAGGAACGGAACCTGGATACGCTCCAGAACGTGGTCCGCGAGGTCTACCGTGTCCTGCGCAAAACAGAGAAATACATGTCGATCCGCTACGACTATATCGAAGAGATCCTGCCCCACGACATCTACTTCATCACCTCCTCGGAGCTGGAGGCCCGTTTCCCGGACAAGACGCCGAAGGAGCGCGAGTACATCATCACCCGCGCCAAAAAAGCGGTCTGTATCATGCAGATCGGCGACAAGCTGCGCAGCGGAGAACCGCACGACGGCCGTGCGCCGGACTATGACGACTGGCAGCTCAATGCCGACATCCTGGTCTACTACCCCGTCCTGGACATCGCCCTTGAGCTCTCCTCCATGGGGATCCGCGTCGACGCCCTGTCCCTCGCACAGCAGCTCAAAAAGGCGGGCTGCGAAGAGCGGGCGGAGCTTCCCTTCCAGAAGGCGGTCCTGCACGATGAGCTCCCCTTCACGATCGGCGGAGGTATCGGGCAGTCCAGGCTCTGCATGTTCTTCCTCCGCAAGGCCCACATCGGGGAGGTGCAGTCCTCGATCTGGCCGCCGGAAACGGAAGCCGCACTGCAGGAAGCCGGCGTACAGCTTCTATAAAAAGCGTAAAATTGTATACATGTATCCCGTAATTTTATAATCCTTTTATTCAAATATTCATTTTTTTGGGTATAATCCTCATTTTTCACTTGTCGTATCCCCGTAAAGGCATTATAATGCACACATAATTGTTTTTTGATGTATTTCAATCCGGTTTTACAGATAAATCGAAGCCGGCTGATCAGTTTCCGGGATCAAGCCAGCCGCCGGATTGTATACAAAAATGCATTGCAGGAGGTATTCTATGTCTTATGTTGATGAAATTCTGGAGAGAGTAATTGCGCAGAACCCCGCACAGCCCGAGTTCCATCAGGCGGTCAAGGAGGTCCTTGAGTCCCTCCGCGTCGTGATCGAGTCCGATGAGGAGAGGTTCCGCAAGGAGGCACTTCTCGAGAGGATCACCACCCCCGAGCGCGCGATCCTGTTCCGCGTCCCCTGGGTAGATGATAAGGGCCAGGTCCAGGTCAACAACGGCTTCCGCGTACAGTTCAACAGTGCGATCGGCCCCTACAAGGGTGGACTTCGTTTCCATCCTTCCGTTAACCTCGGCATCATCAAGTTCCTCGGCTTCGAGCAGATCTTCAAGAATTCCCTGACCGGTCTGCCCATCGGCGGCGGCAAGGGCGGTTCCGATTTCGACCCCAAGGGCAAATCCGACCGCGAGGTCATGGCATTCTGCCAGAGCTTCATGACTGAGCTTTACAAATATATCGGCGCGGACACAGATGTCCCCGCAGGTGATATCGGCGTCGGCGGCCGTGAGATCGGCTACATGTACGGCCAGTACAAGAGGATCACAGGCCTGTACGAAGGCGTCCTGACCGGCAAGGGCCTCACCTACGGCGGTTCCCTGGCCAGGACCGAGGCGACCGGCTACGGGCTCGTTTATCTGACCCAGGAGCTCCTGAAGGACCACGGCACCAGCTTCGAAGGCAAGACCGTCTCCGTCTCCGGTGCCGGCAACGTCGCGATCTACGCGATCCAGAAGGCCCAGCAGCTCGGCGCGAAGGTCGTCACCTGCTCCGATTCCACCGGCTGGATCTATGATCCCGAAGGCATCGATGTCGCCCTCCTCAAGGAGGTCAAGGAAGTGAAGCGCGCCCGCCTGACCGAATACAAGGCCGCTCGTCCCTCCGCAGAGTACCACGAGGGCAAGGGCGTCTGGACCATCAAGGTCGACGTGGCACTGCCCTGCGCGACCCAGAACGAACTGCTCCTCGACGATGCCAAAGCACTCGTCGCCAACGGCGTCTACGCAGTCTGCGAAGGCGCAAACATGCCCACTTCCCTGGATGCGACCCAGTATCTGCAGGACAACGGCGTTCTCTTCGTGCCCGGCAAGGCTTCCAACGCCGGCGGCGTAGCCACCTCCGCACTCGAGATGAGCCAGAACTCCGAGCGTCTCTCCTGGTCCTTCGAGGAAGTCGACGCCAAACTTCAGGGCATCATGGCCAACATCTACAAGAACATCTCCGCCGCCGCGAAGAAGTACGGCATGGAAGGCAACTATGTCGCAGGCGCGAACATCGCCGGCTTCGAGAAGGTTCTGACCGCCATGGAGGCCCAGGGCGTGGTGTAAAACCTGCTCTATAAAATAGAATCTCCGGAATGACAATGGGGACGGTTCTTTTTGTCACATAACGACGTGTGACGAAAAGAACCGTCCCTTTTATCACGTCACATAAGGGCGTGTGACGAAAAGAACCGTCCCCTTTGTCACGTCACATAAGGGCGTGTGACAAAAAGAACCGTCCCCTTTGTCACAGCCGGCTGTTTTTTCAGAAATCCTTTTACAACTTGCTTTTTATAGGGTAAAATCAACATTAGGGATTTTTTGCGCAAATATTACTTACAGAATGCCCTATTTTTACCTATGCAGAAACACAGGTGCCCTTCGCGCAGCCGATCCCGGGAAGGAAGGATTCCATGCGTCAGTTTGAGTTGATCGCCCCCTGTCATTTCGGCATGGAGAGCGTTGTTAAAAATGAGATCTATGAGATTGGCTATGATGTGACGGAGGTCACTGACGGAAGGGTCACTTTCATAGGAGACGAAGAGGCGATCGCGCGCGCCAACATCTGTCTGCGGACTGCCGAGCGGATCCTGCTGAAGGTCGGATCCTTCCATGCCGAGAATTTTGAGGAGCTGTTTCAGGGGACGATGGACCTGCCCTGGGAGCAGTACCTGCCCAGAGAATCCCGCTTCTGGATCAAAAAGGCGGCGAGCATCAAGAGCAGGGTCTACTCTCCGTCCGACATTCAGTCCGTGATGAAAAAAGCGATGGTCGAGCGCATGAAGCGCAAATACCCCATCGACTATTTCCCGGAGACAGGCTCTGACTACCCCGTCCGCGTCTTCATATTCAAGGATGAGGTCACCGTAGCGCTCGACACCTCCGGCGATTCCCTGCACAAACGCGGCTACCGCCAGATGAAGGTCAAAGCCCCCATCGCCGAAAACCTTGCTGCCGGGCTGATCATGCTCACCCCCTGGCAGCCCGGACGGGTCCTGGTCGACCCCTTCTGCGGCAGCGGAACCTTCCTGATCGAGGCCGCCCTCATGTCCGCCAATATCGCCCCCGGTCTGTCCAGACATTTTCTGGCGGAGGACTGGACGGAGATCATCGGATCCTCCTACTGGTCCGAGGCACGCGAGGAAGCCAGGGACATGATCGACCTCTCCGTCGAAACGGACCTGCAGGGATACGACATCGATCCCGCCGCGATCGCCGCGGCCCGCGAGAATGCCCGGCTAGCCGGTGTGGAGAAACTGATCCATTTCCAGGTGAGGCCCATCTCCGCCCTCTCGCACCCGAAAAAATACGGCTTTATCATCACGAACCCTCCCTACGGCGAGCGGCTCTCACCGGGTTCGGAGGCCTTAAACGAGGTCGATCTGACGGATAAGGCCCGCGCTCACGTAAACACGGGTGCCCTGACCGAGCTCTATGAGACCCTGGGGGAGAGATTCCGCGCCATGGACACCTGGTCGCTCTATCTCATCACTTCCTTCGACGGCTGTGAGAACGCGATCGGGAAAAAGGCCGCCCGCAACCGCAAGATCTATAACGGCATGCTCAAGACCTATTTCTACCAGTTCCCGGGCCCTCGCCCGCCCAGACGCAGGACCGGCCCCAAGAGCCTGTGAGATAATGTAAGATAAGAAGACAGACTTCGGAAACGTGTGGGGTTCACTTCAGGCGCCGGACAAGGCCCCGGGAACGTATGGGTTCACTTCAGGCACCGGACAGGCCCCGCAAAACCCGCAAAACAGTACTGAAAAAAAGATGCAGACTATGAAGAAAAAATACCAGATCATTTTCGCGACCGGCAACCGGGGCAAGATCCGGGAGATCAAGGCCATTCTGGCAGGATCCTCCACCCCCGGGGCCGAAATAGAAGTACTCTCCATGAAGGAAGCCGGCGTGGAAGCCGACCCGGACGAAAACGGCGCCGACTTCGAGGACAACGCCCTGATCAAGGCGCAGGCGGTCTATGACCTGCTCAGGTCCCGTCCCGCTCCGGAGGACACCGTGCGGATCGTCATGAGCGACGACTCCGGTCTTGTAATAGACGCCCTGGGAGGCGCACCGGGCGTTCATTCCGCCCGTTACATGGGCTATGACACCGATTACCGGCTGCGGATGGAGCACATCCTGGACCTGCTCCAGGACGTACCGGAGGAAAAAAGGACCGCCCGCTTCGTCGCTGCCGTGGGAGCCATCCTGCCGGACGGCAGCCCCCGGGTCCTGCGCGACACGATGGAGGGCAGGATCGGCCATTCCATCGCAGGAGAAAACGGCTTCGGCTATGACCCCTTCTTCTATCTCCCCCAATACGGGATGACCAGCGCGGAGATCTCCCCGGAGGAGAAAAACCGCATCAGCCACAGGGGCAAGGCGCTGCGCAGGATGCTGCGCGAGCTGGGGCTTCTGACGTAAGGATCTGCCGCCGAATAACTTAAGATCTTTTACAAAAATCCTGTACATCCCGCCTGTCATTTTTGATCGCTGTTGTCAAAAGTTCGAAGATGTAAAAACGAAAAAGGGGAGGCGCCCGCTTTAACAGCAGGTGCCTCCCCCCTTTTTCAGCTTTCTCAGACTTTTCTTTTGCGGGAGAATCTCCAGATCTGTGCCTCATAGGGCCGCAGCAGGATTTTCCTGCCCCTTGTCGCAGAAACAGCGTCCTTTTCTCCTGTGTAATTTCCCAGAAGCAGGTCCCGCTCCCGCTCTGCCAGCCCCCGCGGCAGGCTGCAGCGGAATGCTTTTTGCGAAAAAGAGCAGACGACGAGGATCGTCTCGCCCCGATAGCTGCGGGCATACATGTAGAACCGTCTGCTGCAGGGGGACAGGTCCCTGTAGTTTCCCTTCCGCAGGGTCTCGTTTCGTTTTCGCAGCGCAAGGCAGCGGCGGTAGAAATGCAGGATACTGGAGGGATCCTTTTCCTCTGCCTCCGCATTGATCTGTCTGTAGTTCGGATTGATATAAAACCAGGGAGTCCCGGCTGTAAAACCGGCGCCCGGCGCGCTGCTCCACTGGACCGGGGTCCGGGCCGAGTCCCTGCTGGACCTGTGGATCCTCCGCAGGCGCTTTTCCACAGGCTCCCGCAGATGAAAGGTGTGGTAGGCGTTGACGGAAGCCACATCCAGATACTTGTCGATGGAGTCGAGGGCGATGTTGGTCATCCCCAGCTCCTGCCCCTGGTACAGAAAAGGCGTGCCCCGCTGGAACAGATAGGCCGCCGCGAGCATCGTGCCGGATTCCCGCCAGTATCGCAGGCTCCCGTACCGGTCGATGACGCGGGGATGGTCGTGATTTTCCAGATAGAGCGCATTCCAGCCGCCCCCAGCCAGGCCGTACTGCCACCTGTCAAAGGCCCGCTTGAGCTTTCGAAGCGAGAAGGGATGATGGACATACTCCGTAAAAAAGCAGTCCGCCATCATCGTATCAAACTGGATCAGCATATCCAGGACCCGCCCGCGCCCCGCAACATAGGAGCGCGCTTTTTTTACCCCGGTAAAGGGAGCCTCCCCGATCTGGACTGCGCCGTATTCCTTTGCGACCTCCCGGAACTCGGACAGATACCGGTGGAGGTTCGGCCCGTCCTTGTAGTAGGGCAGGCCGTTGATCGCCGGCAGGAAGGGCAGACCGTTCGGCAGATCCTTCACCTTGGAGATAAAGTTGATGACATCCTCCCGGAAGCCGTCCACGCCCAGGTCCAGCCAGAAGCGCATGATCTCCTTCACCTCTTCCCGGACCCGCGGGTTGTCCATATTCAGATCCGGCTGTTTCCTCGCAAAAATATGCAGGTAGTACTGCCCCCGCTGCGCATTGTATTCCCACGCGATCCCCTCAAACTGGCTGAACCAGTTGTTGGGAGGCAGCAGCTTTCCCGCCTCCCCGGCGGACTGACGGGGGCTCCGGGCGGGCTGTCCATCCGGGGCGCTTTTTACCTGACGGGGGCTTCGGGCAGGCTTTCCACCCGGGACGCTTTTTACCTGACGCGGGCTTCGGGCGGGCTTTCTTCCCGGGGTGCTTTTTGCAGGGAACAGCGGATCCCGCCAGATATAGTAGTCTCTGTAGGGATTGTCCTCCCCGCCCCTGCAACTCTCGATAAACCAGGGATGCTCGTCGGAGGTGTGGTTGATCACGAGGTCAAGCAGGACTTTCAGGCCCAGCGCATGGGCGCGGTCCAGGACCTTCCGGAACTGGTCCAGGTCTCCGTAGTCCGGATGGATGTTTTTATAGTCGGATATGTCATAGCCGTAATCCGCGTTCGGGGAGGGGAAAATGGGAGAAAACCAGATGCCGTCCACCCCCAGAGATTTGATGTACTCCAGCTTGTCGTAGACACCATAGAGGTCCCCGATCCCGTCTCCGTTTCCGTCACAAAAGCTGCGGATCCAGATCTGGTAAAAGGACATCTTTCGAAAATCAAACTGCTTTTTCATTTTTTCCCGGATCCCATCCTGCTGCGCACCTTGTCCGCGGCGTTATCCATGCCTGTGCGGATCCCCTGCCGCAGCTCCCTTGTCCCCGTCTGGATTCCGTCCCGCAGTTCTTCCGCCCCTGTGCGGATTCCCGCGCCGAATTCCCGGCTGCTGCTCTTGACTTCATCGCGCAGGTGCCGGACTCCGCCCCGGATCTCAGCACCCAGCTCCCGCGTACTTCTGCGCATCTCCCGGGCAACACTGTTCCAGTAGTGCTCGGACTGATCCATGGATTCCTGGATGTTTTCCATCATACCGAACGCGGACTCACGGAATCCTCCCAGCACATCTGAGCGGATACGGCGGAGCGTCTCCTCCTCCTCCATATTGCGGGCCGTCCAGGAGACCAGATAGTCCGAGGCCTGTTTTCTGCGGTCCGGCAGAAGGCCTTTCTGCTTTCTGTCCAGGACCTCCTCATAGCGCGCGTAGGCCATTCCGACGCAGGTCTTCCAGGAGAGATAGATCTCGTCCATGGCGCACTGCCCCACTTCATGCAGGTGGTCTGTATCGCGGCAGGCTTTTGCCAGGAGGGCGGCCATGGCCTCCGGCGTCTCCTCGATGATAAAGCCGTTCCGGCCGTCTGTGATGCCCTCTGCGGCACAGGAGTCCCGGATCAGGACACTCGCAAGGCCGCAGGCTGCCGCCTCCCGCACCACCAGCCCGTTCGTATCAAAGGTAGAGGGAAACAGGAAGAGGTCTGCGCGTGTATTCCATGCGCGGAGCACATCCCGGTCGTAGACCGGGCCCGTGAAGATGCATCGGGGCGTTTCGCCGTTGCCGCCGAGAAGCCCCAGCTCCCGCGCCCTCTGCTCCAGCTCCTCCCGGTCCGGCCCTTTCCCGATCAGGACCATCCGGAAATCCTGCCCGGAATCAGCGAGGATCTTCAGCGCATCCAGGATCATCGGGATCCCCTTGTAGCACATCATGCGTCCGACAAATAAAAAGACCGGCACGCCTTCCGGCAGATCGTATCCTTTCGTGGCTTTTGCCACTGCAGCCGCATCCACCCGGCCTCTGGCGAAGTCCACCCCGTTGGGCATCACAAGGAAATCCCCCTGATATCCCAGCGCCTGCAGGCTCCTTCCCGCGCCTTCACTGACGGTCCAAACCTCGTCGCAGGCATCAATATTGGCAACCATCGCCCTGACACCCTCCCGGGCGATCGCGGGGATCTTCACGGCTCTCTTGATATCGATATCATATTTCGTATGATACGTAAAGACCAGGGGCGCCCCTGTCTCCTCCCGCAGGAGCCTTGCAACCACAAGCGCAGAAGCAGGACAATGCGCGTGGATGATATCCGGCGCAAAATCCACCAGTTCTGCCACAGACCGGCCCTCAAAAGGATATCCCGCGCGGTACCCGTTCGTCACCGATGCCGTGTCGATGCTCGCATAGGGAACGACCTTATAGGCATAGCCGCTGTAATCCGCCTCCGGATACCGGGGCGTCGCTACGGCGATCTCTGCCCCGAAGTCCTGCATCATGTAGTCCGCATAGTTCATCATCACGTTCACGGTGCCGTCTATGACAGGCGGGAACGAATCGTTCAGAAGACATACTCGCATAAGAAAAGTTCCTTTCAAAAAACAGGATGATCGAGAATAAGTGTTATTTTTGTGCCCTCAGAAACCGGAATTTCCTGTAAAGCAAAGAAAACCGCGTACGAGACGCGGTTTGATCACAGTAAAATGCATCCAACAGGACTTGAACCTGCACGGGGGTTGCCCAACAGAACCTAAATCTGCCGCGTCTGCCATTCCGCCATGGATGCAGGAATAAGAAAAAAAGTGCGGCGGCGCAAATGAATTTGAGCCGCCGCAGAAAAAAGGAAAAAGAAAATAAGAAAAAAGTGAGACATGGGGGACTCGAACCCCCGACAACTTGATTAAAAGTCAAGTGCTCTACCATCTGAGCTAATGTCCCATACTGGGCTAGTTGGAATCGAACCAACGATACAGCAGTCAAAGTGCTGTGCCTTAACCGCTTGGCGATAGCCCATCAGTTTGACCGCATGTACAGACATTTGGCATAAAAAAAGGGTGGGTAATGGGACTCGAACCCACGGTCTCCAGAACCACAATCTGGCGCGCTAACCAACTACGCCATACCCACCATATCCTATAAGAGATGGAAAACCGCCGGGCCAGTACCGGCTGCTCTCCACATATGCCCGGGGGGACTCGAACCCCCGACACCCGGCTTAGAAGGCCGGTGCTCTATCCAACTGAGCTACGGACACTTAAGCCGCTCGCAATCGCTCCCTCGGATACCATTGCGAAAGCGGGTGATGGGAATCGAACCCACATATCCAGCTTGGAAGGCTGGTGTTCTACCACTGAACTACACCCGCACACAATCCTGTATATTCTCTGCAATGTCCGGTCAAGAATCGGGGTGACAGGATTCGAACCTGCGGCCTCCTGGTCCCAAACCAGGCGCTCTAGCCAAACTGAGCCACACCCCGTCGGAAACCCTTGCCTCACATGCAGTTGATATTATATCGAATAAAAGGATATGTGTCAACGACTAAATGCAGTATATATTTTGTCGTTATTTAGTGCATGTAGGCAGGTACATTCGTCCCGGAAACTCTGTTTTCCGGACTGTCCGCACCGGAGGTCCGCTCACCCTCCCGGGTGATCACATGGTTCAGCACAAACGCCAACGTATTTGATGCGCCGTCTCCAAAAGCCTCCTCTCCGAACACAGCAGGCGCCGGCCACGGCGACAGGTCCTGATTCCAGCTGTTCACTTTGACAGCCTTCAGACAGAAATCCTGCCCTCCGGTCAAGTCCCGGATCAGGGACACCTCATTCTCGATCAGGCTCATATCATGATCGTCAACCATCTGGACAAGAAGCCTGTCCGCCTCCGGATTGCCATAAGTAAATACATTAAGATCCATGCTGCTCACACTTTCAAACTGCGGCCTTAGCAATGATTATCCGCCTGACTTTCATTATCTCGCGGACCGCCTTTTCCATCAGATTCACTCCATCCGGCAGTCTGGAAGGGCCTGGTTCCGACTCAATCCGGCTGCTGCCCGTCATGGGCCTTCCAGGCGCAGTCCGTGACAGCCAGATCACTGAATACAGCCTTGAAGCTGGAATCCTCCGGGCTGCAGGCATAGATGCCGAACCGGATCTTCCCTGCGCCCTCCAGCATATGGCAGACCCGTATCTGCAAAAAATCTTTCCCATCCCGGGAGCATTCGATACAATAATCGTCTTCTCGTCTGCTGAACCGGTACCACATGACTTTCACATCAGCGGGGATCTGCGTCGTGGCCCAGTCGGAGTACCCGTGGTTGGTGACCACAGAGCCCAGATGCTGAAAACGATCGTTTTCGTATTCTACAGACCCTTTCAGCCAGTTTTCCGAATCAAGATACATGACGATCCCGCACTGATCGAAGCGATGATGGCTCTCCGAGAAGTCTGTTTTCACAATAAAGGAAAAGTACTTTTCTTCTGACTCTAACTGGAGAACCGGCGCGTTATCATTGCGAAAATGATAATAGGTCCGCTGCCACAGGTCGGTGTGAGGCATCGTTGTGATCTCTATCCTTTCCGGACCAATATGATACTGTTCCGGCTCCCGTGTCCATTTCATGTCTTTGAGATTTAACATGTCGATTCTCTCCTCCTGAATGCCTCTTTTTTACAGTCTGTTTTTACAGTCTGTTTCCGTCTTTAAAACTTTTCTTTACGACGGTATCCCATAGACATCATACCACATGTGTTTTTCTATTTCAGCTTCTGTGCCCACTCGGCTTCCCTGAACCCGGTCAGGACGTAATCTTCTCCGACGAGAAGCGGGCGTTTTACCAGCATGCCGTCTGTTGCAAGGAGAGCAAACTGTTCATCCTCGGTCATGTCCGGGAGCTTTTTAGACAGGCCCAGTTCCCGGTACTGCGTACCGCTTGTGTTGAAAAAGCGCTTCAGAGGCAGCCCGCTTCTGGCATGATACTCACGCAGCGCAGCCTCATCCGGGTGATCTTCCCTGATATCAATAATTTCGTGCGCAATGCCGTTTTCGTTGAGCCACTTCAGGGCTTTTTTGCAGGTGGTGCACCTGCTGTAGCAATAGACTTTGATCATAGTATTTCTCCTCTTATGGATCGTGCGCCGGGGCTCAAAGTGCCTCCAGCATCTGCGCGGCATTCTCCTTCGGCTTGACCCCGCCGAAAGCCTTTACGATCACACCGTCCTCGTCAATCAGATACGTAGACCGGATCAGGCTTTTCGTGGGCTTTCCGTCCTTCCCGGGACGAAGGACATCATAGGCTGCTATTACGGATAAGTCAGTATCCGACAGCAGGGTAAAAGGCAGGCCATGTTTTTCCTCAAAACGCTTATGTGATTCCACAGTGTCCTTACTCACGCCGAGCACTACCGCGCCCTTTTCCCGAAGCTGGGGATAAAGATCGCGGAAGTTGCAGGCCTGACTGGTACAGCCGCCCGTCATGTCCTTTGGATAAAAGTAAAGAATGACCTTCTGTCCCTTATAATCGACAAGGGAATGCATCTCTCCGTTCTGATCCGGCAGGGAAAACTCCGGTGCCTTTGTTCCGATTTCCAGCATTTTCATTCCTCCTCGTAAACTTGAAATGCACGCATACAGTCACTTTCATCTGCCTGATTCCGCGGCATCCGGGATAATGAAACTCCCGGTATTTGTATTTATGATATAGTCCATGCCAGGCATGTTCGATCATGCGGTATCGCATGTGTTATTAATGACAGCAGTTATCCCACATTCTAACCTCTGGATAACCTGGAATCTATAAACCACAAAACACCTCTTTTTGCCATAGCGGTCCAGGTTTTCACGGCTCTTCGCACTGCCGAATTCGGCCGGGTGAGCGTCACGGTAAGGACAATCGTTTCGACCTTGTCCGCATGGTCGATTGCCAGCCACTGTGCGATCATTCCGCCCTGGGAAACTCCGACCACCGCAGCCTTCCGAAGGCCCAGCGCTTCCATCGCGCTGTTCAGGTCCTCTGCCATCTCCCTTGTCGTCATACGGGCAGGCAGATGCACGCGGCGGCTGAACACGTAAACGGTAAAGTCCTTTGCCAGTTTCCGGTAGAGCAGGGCAAAAGGAAGCGCCATGCCCCGGACAGTTTTGAGTCCGTCGCCGACACCCGGCAGCAGAATAAGGACTTTCCTGCCTCTGCCGAAGCGGATATAGTCCATCTCCCAGCTTTTCAGATGCAGGCGGCCGTTCACTGCGTTTAGCATTTTACATTCCTCCCGGCGAGGCCGGCACAGCTTACGGAGAAATCAATCTGGAAACTCAGGATCAGAAAATCACGTTCACAATCATTCCGGTCAGGAAAGAAAACAGCATCACGAAGCCGATATACAGAGCAAATCTTTTCCACCCCATGGCGATCTTCAATGCCCCGAGATTCGTGATCTTTGTGGCGGGTCCCGTGATCATAAAAGCTGCCGCGCTTCCCAGGCTCATGCCCTCCCACAACCACTGCTGCAGCAGCGGGATCGTACCTCCGCCGCAGGCGTAAAGCGGCACGCCGATCGTTGCCGCCATCAGAACTCCCCAGGCTTCATTCCCGCCGAATACATTCACCATCAGATCCTCTGGCACATAGCGTTGGAACAAAGCAGAAAGCAGAATTCCAAAAAGAAAATATGATCCTGTTGCCCTGACATTTCGCCGGACATTCAGCAGATATCGGATCAGCAGATTCGGATGGGTGTCATGTCCGGCTCGCTCTTCAAATCCGGTAAAATCGAAAAAGGCCTTTTTCCGGTAGAATGCAAAAACCAGCAATCCCGCTGCGCATCCGCACAAAAAGCATGTGATGATACATACCGCTAACGCCGTTCTTCCCAGAGCGGCACTATAGATAATGAGCTGGGGATTCAGCAGGATCGATGCCATCATAAAAGCTGCCAGCCAGTCCTCCCGCATGCCCTGTTTCCGGAAAGATGCGGCGACGGGGATCGTACCGTACATACAGAGCGGTGAAGCGATCCCCAGAAGGCAGGCCGGGATAATACCGAACAATCCTAGCTTTTTATCCTTCATACCGGCAAAGATACCATGTATCGTATCCTTTGCGAAAACAGAAATAAAGGAACCGATCAGCATGCCGAGGATCCAGTACCGGAAGATCTGCCGGAACTGGATCTCGAAATAATACCAGATGTAAATAAATTCTCTTCTCAGGACTGTCAACAGCTCAGTCATCGATATTTACCAGTTCATAGGTCCGGCTGCCGAGGCCGATCTCCTCCGCATGCTCCAGGGTATGTATGGCGTGAAGAGATTCCATGCGATTTACCAGGGATTCATTTCCTTCTGCCTGATAGATGAGATCGACGCAGGCCTGGTCCAGAGCGACCGGATCTGTACTTGCCAGGATGCCGATATCGTGGATATCCGGTTCTGCCGGATTACCATCACAGTCGCAGTCCACGGAAAGCCGGTTCATCACATTGATGTATATGATATGATCTTTGCCAACATGGCTGCTGAAGCCGGATACCATCTCCGCGAGTGCTTCCAGCCAGGCGTCCTGATCGTTATACCAAATACTACCGGAAGTCCTGGTGCCGGCCGTATGGACGTACACCTTGCCGCTCGGGGAAGAGATGCCGATGCCCACATTCTTGATCGCACCGCCA
>JAFWDM010000079.1 GCA_017513005.1 Lachnospiraceae bacterium
CGGATGGGAGATATCAGTATAGGTGCCACGCAGGAAAATACGATCAGTTATTCCTTCATGGGGCTGATCAGCGGTGTGCACGCGTTTCTGCGGCACAGTCATGACGGATGGACCCTTGTCGATAACAGCAAGAACGGTATTTTTATCGGAAATCAGCGGATGCGGGGGAGCAGAAAGCTCCAGTTCGGAGACAGGATCGATATGTTCGGCCTGCACCTGATCTTCATGGACCCTTTCCTTCTGGTGGGCAGCAACTGCGGCTGGCTCCAGGTCGATGAGAGCCGGCTGGTCCCGATGGAGATCCGGGAGCCGGAGCCTGTCAGGAGTGAGATGCAGGATCTTACGGATTCGTCCCGCGCGGAGTCCTGGTTCAACCGGTCTCCCAGAAATCTGCCATCCCTGTATACCGACCCCATCGAGATCGAGGCACCGCCGTCGCCCCGTCAGCAGAAGCAGCGGCCGGCTTACATGGTGATCGGTCCCGCCTTTACGATGGCGATCCCCATGTCCCTGGGCTGTCTGATGTCTGTCATCGGCTCGCAGATCTCCGGCAGAAACGCAGGGGTGTTCATGTATACGGGGCTCATCACAGCTGTCGGTGCCGCTGTGATCGGTGCGATCTGGGCTGTCCTGAACATGAATTACACAAAGAAAGAACTGGCGGAGGATGAGGAGCAGAGGTTCAATGCCTACAGCAATTACCTCGTTGAGATCGCGGACAAGGTGCAGGCCCAGTACCGCCACAATACATCCGCGATGAATACGATCTACCCTTCCGCGCAGCAGTGCGTCCAGTACGGGCGGCGGGAGCCGCGCCTGTGGAACAGAAACTTCACCCACGCGGACTTTCTGTATACCCGGCTGGGGCTGGGTGACAGCCCGTTTCAGGTGGAGATCAATGTTCCGAAGGAGAAGTTCTCTCTGATCAATGATACCCTGCAGAAAAAACCGCAGGTGATCCGGGATGAATTCCATATGCTCCATCAGGTGCCTGTCGGCGTAGATCTGATGCAGCACGGCCTGATCGGCATTGTGGGCGGCGCGGGAAAACGCGGCGCCCTGCAAATGATGCACACCATTGTCGCGGGAATCACGGCTTCCCACTGCTATACGGACGTGAAGCTCGTCTTTATCTATGATGAAGAGGACTACGCCTCTCTGGAGGACTGGGAGTGCATGCGCTGGTTCCCACACGTGTGGTCCGAGGATAAGAGCACGCGCTATATGGCGGCGAATGAGATCGAAATCCGCGATATCTTCTTTGAACTGTCGAACATTCTGCGAACCCGCGTGGAGAACAGCAGCGGGTCAGGAAATATACGTAAGGGAGGAATCGCAAAACCGCACTATGTGATCTTCGTCTCCGACCCCTCGATCCTGGAAGGGGAGATCCTGACCAAATATATCTACGACGCACAGCCTTTGTACGGGCTGACTACCTTCCTCATGGTAGAGACAGTGGAGCAGCTGCCGAATGCCTGTGAGACAGTCATCGAGAACGATCAGTTCTTCCAGGGCATCTATAACCTGATGGATATGCAGGAGGAAAAGCGCAACTCCTTCGTGCCTGACGTTGTGAGCCGGGAGGACATGGAGAACTTCGGTAAGCGCCTCGCGAACATTCATGTGCGGGAGATCGAGTCAAACAGCGAGATCCCCTCCGGGATCAGCTTCTTTGAGATGTACGGCGTAAACACCCTCCAGGAGTTCAATGTCCTGGACCGCTGGCGCAAAAACAGAAACTACAACAGCATGAAGGCCCTGGTGGGCCGGAAGGCAGGCGGGGCGGACTGCTATCTGGATATTCACGAGAAATTTCACGGTCCGCACGGGCTGGTGGCCGGCACTACAGGCTCCGGTAAATCCGAGACTCTCCAGACCTATATACTCTCCCTGGCGGTCAACTTCAGCCCTGAGGACGTCAGCTTCTTTATCATCGACTTCAAGGGCGGAGACATGGCCAACCTCTTCTCCGGCCTGCCCCACCTGGCGGGACAGATCTCGAACCTGTCCGGCAACCAGGTACGGCGTGCCATGATCAGTATCAAGAGTGAGAATATGCGCCGGCAGCGGATCTTCGCGGAGAACGGCGTCAACAATATCAACCTTTACACGCGCCTCTATAAGAGCCACGAGGCGAGTATCCCTGTGCCCCATCTGTTTATCATCATCGACGAGTTTGCAGAGCTCAAGCGCGAGGAGCCGGAGTTCATGCAGGAGCTGATCAGTGTCGCTCAGGTCGGACGTTCTCTGGGTGTGCACCTGATCCTGGCGACCCAGAAGCCCAGCGGCACCGTGGATGACAATATCTGGTCCAACTCCAAGTTCCGCCTGTGCCTGCGCGTACAGGACCGGCAGGATAGTATGGACATGCTCCACAAACCGGATGTAGCCTTCCTGATGCAGGCGGGCCGCTGCTTCCTGCAGGTCGGCAACGACGAGATCTTTGAGCTCTTCCAGTCCGGATTCAGCGGAGCTGTCTACACGGAGGGAGAGGGCAAGTCCAGTGCTGCGGCGTCTATGATCGGCCGCACCGGCAAGGCAGACCTCGTCGGGGCCAGAAAGAAGAGGATCCCTGCAGCAGCGGGCTCTGACGAGAGAAAGCTGTCGGATGCCGCCCTTGTTCCCGGCGGTGCTTTGTCCGCCGGGGCTGTGGAAGGCGGAGTCGTATCCGCAGCAGCACAGGCCCCCGCAAAAAAATCCGCTGTCAAGGAGACGACGCAGCTGGATGCCGTGATCGATTACCTGGCGGATCTGGTGAAACGGGCCGGCTACAAAAAGAGCGATCAGCTCTGGCTTCCCGTTCTGCCGGAGGCTCTGTACCTTCGCAGCCTCATCGAGATGGAAGAGGGCACCGTTCCCGGCTCTGCAGATCTGTATTTTGACGGGAAATCCTGGGCGGCATCTGCAGGCGAAGTCTTGCCGGATTCCACCCGCCGCCACCCCGGAAAGTGGCGCCTGGAGACGATCATCGGACTCTATGATGACCCGGAACAGCAGGCGCAGCGCCCCTTCCATATCGACTTTACCGACGGCGGCCACCTGGCGGTCTGCGGCCAGGTCGTCAGCGGCAAGAGTACATTTTTGCAGACGTTGATCTACGGCCTGATCAACCGCTACACGCCCCAGGCACTCCAGCTCTATCTGCTCGATTTCTCCAGCAACATGCTGGGATGCTTTGCGGATGCACCCCATGTCGGCGGGATCGTGACCGATGTCCAGGAGGACCGGCAGGAGAAGTTTTTCCACATGCTGTCCACGCTCATGGATGAGCGGCGTTCCGCTCTCCAGGGCGGCAACTTTGCCCAGTATGTCCAGGCCTACGGCATGCAGCTGCCGGCCGTCCTGGTCGTGATCGACAACTACGCGGGATTCCGCACGAAGACTAACGATAAATACGACGATGTTCTGCTCCGTCTCTCCAGAGAGGGCGTGGGGTACGGCATTTTCCTGGTGGTCTCTGCAGCGGGCTTCGGGATCAACGACATCCCTTCCCGGATCGGAGACAACCTCCGCACGATCGTATCCCTGGAGCAGCCGGACAAGTTCAAGTACATGGAGATCATCAGGCGGACCCACCTGCAGATCATCCCCGAGACCAATGTAAAGGGCCGCGGTCTGGCTCTGGTGGACGACAGACCTCTGGAATTCCAGACTGCCCTCTGCATGGAGGCAGAGGATGACTTCTCCCGCGGGCAGAAGATCGCTGCGGAGTGCGCACAGATGCGGGAAGCCTGGAAGGGCGAACCTGCGAGACGGATCCCCGAGATCCCCGAGAATCCTACACTGGGAATTCTGGAGACAGATTACCGTTACCGGCATGCGCTGGAAGAGCGGACATTGCTCCCTTTCGGTTACTTTGCCCAGGACGCCTCCATTGCTTCCGTGGATCTGCTGCATAACTACTGCTTCATGATCACGGGCAGGGCCAGAAGCGGCAAGACCAACCTGCTCCGCCTGCTCCTGCATGCCAGCGCAAAGCGCGATGCAGACCGCGTCATTATTGAGAAAAAGACTTCGGAGTTCACTGATTTTGAAAAACAGGCATCTGTCTATGACGCCCGTTATGTCTCCGATGGAAAGGAGATGTACAAGTATTTCAGCGAACTGCTGCCGGAGTTTGCCCGCCGCAACAAGATCAAGCGAGCGCTCATCGAGTCCGGCATGGACGAGGCGGACATCGCCGCAAAGATGATGGAAGAGAAACCCATCTTTATCTTCATCGCGGACATGAACGACTTCATGACCATGGTCTACAAAAAAGAAGCCGGGATTGGAGATGTCTCCGGGTTCCTGGAGAACATCATGGAGAAGGGATCCATGCACAACATCTTCTTCTTCGCCTGCCTGCGCATCGAGGATGATATGGGGCTTCGCGGTTACCGCGCCTACAACCATTACTGTTCCTACAAAAAGGGCATTCACCTGGGCGGCAACCTCCAGGGACAGAAGATCTTCAATTTCCAGAACATCCCCTTCAACCAGGCGTCGAAGACCCTGAAGAAGGGCTTCGGGCATATGTCCTCCGACGAGGAGGAAGGCATCGGCATCGATGTCGTCATCCCGCTGGCGAAGATATAAGCAGAACCCTTAATCAGATGATGTCAGGGTCAAAAAGAGGTCAGGCGAGACGCATGGCTATCGCAATTTACTGATCTTTTCATCATTTGATGTCAAAAATGCAGGCCCTATCAAGGGCATGCGGCAGTATGCCGGAAGGGCCAGACTGAATAAGGAAAAGGAACTGAAACATGATCGCGATGCTGATCGCAGACAGCCGGGCGCAGGAGCGCAGGGCGATCTCTTACGAGGCGCATGAACAGGCTGCCCGGCAGACAGAAGAATACTGGGAATGGCTGGAATGCGCCGATGACAGTGAATTAAGAAAACTTGTCGCAGAGGACCCGCGTCTCCACCTCGCCTGTGTAGATATCACCATGAAGGACGCAGTGGAAATGGCCAAGGAGATCCGGGCACATTCTTCGGAGGTCTATATGATCCTGGTCGCGGATATGACGATTTCCCCTGCAGTCTACATGCGCCCGACGATCGGGGCGGAGTCGCTTCTGCTGCGTCCCCTGGACGGCAGGCAGATCAGGGATGTGCTCAGCGAGGCGGTCGGAACCTATGTGAAGCGCTTCCTCGATACCGGAGACCGCAGGGTCTTTGTCCTGGAGAACCGGGGGGCAAAGGAACTGATCGAATATGACCGCATTTGCTATTTTGAATCCAGGGAAAAGAAGCTGTTCTGCAACACGGGAGACGAGGAATATCCATTTTACGGAACCCTCGATCAGCTTGAGGAGCAGCTCGGAGATGCATTCATACGTTGCCACAGAAGCTTTCTGGCCAATGCCAAAAAGATCGAGCGTGTCTTTCTCTCCCAGAACTGCCTGGAGCTGGAAGGAGCAATCGAGCTTCCTCTTTCACGTAGCTGTAAACCCGCCATCAAGGAGTTCATCAAACAGAATCCCGGAAGGTGATAAAAGAGGTGACAAAAGGGACGGTTCTTTTTGTCACCGTACAATTGGACAGGAGTCTGCTATGCGGCCGGAAACAGATTTTTTACAGACACATGAACAGGAAGAAGAAGGAAAGACTCTCCTTCTGTCTTTTGATGAAGTCAGGATCCTTCTGTACAGCCTCGGATTTACCAGTTGTGAGGGGATCCATATGCCGGAAAAAGAGTTTTCTCCCCAGGAGATCCTGCAGGCGATGCATGCTATGAGCAGGCGCGGCCTGCTGGTGGCGAATGACGCACAGGATGGACCACAATTTACGATTCGCAGCGACCTGCTGCAGATGCTGTCTGCCATGGGAAATCCGGGAGGAACAATGATTTACCGGCAGGGAGAGACGCTTCCGGGGTTTTCACCGGAACTGAATAACGGCCGCGAGTTCTTTTGTTATATCATACCGGACTATATTCTCGTCACTGAGAGGGACTGGACCAGGCGGGAGTATCTGCGCCTGCGGGCAATGTCACCGGAAGCATTTGCGGAATGGAAGGAAGCGAGGGAACGCGAAGCGGAGGAGGAGGGTGTCGAAAAACTCGTTTCCGGGAGGAGGTCAAAAACACAACTATGATCATTATCAAAGTAGAGGTCCCGATGATGGGACGGGAATATGATTTTCAGATCGATGAGACTGTACCGATCTACGAGGTACAGGAGGAGATTACGGAAATGATCTGCAGGCGGCAGCAGTGCCGGCTGGATGGACTGGAGCACCGGCTGCTGCTCTGGGACAGGAAACGTAATCTGATGCTGCGGAGGGAGGATTCGGCTCTCGACAATGGTCTTGAGACAGGCAGTGAATTACTGCTGGCGTGAGGAACAGGTATGGAAAATGAACTGCACTACGATGTACATGCCATGAAGACGGCGGGGGCTGAGTGCCTGCAAATGCTCCGGGAAATATGCTGTAAAGCAGATCTTATGGAAACAGCCTTTTTATCAGAGGGAAAAGGAGCCGGTCAGGATACAGGGCCCCGGTCCGAAGCAGAACGGAAGAACTTCGCGGAAGCCATGCAGGGCTTTCATGCAGCCTGTGATGGTTATGAGAAGCTGCTCCAATACATGGAAGCGGCTGCAAATATTTATGGTATGACAGGAAAGACTATTCAGGAGAATATGGATTTCTGAATACATATGCAGGTGTATACGAAGAGCTCCATATCCACTTGCATGAGTTTTTGGCTGCAAGGGCTATTCTGTGATAATGGTATTATGTTGTAGTTTTTTATCGAGGCAAGGGCATTTTGTCGAGGCGGGATTCTTTTAGGAGGCAGTTTTTAATGGAAATAGAAGAAATGAAAAGTGTGGGGATTTTTCCAGGTAATACTGCAGATAAACAGGCGGAGGCTATTATTTCTCCGAAGGATCTTCTGCTTTCAATGGAGGATGATCTTGCACGTATGCATCGGATCCTGTCGACGGGAATCGGTGCCAACTGGGATGGAAATGCATACAGCAGCCACAGAATGTTGGAGGAGACACTGTTTCAGCGGGCAGAAGAAGCCTTGGACAGGATCCGCGCGCTTATTTGATGTCAGCTGGAACTGTCTGTTCGTGAATCGGGATTAGGAGAGAAATGCAGATGGAAGAAGAACTGATGGAGATAGTCGGAAAGATGGAGACATCTGTCCTTTCCCCGCTGGAGGATACGATCATGCAGCTGAAACAGGCGTGGGAGGATCCTGCCGGGAAGGTTTTTATTGATCGTCTGGAGTTTCACCGGGCACAGATCATGGAGATCAGGGAAAAGGTAATTGAAGCAGCACAAAAGTAATACAGGAGCACGCAGAATATGATTTGGATCGTCGTGATCGTTATTGCAGGAACCATTTTTCTGACAGGTATCATCATTACGTTGACTTCCTCTTTTGGCAGTGGACGGGGCGGAGCCTACGGAAACGGGAAGCAGGGAACAAAACGCAGGATCGCGGTTGACAAAGGTGTCGATACGAAGAAACTGACCTACGGCCAGGATAAGGGAGCTATTTTCGAAGCCGGACAGGAAATCTACGGAACGGTTTACCGGGGCGGCGGCATGCATCATATGTGGAAGGCGGATTTTCAGTTTCTGGAAACAGGCAGAAGGGAGACGATCTCTTTCCGGGAAAAAATGGAGATCGGAAGACAGCCGGATGTCAGAAATCATTGCCCTTTTCTGAAGATCGCAGAGGATAAAATGGTCTCTTCCGAACACTGTGCGCTGATCGGCCGTCAGGGGATCCTCGTCATCCGGGACCTGAACTCCACCAATCACACCTATCTGAATGAGAGACGCGTCAATGGCTCGGTGCAGGTTCCAAACGGATCGATCATCCGGCTGGGCAGGACCCGCATGCGCGTGACCTATTCATACCGATAAAAGGACAGGAGACGACGTGGGAACGATCAATTTTCGAAAAATGGATGCGGCAGCGGCGGAACTGTCGGCAGGAGCAAAACAGCTCCGTTCTCTACAGGTCCGGCTGGAGGAACTTTTCAAAAAACAGAGTCAGGAGAGCATCCCGGTTCTGCAGGATCCCGCACAGAAGGAAGATTCCGGCAATGCATCCGGCGATGTTTCCGGTAATGCTTCCGGGAAAACGGAGAATGGCTTTTGTGCTGCGGATAGCGAAAAATACAGTCTGTCCGGTCGGGATGCAGAGAAATATGCGGAAATGCTGTTTAAGGAGGCAGATGCCCAGGAAAAGGCTTCCGCTGTGCTGCGCGAGGCGGTCCGGATGTACAGACAGGCGGAGGCCTGCGTTCTGGATATTTATGATGGGGAACTGGTCGTTGTGCCCCGGACAGTCTTCGGAACCAGCCATTTTGAAAATCTTCGCAGCTATGAACCCTTTATACCGATCCGGCCGGGCAGTTCATCCAAAGCAGATGCCCGATGCGGGAATGCGGGTTCCGGTATCGTCGGACAGGCAGGTGCTGAGACCGGGGAGAGTCAGGAGATGAAATCCCTGGAAGGAATTTTGTGATCCCGGAAAGCTTCGTGTGATAGACAATGCATGTGCCAGACATTTACCTGTGTGTCTTATGAAAATCTCACAGGATCAGAATGGCAGCCGATAAGGGCAGGAGGCAGAGAATGCCAGTACAGAATATACAGATCTGGCCGGACTGGAAGATCGTCCGGGAACTGGGCAGGGGAAGTTTCGGAGAAGTATATGAGATCCACCGCCAGAACGGAAGTTATCTGGAAAAGGCCGCCTTAAAGGTCATCCGGATCCCCTCCAATCCGTCGGAGCTTTTGCAGCTGCGTGCGGATGGTCTTCGGGTGGAGAATACAGAGCAGTATTATTCCCGCCAGGTGGAAGATATCCGGAACGAGATCGGCATCATGTCGAAATTCGTGGGATACTCCAATATCGTCTCCTATGAAGATTATATGATCCGCAAACACGATACGGGGATCGGATGGGATATCCTGATCAGGATGGAGCTTCTGACGGCACTTTCCGACTATCTTGTCACGCATGTGATGCAGGAGGAACAGATCCTGCAGCTGGGACTGGATATCTCCCAGGCACTGATCATCTGCCACAAGGCAGGAATCGTACATCGGGATATCAAACCCCAAAATATCTTTATCAATGACATGGGCTTTTTCAAGCTGGGCGATTTCGGAATATCGAGACCTCTGCCCAGGGGAAGCGATGTCATGTCCTTCAAGGGCTCTATCGCCTATATGGCACCGGAATCCTTTGCCATGCGCAACACGGATGCCCGGTCTGATATCTACTCTCTTGCGCTTGTGCTCTATCGCTGCCTCAACGGAGGCAGAGAACCTTTTCTGCACTCAGGCAATTTCGGGCCTGCCGAGCAGGAAATGGCGCAGCGCCGCCGTCTTGCTGGAGAACCGGTTCCCAGGCCGGAACGTGGCAGTCATGCATTTTGGCAGGTCCTGTCTGCAGCACTGTCTGCCAATCCCTCCGCAAGATACCAGTCAGCCCGACAGTTCCATAATGCACTCTTGAAAGTTGCCGGGGGACCGGCCGGGGAACGCAGGCTGCGAAGAATCTCTCCGACTGCACATGCGGCCTCTGACGGGACACTTTATCTGAACCAGCACGGAAACATGCAGGGCTCTGCCGGCAGTGTTTATCCCGATACGGTTCAAAACGGGAATATGCAGAAAAATGTCGGAAACGGTTACATGTCTGGAGCCCGACAGGCAGCTGCCGGAAATGGTTACCGATCCGTTTCCGGACAGACTGATGCCGTACACAGGTACCAGTCCGCTTCCAGACAGGCAGGTGCCGGAAAGGAAACAGTTCCTGCACCTGCACCGCAGAGAACCACACCCGTGCGGCCTGTTTTTCCCGGTCGATCAAGCATGCTCGGTAAAAGCCGTGAAGGCACCGTGAACGGGAGACCTGCTCCTGCAGGCAGACACGGTGCAGGCACACAGACCGGAGAAGAGAGAAAAAAACCAGGCAGGGGGCTGACAGCCCCGGCAGCGGTAAAAGCCAGAAAGTCGGGCGGGCGCACGCTGCTTCTGGCTCTGTGCGTAGCGGCAGCTTTTGTCCTGGGATCCACGGGTGTCTGGATGCTGACACATCCCTCCGGCGGATATTCAGGCACCAGTACCGGTGGTTCCGGCGGCACCCTCGTCACGGATGATTCCAATGCGGAAACACAGACCATTTCCTCTATGAAAGGAGCTGCTGTGGAGCAGCAGTCCGGCAATGGTAGCGGTACGGCCGGTGCAGGAAATGACGGCCCCCTGACCGGAGAGGGGATGGAAGAAACCGTCGTTTTCAAGGACCCGGTGCTGAAAGATGCTGTATGTTCTTATCTGGGTATCCATGACCGGGAAGTGACCCGGGGAGATGTGCTTCGTGTCACGACACTGGAGCTCGCCGGAGAATCCAGAGAATCTTCCGGGAAGATCACGAATCTCACAGGAATAGCTGCCTTTGAAAACCTTGAGGTGCTGGATCTGAAGGAAAACAGTATTTCGGATATCACAGAGCTTGGGATGCTGACAAAGCTGGAGAGACTGGATCTGGCAAATAACCGGGTCGTTGATGTTACGCCCCTGGAAAATCTCGATTCTCTGGAGTGGCTGGATCTCATGAATAATGATGTCTCCGATATCTCCCCCATCACCTCCCTTTCCCATGTCTACATGCTCGATATCAGTGGAAATCAGGTGGCAGACATTTCCGGTATAAACGGGATGACCGACCTGATGGGTGTCCTCATGGATGATAACAGCATCTCCGACATCCGTCCCCTGGCGGGACTG
Organism: Lachnospiraceae bacterium; assembly: GCA_017513005.1. Taxonomy (GTDB): domain Bacteria; phylum Bacillota; class Clostridia; order Lachnospirales; family Lachnospiraceae; genus CAG-791. Next base: position 10,756 of record JAFWDM010000079.1, read on the forward strand.
CAGAACCTGATCTACCTCACGTTCGGGGACAATAACGTGCGCGATATCAGTGTGCTGTCCGAACTCCCTGATCTGGAAGTCGTGTTTTTGTACGAAAATGAAGTTAAGGATATCAGAGTCCTCACAAAACTGAAAAATCTCACGGACCTCGCTGTCTTTGGCAATCCGATCGAGGATGAAAAACCTCTGGAGGAGCTGGGGGACTCCGTGACGATTCACGAGCCGGATTAGGGAAAACCATAATTCGGGACGGCATTCAGGGTACGTTTTATTATGGCCATGAATGCGACATCTCCGCAGTCATGGCCATTTGATCATACAGATTCCGTGGAAAGCAGGGGACACGCAGGAAACATCGGATGACAGGTACCGGAACTGCGAGGAACTTATGCAGGCTCTGGAGCGTGCCGGCAAGCCCCCGAAAAAAGCCGTTCATCGCCTTTTCCGTGCCATTTATCGGGCATAAACAGAATGCTCCGATGCATGTGATACGATATGATCAGTTCAGGAGAACAAAGGAAAAAGACACAGACAGAAAACCATTTGATCATGATAGTAGAGAGGAGAAAACACCATGGCAGAATTCAATGTAACACTCAGTCAGCTGACATCCAAGGCAGATGAGCTCGAGCAGCTCAACGCAACATTTGACAGCATGATCAAGACACTCCAGGAGACGGAGGCTTCCCTGGGAAGCATGTGGGAAGGTGAAGCGAAAAAGGGGTTCCACACCGCCTTTACGAATGACATGACACAGCTCCGTAACTTCTACAATGCGGTCGTCGCCTACATCAACGCCCTTCGCCAGGCAATCGCGAAGTACGTTGAAGCGGAGAACAAAAACGTTGAGATCGCCAGCACCAGGAAGTACTGATGCAGTAAAACGACGGTTTTGGACTGTTGGCAGGGCAGCAGAGAATAATAATTGCTTAGAACAACTGCACCAAAAACAATCAATGCGGGTGAATAATAACTGCGAGACAACAATAACTGCAGAAAAATGATATACCGTACAGAGAGTACTGAAACCGGTACAGAAATTGAATATTACTTACTTAAAGAATCATACCTATCACACAGGAGGAAAATAGAATGGCAGCAGAAGGAATCATCAAAGTAAATCCGGATCTTCTCAACAGTACAGCATCGGAGTTCGGCGGACAGGCGACCAGCCTGCAGAACCTTACCGGGCAGATGATGAACCTGGTCACCGGCCTTTCAAGTGCATGGCAGGGCGAGGCGTCCACCGCCTACATCGGCAAGTTCCAGGGCCTCCAGGACGACATGGACAAGATGTTTAAGATGATCCAGGAGCACAGCACAGACCTGCAGGAGATGGCAGCCGCCTACATCAGCGCAGAGCAGGCCAACGCCGAGGTCGCCCAGTCGCTCTCCGCGGATGTGATCGTGTAAAAAGTTTGATCGATAGTAAAGTTTTACCCTATGTATAATAGCTTTCAGGCACAATGATTTACTGGAGAGTACTTATGACGGAATACTGATGTCAATAGTGCATTCGAATCAGAACAGGGAGTTATCCAGATGGTCCGGATGCACTTTTTTGTCTGTAGAAACGGACACAGTACAATCGACGATAGTTATTTATCATGATCATCTATGCCTGAACTGGTTATATCTGCCGATCTAAAAGCAGGTCATGTGACTCATTGAAAGTGAGGATTTCAATCATGGGCAATTATATGCGGATCTCCACAGGGAACATGAGAAGCGATGCAGAGCAGATCCGGGAGGAAGCGGGACATATTCCGGAGGCTGTCGATCAGCTGGCAGAAGCCCTGAACGGACTATCTTCCTGCTGGGATGGGCCTGCAAAAGGCACCTTTCTGGCGCAGGTATCCACCGACATTGAATGTATGAAAGAGGTTTACGGGATCCTGCAGAAATTTCTGGAAGATCTGGGCTATTCCGGGGAGCAGTATGATACATGCGAGAACAAGGTCTATGACACCTTCGGAAAGATGTTTATCTGGTAATGGGGGCAGACAGCCATTTAAAGGCAGGAGGTGGGGGATAAGGAATGCGATCAGAAAATGAGATCCGGATGTATTATATAGACACCCTCCATAAAGCGGATCAGCTGGAGGAACTGGCGGAGCAGCTGTCCAGGATCGCGAATCATACGCTCCAGGAGATTCAGGATGAAATGACCGGGAACTGGAAGGGGGCAGGCAGCGGGCAGTATCTGAAAAAACATATGAAGATGGCGGATCTTGCAACGAATACTGCACCACCTGGGGCAATCCGTCTTCGACCCTTGCGGAGGCGGCGGCGCAAGCCTGTGCAAGGGATGCGGCAAGATCCGCCTAGCGGCGGTCGGCGTCATGGGCAAGGGCTTCTCGGACTGGCTGC
>JAFWDM010000011.1 GCA_017513005.1 Lachnospiraceae bacterium
CAGCTCCCGCTCCTTGATTTGCCGGATATAGTAGAGCATCTCCTGAGTGCGGCCGACAGCAAAGCACGGCACAACCACGTTGCCGCCCCGATCCAGTGTTCGCTGAATGATCTTCGCAAGCTCCGCCACGGTATCGGGGCGTTCCCCGTGGGAACGGTCGCCGTAGGTGGACTCCATAACCACATAGTCCGCCTTGGTCAGATAGTGCGGATCCCGGATCAACGGCTGATTCTGATTGCCGATATCTCCGGAGAAAACGATCTTTTTCTCCACACGGCCCTCCGTCAGCCAGATCTCCACGCTGGCGCTGCCCAGCAAATGTCCGATATCCGTAAAACGGAACCGCACGCCGTCGCAGAGCGTGTAGATCTTCCCGTAGGAATACGGTGCGAGCAGGCGGATGACATTCAACGCATCCTCCATCGTATAGATGGGCTCCACCTCCTCCTCGCGTCCGACCCGCTTTCCCTTTTTGTTCTTCCATTCCGACTCGATCGTCTGGATATGCGCGGAATCGCGAAGCATGATGTCACACAGGCTCGCAGTGGCTTCTGTCGCCACGACCTGCCCCCGGAACCCGTCCTTATAGAGCTTTGGAAGCATGCCCGTGTGGTCGATATGGGCGTGCGTGACGATCACGAAGTCGATCTTTGACGCCGGCACCGGAAGCGGCACATTTTCAAACTTCACCGCGCCCTGCCGCATGCCGCAGTCGACCAGCAGATTCTTATTTCCCACCTGAATGTAATGACAGCTTCCCGTCACGTCGTGAGCCGCCCCGATAAACTGCAGTTCCATAGTTTCCTCCTGTCTGACGAAAGATGCCGCTCTTCAAGTTGTTCTATCCCGTCTGGCGGAAGGTCCCGCCCGGTCAGCTGTTTTCTCCTGCCCGCCGGAAGATTCTGCTCCTTTGCCGCTTCCTCCTGCCCGGCGGAAGGTCCCGCTCTCAGGTTTCAGGCCCGGTCAGGGATCACATTCCAAAGAAACAGCCGCGGATGATAAGGAGCAGGGCCAGATGTACAGGATAAAAGAGATAGAAAAAGTATTTCGTCTGCCTCCCGCGCTGACCATTGTAACATGCCAGCAGGAAAAAAGCAGGTGCTGCGTACAGTTCCAGTCTATTATACCACGACAGCCACACCCAGGAAATGAACAGGGCGGTCATTCTGTATCCGCGCAGCATATACAAAAGCACGATCAGGATGACTCCCCCGTAGCTGTAGTCGCTGTGCAGAAAACGTGCCAGGAAGACAGCCCCGTACACAGTGCCTGCAGCGGCTGCGGCCGCGAGGCCCTGCAGGAGAAGATCCCGCAGATGGGCAACGCCGCTTCCGTCCTGCCGCGATCGTCCATATCGTTCATACAGACCGGCGGCGCCGGCCCTGCCGCCTGTGCAGATCTTTTTAATCGTTTCCAGGATCCAGACAGCCGCCAGCCCGATCCCCAGGGTAAACAGGACATTGGCGTGCATGGTCTGCGAACGCGGAAAAAAGCACTTCTGGAAAGGAAACTGGGAGACCAGGGCAAACACCATGATCTGCATAAAGTAGCGGATCCTGCTCCGCGTATAAAAAAAGCCTTCCACCAGAAAAAAGCAGAAGATCGGAAAGGCCTGTCTGCCTGCCGCCCTTCCCAGTCTGTCCAGAAAGGACCCGTATGGCAGAACATTCATCAGAGGCTGCCCGCCGTCTGTGTAGGCACGCTCCAGAAAAGTATAGGTGACGTGATCGATCAGCATGATCAGAGCCGCAAAATATTTCAGCTGTGCAGCATTGACCGGCGGCAGATGCACACGCATTTTCTCCAGGCGTCCTGGTATCGCAGCCATTTTTATTACCTCCGTAAATACCGCCTGGCAGCGTGTCTGCCGTACTGCACGCGGTAAGCGGCACGGCAGCGTGCCTGCCACGTTGAACATGATAAAAAGAAAACCCGGGATCCAATCTCTGGATTCCGGGCATCCGCAGAGCGATAGACGAGGCTCGAACTCGCGACCTCCACCTTGGCAAGGTGGCGTACTACCAACTGTACTACTATCGCATATATAATTGATCTTGAAATCCGGGGGATCTCATGAGAGCGATAGACGAGGCTCGAACTCGCGACCTCCACCTTGGCAAGGTGGCGTACTACCAACTGTACTACTATCGCATTTCTATTGTTCCGCCGCAACGGACAATAGATAATATACCGCACTTCAATTCCCGTGTCAACACAATTTTTTAAATATTTCTGCAATATTCCTGCACAAATTTTTTTGCAGATATTTTTGTGTGTTCAGTAAAGCCTGACGTCATTTCCCGAATATTTTTTCATCGCCCGCAGTGCGACTACATCCAGGATCACGATATAGACCAAAAAGACAAGGCTCAGGATCTCGCTCTCGTCCGAAGCGATAAAATCATAGGCTCCGTGGATCAGCATCGGAATGAGGATACTGCGGCGCAGCATTTTGTCGCGGATGCGCAGATCATTCCACAGTTCTGCCGACTTCGCGATGCCGTAGTAGTGCCCCATGAAGATCCCGGCGATGCAGTGAAGAGGGATCGCTGTCCAGGCCCGGATCCCGGCGGTAAAAAGCCCGGTATCCAGAACGTACAGGACATTCTCGAGCGCCGCGAATCCCAGGGAGGCTGTCACACCGTAGACCACCCCGTCAAAGACATAATTAAATTCCGGATTGCGCCAGGTGGGGAGCTTCATTGCCACGTATTTGACAAATTCCTCCGCGCCCCCGACCACGATGAAGTAGAACAAAAGGTTGAAGAGACGCGTGGCGGCGGCTTCTGTCAGAGATTCCGGAAAAGGGACAAGATACAAAATGTACATGCCTATATTTTCCAGGATCCCGGCGGGAAGTGTCGACAGCATGCCGTACAGGAAAATCGTAAATAAAAGCCCGGCCGGTTCCTTCTCGATCCTGTCGCTCTGATAGACTTTCCAGAGCAGGTACAGGGGCGGGAGCAGGCCGGCCGCCAGCAGAATCATCATACGGACTCCTTTCTCTTATATCCTCTTTTGTCCCCCGTTTTCCAAAGAGGAGACAGGGAGCAGGCCCCTGTCTCCTCGAATCTCTCCTGAAATCTGTCTGCCCGGGAACCGGGCGGACGGGGTACTCTCCGAGGGGAGACGGGGACCTGACTGTTGTCCGTCTCACAGCCCCGGCCGCATGGCACTGTCCGATCAGTAGGGCACGACGGCTCCCTCGAAATGCTCCTCGATATAAGCCCTGACCTCTTCGGACTGCAGGGCACCCACAAGGGCCTTGATCTTGGGAAGCTCCTCATTGCCGGCCTTGACGGCAATGACATTGACATACTGCTCCTTGATCGCCTCGGAGTCACCCTGCTCCAGAGCGAGCGCATCGGAGCCGGCCTTGATGCCTGCCGCAAGGGCATAGTTTCCGTTGAGGATCATGTAGGACATCTCGTCTTTGTAGCGGGAGACCTGGGCTGCCTCGACCTCATTGAGCTGGACATCGACAGATTTCGACTCGATATCATTGACGGTCGCTGTGATGCCGGCGCCCTCCTTGAGGGTGATGATGCCGTTTGCTTCGAGCAGGAGCAGGGCGCGGGCCTCATTGGTGGGGTCGTTGGGGATGGCGATGGTGTCGCCGTCCGCGATCTCGTCCAGAGAAGCCTTCGTGCCGGGATAGATGCCGAACGGCTCATAGTGGATCCTGCCGGCGATTGCCAGGTCCGTACCGTGGTTTGCATTGAAGTCTTCCAGGTAGTTGATGTGCTGGAAATAGTTTGCGTCGATCTCGCCGCTGTCCACGACATTATTGGGCTGGACATAGTCCTCAAACTCAACCACTTCGAGCTCGTAGCCCTGCGCCTCCAGGATCGGCTTTACCTGGGCGAGGATCTCTGCGTGGGGGGTCGGGCTGGCTGCCACGGTGATGTGGTTGTCTTCAGGGGCCTGGGCGGTCTCTGCCTCAGCTTCCTGTGCAGCCGCTGTGCCTGCTGCCGGCGCTTCCTCCTCCCCGGCCTCTTCTGTCTGCGCAGGTGCCGCAGAACCCGCAGAGGAGCTACCGCCGCATCCCGCGAGGACTCCCGCTGCCAGAATGCCTGCCAGAACTGCTGCCATTACTTTTCTTTTCATAACATTTACCTCCTGTAAAAAGATTACACATGCCGCCGGTCGAGCCGGTTCGACAAAAACATGCCTGCATACTGAAAGATCTGCTGCAGGATCACGAGCAGGATGACTGTCACGATCATGATATCCGCCTGGTATCTGTGATAGCCGTAGCGGATCGCTATATCCCCCAGGCCCCCGCCTCCGACAGCGCCGGCCATGGCGGAGTATCCCAGGATCGTGCCGAAGCAGATGGTCACACCGACGAGCAGGGAGATCCTGGCTTCCACGAGCAGGACTTTTGTGATGATCGTAAACGTGTCCGCCCCCATGGACTGGGCCGCTTCGATCACGCCGGGATCCACTTCCATCAGGGAAGATTCCACCATACGCGCGATAAAGGGGGCCGCGGAGATGACCAGGGGTACGATCGTCGCGGTGGAGCCGTAGCTCTTGCCGACGATGAACTTTGTGAGCGGGATCAAGAGGATCAGCAGGATCAGAAAGGGGATGCTCCGCATGATATTGGTGATAAAATCCACCACGCGGTAGAAGGCCGCATTCGGACGGATGCCCTCTTTATTCGTGACCGCCAGGGCGATCCCCCAGGGAAGGCCCAGCACATAGCCGAACAGGGTTGAGAAGATCACCATATAGAGTGTCTGCCCGATCCCCAGGATGATCATATCAATGACTTCTTTTGTAAACATGTCTAAACTCCTCCGGAAAGGAACTCTTTCATCTCTTCGATCTACGGCCGATATACAGCCGATATACAGCAAAATGCAGATACATGCAAATGCGGTTTTCCTTCTGTACGCGTCTGCCCTGCAGACTGCCGCGTCACAGGTCATCCACATCCAGCCCGTGTTCCAGCAGATAGCCGATCATCTGCTCCTGCAGGGCCGGGTCATCCGGCAGTCCCAGGATCATCTCTCCGCGGGCGACGCCCGCGACATCCCTGGTGTCCGCACGCAGGATATTGACCGGCGTGCCGAACCTGAGGACCATATTGCCGATCACGGGCTCAAAGGAGGAATTCTTTGAGTACACAATGCGGATCCTGCGCTTTTCGTGAAGGAGCGGCACCTCCGCACCGGAAGGATCCGTGGATGCAGGTCTGCCGGCCGCTGCCGTCCCTCTGTCTGACGAAGGTCCTTTTTCCGCGCCGGAAGCCCGGTCCGGCTCCGGCTCCCCGAGCTCGTCGGGATCCTTTCCCTCGATAATCATGCGGCGGGCGGCACTGGATTTGGGATGGGTGAAGATCTCTTCCACCGTGCCGTTCTCGACCAGATGCCCCTTCTCGATGATCGCCACATGGCGGCAGATCTCGCGGACGACGGACATCTGATGGGTGATGATAATGATCGTGATGCCGGTCTCCATATTGATCTTTTTCAAAAGGGCTAGGATGGATGCTGTCGTCTGGGGATCCAGGGCGCTGGTCGCCTCATCGCACAGAAGGATCCGGGGCCTGCAGGCCAGGGCACGGGCGATCGCCGCGCGCTGTTTCTGCCCGCCGGAGAGCTGGGC
>JAFWDM010000080.1 GCA_017513005.1 Lachnospiraceae bacterium
ATCGTGACCTTGCGGTGCATGCCGTCAGCCATGCGGTTCAGGGCCGCCATGCTCTCGCCCTGGCTTCCGGTCGTGATTATGACCGTTTTATCCCCGGGATAGTTTTTGAGCTGATCGATATCGATCAGGGTGTTCTCTGGAATATTGAGGACGTCGAGTTTTGTCGCAGTATCAATGATATTGACCATGCTGCGGCCTTCGACCACGACCTTCCGCCCGTATTTATAGGCGTGGTTGATGATCTGCTGGACGCGGTCCACGTTCGAGGCAAAGGTCGCGATGATGATTCGCGTATCCGCATGATCCCGGAAGATCTGGTCGATATGCCTGCCGACCGCCTTCTCGGAGGGTGTGTGCCCGGGATGCTCCGAGTTCGTGGAGTCGCACATCAGCGCGAGGACGCCGTCATTTCCCAGCTCCGCAAAGCGCTGCAGGTCGATCGCGTCTCCGTAGACCGGTGTATAATCGACCTTGAAATCTCCTGTGTGTACGATCGTGCCCGCCGGCGATGTGATGGCCAGCGCCGCTGCATCGACTATGCTGTGGTTGGTCTTGATAAATTCGACCTGAAAATCCCCCAGCGTGACGACATCGCCGAAAGAGACGACGTGGCGCTCCGTGTTCCCCAGCAGGTTGTGCTCGCGCAGCTTGTTCTCGATGATCCCCATTGTCAGCCGGGTGCCGTACATGGGGACATTGATCTTTTTCAGGACATAGGGAAGCGCACCGATATGGTCCTCATGTCCGTGGGTGATGACGAAGGCTTTGACCTTATCGACATTTTCCTCCAGATAAGTCGTGTCCGGGATCACGAGATCGATCCCGAACATATCGTCCTCGGGAAAGGCCAGCCCGCAGTCCACGACCACGATGCTGTCCCCGTATTCAAACGCGGTGATATTCATTCCGATCTGTTCGAGACCGCCCAGCGGAATCACCCGCACACAGGGAGCGGGTTCTGTATTGGTATTCCCGATCGTATTTTTCAATCTCACTCCTCTTCTGCCGTACTCTTCTTTTTTGTCTTTCAGCGCCGGGATGCTGTTTCTGCTGACCTGTGTCCCCCGGAAAAAGCTCCTGTTTTCGTCTGACTCTGTCCTTCTCACTGCCTCATTCCGGCGGACGGCTCCTCTTGCGAATTCTTTTTTGCCCATGGATTCCTTTTTCTTCGCGAATCCCTGTTTTTTCGAGTAATCCTTCTTTACTACAGCTTCCTTTTTCTTTATAGATTCTTTCTTTTTAAAAGCATCCGCCTTTTTGAAAGCATCTGCCCTTTTGAAAGCGTCCGCTTTTTTGAAGGTATCCGCCTTTTTGAAAGCGTCAGCCTTTTTGACTGTCTCCTTCCTGTTTCCGGCTTCTTTCTTTCTGCCGGGATCCCGCTTTGCTGCAGCGCTCTTTCCCCGAATCTCCTTTTTCCTGCTCTCCTGCCGCCTCGTGTCACTCTTTGAAAGCCCCTTTTTCCCGGAGCCTCTTTCCTTAAATATTCTATTCTTCAAATCTGTTATTTCTCTTTTCTATCGTTCTTTTTACTTCATCCGGAACCTCAGACACAGCCGGATCACAGGTGCCCGGGACGCTCTGCGGCACAGGCACCGGAGTGAAAAAAATGCTATCGGGCTTTTTTTTTCACTCTTTCCGACCCATGCCGCTCGTAAGAGCGGCAACGCGAGGAGAAATACGCGAAGGCGTTTTCTCCGATGCGATCACAGGTGCCTGGGACGCTCTGCGGCACAGGCACCGGAGTGAAAAAAATGCTATCGAGCATTTTTTTCACTCTTCGATCTCGATCCCGAGTTCCTCCAGGCTGTCCCGCATCAAAAGAAGGACAGCGGAAAGCTCTGCCTCGTCCTCTACGATCTCATAGGAGGCTTCTTCTGTCTCCGCATCTGCTGCCGGACCGGCAGAACCTGGATCTCCGGCAGCCGGCACATCGCCCGTGCGAAGGATCAGTGCATCTCCATCGCCGTCCTCACTGTCCGTCACAAGCAGATACTGCTTTCCGGCCAGCTTTGCCTCCTCCAGCACAAAAAAATCGACCTGGCGGTCCTCGCCTTCCGGTATAAATCTCACCTTTTCCATCTCAGTCCCCAATACTGTCCGGCTGTTTGTCTACGGCTCCCTGTCTTTTTTCAGGCCTGTTTCTGCGGCAGCTACCGCCGCTTTGCCAGCTCCCGCATCTGCTCCGGCAGACCGGGGTGATTTTCCATATATTCCTTGAGGATAATGCCGGCAGCGATCATATCCACATAGTCATGGTATTTTCCGCGCGGGATCCCCTGCTGCTGCATGATCTCCTCCGCCTCTACCGTGGTCAGCCTTTCATCAGACATAACAACCCGGAGACCGGTCCTCCTTTCCAGACTGTCCTGAAATTCCAGCGTCTTCCGGGCCCGCTCCCCCTCTGAATCATCCATATTCAACGGCAGTCCGAGAACGATCAGACCGACATCGTACTCCTTGATCAGCTCCTCGATCCGGGCGAAGGTCCGGCGGAGCTTGTTCTCTCTCTCTCTGCGGATAATCTCCTTTGGCTGCGCTGTGATAAACAGCGGATCGCTCAAAGCCACGCCGCATGTCTTTGAGTCAAAGTCCAATCCCATTATTCTCATACTTTATTCCGACCAGTGGTTGGCGCGGATATAACTCCGCATGATCTCTTCCACCAGCTCATCGCGCTCCACCTTCATGATCAGACTGCGGGCACCCTTGTAATTTGTCACATAGGTGGGATCACCCGACATAATGTAGCCCACGATCTGGTTGACCGGATCATATCCTTTTTCAGAGAGCGCTTCGTAGACGACGGAAAGTATCTTCTGTACCCCGTTCACCGGTTCCGGCTGGACTCTGAAAAACTGTGTGCTCTCCAGATCTGTCCCTTTATTTTTTTTCTCTTCCATATATAACAAGCCTCACTGTGGAATCATTCCGACCCGGGCGCTTTTCGAAACCGGCTTTCGGCCGCCCCCGGCTCTGCATCCGGCATCCTGTTCATCATCTTATTATCTTACTCTATTTGGTACGCTGATTCAATGTCTGATCCCGCAAAATTCCTGCTGCGGAAAAAGGCGGTGGCTGCCCCTGTAATGGTTTGTAAGGAGATCGCTGTTCTGTTCACGCCCTATTGAGGGCGGGGGCAGGAACAAAAGCGCAGAGCAGTCCCCCTGGAAAAGGGTATCTGCCCGTCCGAAAATCTCCCCTCTGCCATGGTTCCGGGTCTGCACCAGGCAGCTTCCCCTTCCCCGCTGTCAATGCGGATGGCACCGGTCACATAGCGGGCCGTGCTGCCGACCATGTATTTTTCCCCGCCGTATTCACAGATTTCCTCCAGAAGGAGTGTCTCCCGCTCCCCTGCGAACTGCCTGCGGTACAGATCAGCCTGTGCGGCGGTCAGGGCGAGCAGGCGGTCGCTTCGCTGTGCCTTGACCGGCTCCGGAATCTGATCCGGCATCTTCGCCGCAACTGTCCCCTGCCGTTTGGAATACCGGAAGACATGGATCTCATAAAACCGGATCTTTTCCAGAAAAGCGCATGTCTGTTCGAACTCCTCCCCGGTTTCGCCCGGAAATCCCACGATCACATCGGTCGTGATAGCCGGGCGGTCATAATACCGGCGCAGCAGTTCTACGCTCTTTGCATACTCCGCCGTCGTATAGTGACGGTTCATGCGCCGGAGTGTCGCATCGCATCCGCTCTGCAGGGAAAGATGAAAGTGCGGGCATACCTTTTCCAGACCGGCCAGCCCGGCAATAAACTTTTCGGTCATGATCCTGGGTTCTAGAGAACTCATACGGATCCTCTCGAGGCCCTCGACCGCATGCAGCGCCCGCAAAAGCTCCAGAAGAGACGCCCCCGCGCGGTCCGGGTCAAATCCCGCCCGTTCCCGCTTCTCCTGATCCCTGTCCAGGCCGTAGGAACTTACATGGATGCCTGTGAGGACGATCTCGCAGATCCCGCCGGCGGCCAGCCTGCGGA
>JAFWDM010000081.1 GCA_017513005.1 Lachnospiraceae bacterium
TAGTCAGCGTGTCCGGGGCAGTCGACGTGTGCATAGTGTCTCTTTGCGGTCTCATACTCGACGTGAGCGGAGTTGATGGTGATACCACGCTCCTTCTCTTCGGGAGCCTTGTCGATCTGATCGAAAGCAACAGCGGTGCCGCCCTGGCGGACAGCGAGAACGCTGGTGATTGCAGCGGTCAGAGTGGTTTTGCCGTGGTCAACGTGGCCGATGGTGCCGATGTTGCAGTGCGGTTTTGTTCTGTCAAAATGCGCTTTTGCCATTGTCTGATTTCCTCCTTAAATAATTGGATTACAAGCTTTTTTATATGTAGCTGCAAATGACTGTCTTCTTATTTAAGGTCGGAACCTGTTCGTGATGCGGCCGCGGTCATATGTGCGCCGTATGCAGTTCCATTTTTAACAGTCATTGCACAACATTATAATAAACAACTTTTAAGATTTCAATATGAAATTCTTATTTGATATTCAGAACCTTGTCTGCCACATTCTTCGGAACCGGCTCGTAACGGTCAAAGAACATGGAGTAATTGCCGCGTCCCTGCGTTCTGGAGCGCAGGTCTGTCGCGTATCCGAACATCTCGGAGAGCGGGACGAAACCGGTGACCTTGCGGCCGCCGCCGATATCATCCATGCCGCTGATCCTGCCGCGGCGGGAGTTGATATCGCCGATGACATCGCCCATATACTCCTCAGGCATCGTGACCTCGACGCGCATGATGGGCTCGAGCAGCACCGGCTCTGCCTTCTTCATGGCTTCCTTGAAGCACAGGCTTCCCGCGATGTGGAAGGCCATCTCCGAGGAGTCGACCTCATGGTAGGATCCGTCGTAGACGGTGGCGTGGATGCCGACCACCGGGAACCCGCCGAGGGATCCGGCCTTCATGGCCTCCTCAATGCCTTCGCCGATCGCAGGGATGTATTCCTTGGGAATATTGCCGCCGACGACTTCGGAGTCGTACTTGTAGAGTTCTTCTCCGTTGGCATCCATGGGCTCGAAGCGGACCTTGCAGTGGCCGTACTGGCCGCGACCGCCGGACTGCTTCGCGTACTTGTAGTCCTGCTCGACCTGTTTCGTGAAGGTCTCCTTGTAGGCGACCTGCGGCGCGCCGACATTGGCCTCAACCTTGAACTCACGCAGAAGACGGTCGACGATGATCTCCAGATGAAGCTCGCCCATACCGGCAATGATCGTCTGCCCTGTTTCCTTGTTGGTGTGCTGGCGGAAGGTGGGATCCTCCTCCGCAAGCTTGGCCAGTGCCTCCGCCATCTTGCCCTGTCCTGCCTTGGTCCTGGGCTCGATCGCGAGCTCGATGACGGGCTCCGGGAACTCCATGGACTCCAGGATTACAGGATGCTGCTCATCGCAGATCGTATCGCCGGTCGTCGTGAACTTCAGACCGACTGCGGCGGCGATGTCGCCCGAATAGACCTGGTCGAGCTCTGCACGCTTGTTGGCATGCATCTGCAGGATGCGGCCGAGGCGCTCCTTCTTGTCCTTCGTCGCATTCAGGACGTAGGAACCGGAGCGGGCCACACCTGAATACACGCGGAAGAAGGCAAGTTTTCCGACAAAGGGATCGGTCATGATCTTGAAGGCCAGCGCGGAGAAAGGCTCGTCATCCGAAGAATGACGCTCCACCTCGTTGCCCTGCAGGTCCGTGCCCTTGATGGACGGGATGTCTGTAGGGGCAGGCATATACTCCACGACCGCATCGATCAGCTTCTGCACGCCCTTGTTTCTGTAGGCGCTGCCGCAGGTGACCGGTACGGCGGTGCAGTCGCAGGTCGCCCTGCGCAGGACTGCCTTGAGCTCTTCCGTGGAGGGTTCCTCACCCTCGAGGAATTTTTCGGTCAAATCATCATCCAGCTCGCAGATCTTCTCAACCAGCTCGCTCCTGTAGAGCTCTGCGTCATCCCGCATGTCTTCCGGGATCTCACAGACGGTGATGTCGTCACCCTTGTCGTCATTGTAAATGTAGGCTTCCATCTCGAACAGGTCGATGAGTCCCTTGAAGGTGTCCTCCGCCCCGATCGGGATCTGGATCATGATCGCGTTTTTGCCGAGCCTGTTGCGGATCTGCTCGACGCTGCCGAAATAATCGGCGCCGATCACGTCCATTTTGTTGATAAACGCCATACGCGGTACATTGTAGGTATCCGCCTGACGCCATACGTTCTCTGACTGCGGCTCTACACCGCCCTTGGCGCTGAAGACGCCGACCGCTCCGTCCAGAACGCGGAGAGAACGCTCGACTTCTACAGTAAAGTCGACGTGTCCGGGGGTGTCGATAATGTTGATCCGGCACTCCTTCTCGCCCGCCTTGGGCTTCATGTGGTCGTGCAGCGTCCAGTGGCAGGTCGTTGCCGCGGATGTAATGGTGATTCCACGCTCCTGCTCCTGCTCCATCCAGTCCATGGTCGCAGTGCCTTCGTGGGTCTCACCGATCTTGTAATTGACACCGGTATAGTACAGGATGCGCTCTGTGAGCGTCGTCTTGCCCGCATCGATGTGGGCCATGATACCGATGTTCCTGGTTCTCTCCAGGGGGTATTCTCTTGCAGACACTTATTATCCTCCTGCGGAGCTTATCAAAACACCTCTCCCGAAGCAGTAACAAAGTTGCAGATGTACTGCCTGCAGGCAGCACTCGCGTTTTGTCAGCTCCTACTCTGATCTTTATTGCGGGCGGACATATCCGACTGCCCGCATATGTATGAGCACGACTTCCTTTCAAAAAGCAGGTATTGTCCGCTCATGCCGCTTCAGCCTTAGTGTCTTCAGGCCGCTGATCAGAATCTGTAATGGGAAAATGCCCTGTTGGCATCCGCCATCTTGTGCATATCTTCTTTTCTCTTGACGGAAGCGCCGGTGTTGTTGAAAGCATCCAGCAGCTCACCCGCGAGCTTGTCTTCCATCTTCTTCTCGCCTCTCTTGCGGGAGAACATGACGATCCAGCGCAGTGCAAGCGCCTGCCGCCTGTCGGGACGCACTTCGATCGGAACCTGGTAGGTGGCACCGCCGATACGTCTCGCCTTGACCTCGAGCACAGGCATGATATTGTTCATCGCGGTCTCGAAGACCTCGACAGCCGGCTTTCCGGTCTTTTCCTCCATCTTGGCAAATGCGCCGTACACAATCTTCTGGGCGACACCCTTCTTGCCGTCAAGCATAATGGCATTGATCAGCTTGGTGACCACTTTGTTGTTGTACAAGGGATCTGCCAGTACATCTCTTTTCTGAACATGTCCTTTACGCGGCACGTTACTTCCCTCCTTATCAATTGAGATAAATCACAGGTACTCACTAATACGCATATTCGTGTTCGTGCTGTATCTTCTATTTCTATGATTCCTATGCGCGCCTTCCGCCCTCTGCAGGCCAAAGTCTGCGGTATACGGGCCCCGGACGGCATATTCTTTATAATCAATAGAATCCAACACTATGGAACTGTGCGTGAAAACCACGGTCGGGATGCAGCCGCAGGCTGCAGGGCCCCTGCCGGATCTCATCGCGGCAGTTCCGAACGGGTCTCGTGATTAGCTGTCAAGCTGCGAAAAAGCAGCCTGTCGTACCTCACTTCTTTGCAGCTTTGGGCTTCTTCGCGCCGTATTTGGAACGAGCCTGCTTGCGGTTCGCAACGCCTGCCGTATCCAGTGTGCCGCGGATGATGTGGTATCTGGTACCGGGCAGATCCTTGACACGACCGCCTCTGATCAGAACAACACTGTGTTCCTGCAGATTGTGCCCTTCGCCGGGGATGTAGGATGTAACTTCGATTCCGTTGGAAAGACGAACTCTGGCGATCTTGCGGAGCGCGGAATTCGGCTTCTTCGGCGTTGCCGTCTTCACTGCCGTGCAGACGCCGCGCTTCTGCGGGGCGCTGACTGCGATGGAACGCTTGCGGAGAGAGTTAAAGCCTCTCTGCAGTGCCGGCGCTGTGGACTTCTTGACAGATGTCTCACGACCCTTCCTAACTAGCTGGTTAAATGTTGGCATTCTATTTCACCTCCTTGTAAGATTTTGCGCTGTACAGGGTCATACAGCAAAGTAAAAGGTGTGGCAAGAGCCACACCTTTTGATTATACGCAGAGCACACAGCCCTGTCAATCATTTTTTTGAGTTCCGAACCTTCTTTCCGGCCTTTTTTCGTTTTCCGGAAATCAGTCCTGTAATCGGCTCTGCAGGTCAGCCCTGTACCAGGCTCTGCAGATCAGTGCTGCAGTTCAGCTCCGGTGTTCTTCAGTCCAGTGTATCCTCTTCCACGACCTCGCCGATCTCCACGAGACCGCCTGCGTCGTGTTCCTCCAGTCCCTTGAGGTCCGGGAGCTCTTCCGTGCCCTCAGCACCGAGGATCTCTTCCAGCATCGTGGTGCCGTCCACGGTTCCGCCTTCCTCATGCTTTTCCACATAGTCTTCAAACATGGAGAGTTCGATCGTCTCCGGCTGGTTTGCAGCCGCCATTCTGGCGATCTCTTCGGCGGTCAGCTGCTCCTCGCGCTGCTGGGCTGCGAGCGCGGCAGCCGCGCGGATCCTTGCGTCTGTGGACAGGCGCGTCGAGCGGTAGCGCTTCATGCCGGTACCGGCGGGGATCAGTTTGCCGATGATGACATTTTCCTTCAGGCCGATCAGCGGATCGGTCCTTCCGTGGATCGCAGCATCAGTCAGGACCTTGGTGGTCTCCTGGAAGGATGCTGCCGAGAGGAAGGAGTTGGTCGCAAGGGCCGCCTTGGTGATACCCAGGATGACCTGCTTGCCTTCCGCAGGGTCGCCGCCCTGCGAGATCAGGCGCTCGTTCTCCTCCTCGAAGTCCAGGACGTCCACCAGGCTTCCGGGCAGGAACCCTGTGCCGCCGCTGTTCTCGATGCGGATCTTTTTGAGCATCTGACGCACGATGACTTCGATATGCTTATCGCAGATATCCACGCCCTGCAGACGGTAGACTCGCTGGACTTCCTGCAGCAGGTAGTTCTGGACAGCCCGGATCCCCTTGATCTTGAGAAGATCGTGGGGGTTGATGCTGCCTTCCGTGAGCTCGTCGCCCGCCTCGATGCTCGATCCGTCGATGACCTTGATGCGGGAACTGTAGGGAATGGGATATTCCTTGGATTCGCCGGTCTCATCGTCCGTGACGATGACCTCGCGGCTCTTTTTGTTGTCGCGCACGGTGACCGTCCCGCCGAACTCGGAGATGATCGCTAGTCCCTTGGGCTTTCTGGCCTCGAACAGCTCCTCGACACGGGGAAGACCCTGTGTGATATCGCCGCCGGCGACACCGCCCGTATGGAAGGTACGCATGGTCAGCTGTGTGCCGGGCTCGCCGATGGACTGCGCGGCGATGATGCCGACCGCTTCACCGACCTGCACCATCTCTCCGGTCGCCATGTTGGCGCCGTAGCACTTGGCGCAGATGCCGGAGTGGGAGCGGCAGGTGAGGATCGTGCGGATCTTGACCCTGGTCGCGCCCTTCGCCATGATCTTTCCTGCGCGGGCAGGCGTGATCATGTGGTTCTTTTTGACGATCAGGTTGCCGTCGTTGTCATAGATGTCCTCGCAGGAGACGCGTCCCGTGATGCGGTCCTCGAGGCCCTCGATGGTCTCTTTTCCGTCCATGAACGCCTTGACGGACATGCCGGGGACAGCTTCCTTGCCCTCACAGCAGTCGACCTCGCGGATGATGAGCTCCTGGGAGACGTCGACCATGCGGCGCGTCAGATATCCGGAGTCCGCTGTACGGAGCGCCGTGTCGGACAGACCCTTTCTGGCGCCGTGCGCCGACATGAAGTACTCCAGAACGTCCAGACCTTCACGGAAGTTGGACTTGATCGGGAGCTCGATGGTACGGCCGGTGGTATCCGCCATCAGGCCGCGCATGCCGGCCAGCTGCTTGATCTGCTGGTTGCTGCCTCGGGCGCCGGAGTCGGCCATCATGAAGATGTTGTTGTATTTGTCAAGGCTGTTGAGCAGTACCTTTGTCAGCTCGTTATCGATCTCTGTCCAGGTATCGACGACGGCGCGGTAGCGCTCCTCCTCCGTGATCAGACCGCGGCGGTAGTTTTTGGAGATCTTGTCGACCGTATCCTGTGCCTGCTGCAGCAGATCCTTCTTCTGCGGGGGCACGGTGATGTCCGCGATGGAGACCGTCATGGCCGCGATCGTGGAATATTTGTAACCCATGGCCTTGATCAGGTCCAGGACTTCCGCAGTCGCAAAGGTCCCGTGGGTGTCGATGATGCGCTGAAGGATCTTTTTGAGGTCCTTTTTCTTGACCAGGAAGTCAACTTCCAGCTTCAGGAAGTTCTCCGGTACAGAGCGGTCCACAAACCCCAGATCCTGCGGCAGGATCTCGTTGAACAGGAGCCTGCCCAGCGTCGTGGCGATCACGCCGGTGACGGTCTCACCCTCCGCATTCTGTTTCGACATGCGGACGTTGATCTTTGAGTGCAGCGTGATGTAGTGGTTTTCGTAGGCGAGGATCGCCTCGCTCATGTTGCGGAAATATTTGCCTTCACCGGGTTCTCCGTCGCGCTCCTGGGTCAGGTAGTAGATCCCCAGAACCATATCCTGGGACGGAACCGCCACGGGGCCGCCGTCGGAGGGCTTGAGGAGGTTGTTCGGGGAAAGCAGCAGGAAGCGGCATTCCGCCTGTGCCTCGACGGAGAGGGGCAGATGGATGGCCATCTGGTCGCCGTCAAAGTCTGCGTTGAACGCGGTACATACCAGGGGATGAAGCTTGATCGCCTTGCCCTCGACCAGGATCGGCTCGAAGGCCTGGATGCCCAGTCTGTGCAGGGTGGGCGCGCGGTTGAGCATCACGGGATGTTCTTTGATGACATCCTCGAGGATATCCCAGACCTGGCTGTCCACCTTTTCTACCAGTTTTTTCGCGTTTTTGATGTTCTGTGAAATGCCTCTGCTCTCCAGCTCCTTCATCACGAAGGGCTTGAACAGCTCGAGGGCCATCTCCTTGGGCACGCCGCACTGGTAGATCTTGAGCTCGGGGCCGACGACGATGACCGAGCGGCCGGAGTAGTCGACA
>JAFWDM010000082.1 GCA_017513005.1 Lachnospiraceae bacterium
GTGCCTCCTCCGGTCCGATCGCGGAGAGATGAGCCAGGGCTTCCGGGTCTGCGCCGCCGGCTGTCTTGACCGGGCTTTTAAAGATCCCGGGGCCGGCCTTTCCGGCCAGGTACAGGATCATCCTGTCCGCATCTTCTCTTTTCAGAAAACCCGTGTCCTTGTAGAGACGGGGGGATCCGTAACAGACGCTCTTTTCATCGGCCTGCCACTGGGCGGTAAAAGCCGCAGCTTCTCCATCGGCACCCGCCTGGGTGATCTGTGCCTGGATGCGGAAAAAGGGGGTCTTGACAAAGGACCGGATCTCCCGCTCCCTCTTTACGACCATCCCCAGCACACAGGTCATGACCCTGCCGACCGCGATGGTCGTGTGGTCTGTCCCCAGCGCCCTGCTCATGGCGTCGCTGTAGCGCAGCGTCAGCGCCCGGGAGAAATTGATGCCCATCAGATAGTCCTCCTGGGCACGCAGATAGGCCGCCGCACCCAGGTTGTCATAGGCGGAGGAGGGCTTCGCCTCCCGGATGCCGCGCAGGATCTCCTCCTCGGTCTGGGAGTCGATCCAGACACGGAGCTCTTTTTTCCCCTTCACTCCTGCCTGGGAGGCGACGAGGCGGTAAATATACTCTCCCTCCCGCCCGGAGTCTGTGCAGATATAGATCGGTCCCACATCCGGATCCGTCAGGATCCGCTTTACGATCCCGAACTGCTTTTTCACCCCGTCGATCACCTGGTAACGGTACTTTTCCGGAATAAAGGGGATCGTGTTCAGGGACCACCTTTTGAGGGAGGCATCGTAGGCATCCGGATAGGACATGGAGACCAGGTGTCCCACGCACCAGGTGACGATGGTATCCTCCGCCTCCATGAAACCGTCGGCACTGCGGAAGTTCTTTCCCAGCGCCGAGGCGAAGGCACGCGCCACACTGGGCTTTTCCGCGATATACACCGTTTTCGTAGCACGCACCCCCTTTCCTCTGTGAATGACCGGGCCGGATAATTTTTCTCTTGATGACTGTTTCGGTCATTGGATCATTGACCGGCACAGTGCTTTGCCGTTACTTTCTGGTGATGTATCCCTGCGCCTTGAGCATCTCTGCGCAGAGCACACCGCCGCCTGCCGCTCCACGGATGGTGTTGTGGGAGAGGCCGACAAACTTCCAGTCAAAGAGGGTGTCGGGGCGGAGTCTTCCAATCGAGACACCGAATCCCCTCTCATAGTTGACGTCCAGCTGCACCTGGGGACGGTTGTCCTCTTCGAGGTACTGGATGAAATTCTTCGGAGCGCTGGGAAGCCCGAGCTCCTGGGGCACGCCGCGGAAGGCGCGGAGCTTTTCGATCAGCTCCTCCTTTGCCGCCTTTTTCCCGAAATTGACAAAAGCGGTCGCCGTGTGACCGTACAGGACCGGCACGCGGATGCACTGGCTGGTGATCAGCATATCGTCCGCGGGCACGATCACACCGTTCTCAATATGGCCGAACACGCGAAGGGGCTCACGCTCGCTCTTTTCCTCCTCGCCGCCGATGTAGGGGATGATATTGCCCTCCATCTCCGGCCAGTCACGGAAGGTCTTGCCGGCACCGGAAATCGCCTGGTAGGTGGAGACGAGCACCTGCCGGGGCTCATATTCCTTCCAGGCTGCCAGGGCCGGCGTATAGCTCTGGATCGAGCAGTTGGGCTTGACGGCGATAAAGCCCCTTGAGGTCCCCATGCGCTTTTTCTGGAACTCGATGACCTCTGCGTGTTCCGGGTTGATCTCCGGGATGATCATGGGGACGTCGGGCGTCCAGCGGTGGGCGCTGTTGTTGGAGACGACCGGGGTCTCGGTCTTCGCGTATTCCTCCTCGATCGCCCTGATCTCGTCCTTGGACATGTCGACGGCGCTGAAGCAGAAATCCACCTCTGAAGCGACTGCTTCCACATCCTTTACATTTTTGACGACGATATTGCGGACGGCTTCAGGCATGGGCACCTCAAGCTTCCAGCGTCCCTCCACGCACTCGCCGTATGTCCTGCCGGCGCTGCGGGGACTGGCCGCGATCGTGGTGACTTCAAACCAGGGATGGTCCTGTAAAAGCGCGATGAAGCGCTGTCCGACCATGCCGGTGCCGCCGAGGATACCTACACGCAATTTCTCACTCATCTTCTTGTCTCCTTTGTAATACCTTGGAAAAATCTATTGAACTTCTTTCTGCGCTTTCAGCCAGGCGCGGGAAGCGGCGAGCTCTTCGGCCATGGCAGCCTCGCCGGGGGCGCCGGCCGTCAGGCGCTTGTTGACACAGGTCCGCAGGGAGATGGCGTCATAGACGTCCGCCTCAAACTTGTCGGAGAAGGTTTTGAGCTCCTCCAGAGGCAGCTCCTCGATTCCCTTCCCCTCATCGATGCAGCGCAGGACCAGGCGGCCGATGATGCCGTGGGCATCCCGGAAGGGAACCCCCTTGACGACCAGGTAGTCCGCCGCGTCCGTCGCGTTGGTGAATCCCCGCATGGCGCTCTTTTCCATGACTTCCTTATTGAAGCGGATGGTCCGGAGCATCTCGGCAAAGAGGGGGATGCAGGCTGCCGCCGTATCGATGGCATCGAAGGCGGGTTCCTTGTCCTCCTGCATATCCTTGTTGTAGGCCAGGGGCAGGCCCTTCATGGCGGTCAGCAGCGACATGAGGTCGCCGTAGACCCGGCCGACCTTGCCGCGGACCAGCTCACAGATGTCGGGATTTTTTTTCTGGGGCATGATGCTGGAACCGGTGGAGAAGGCATCGTCCATCTCCACAAAGCGGTATTCATTGGAATTCCAGATGATCAGCTCCTCGGAAAAGCGGGACAGGTGCATCATGATGATGGAGAGGTCCGAGAGAAATTCCAGGAGATAGTCCCGGTCGGAGACGCTGTCCATGGAATTGCGGGTCGCGCAGTCGAATCCCAGTTCGGAGGCGACATAAGCCCGGTCCAGGGGATAGGTCGTCCCGGCCAGGGCACCGGCGCCCAGCGGGCACTCGTTCATGCGGGCCCGGCAGTCGCAAAGGCGCCCGTAGTCCCTGCGCAGCATCTCGAAATAGGCGCCCAGATAGTGGGCCAGGGTCGTGGGCTGGGCCTTCTGCAGGTGGGTAAAGCCTGGCATATAGGTCTCGGTGTTGGCCTCCATGATCTCCAGGACCGCCTCCAGCAGGTGGAGGAGCCTCTCCCGCATGTCATCCACCGCTTCCCGCGTGTACAGGCGCATGTCCAGAGCAACCTGGTCGTTGCGGCTGCGGCCCGTATGCAGGCGCTTGCCCGCCTCCCCGATCCGGTCGATCAGGTTGGATTCCACGAAGCTGTGGATGTCTTCATATTCGGAGATCCCGGAGACCTGGTCCATGAGGGGCAGGGCGCCGCTCTCGATGTCCGCCAGGATCCCCTCCAGGCCCTTCTCGATGGCCTCGCAGTCCTCCGCGGACAGGATCCCCTGCCGGCCCAGCATGCGCGCGTGCACCATGCTGCCGGTGATGTCCTGCCGGTAGAGCCGCTTGTCGAAACCGATCGAGTCATTGAAGGCCTTGACGGCCGCGTCGGTCTGCTTGGTAAATCTTCCGCCCCATAACTGTGCCATACGGTTACTCTCCTCTTTTGTATTCATATTATTGTAAAAAATATGCGCGGACATGCTCCACCTCTCTTCGGTCCTGCATATCCGCGCATCAAAGAGCTGGAAAAGGGATTCGAACCCTCGACCTACTGATTACGAATCAGTTGCGCTACCAACTGCGCTATTCCAGCATATCCACACATACACGCTGCCCTTTCGGCAGGCGACTTATTTATTATATAGACTTCGTGTCGATTTGGCAAGGAACTTTTTCAAAAAAATGAAAGCTATTTTTTGCCATTTTAATTATCACCGAAGAAGGAAGCGGACGGGATTCATGAAAAGAATGCCTGTTACAGTACAGACCCGCCTGAAGCCTCGAGGTGTTTTTCGCGGCTTTTTCGCGAAAAACCCGAGTGGAACGGCGCGCGCCGCACGCGAAGCGTATTGGAATCGGCGTGCGCAACGTTACATGTCCACGCCCTTCGAGGGGGCGTGGACAGTAACGAATGCCTTGACGATCCGGAAAGGAGGAGGGGATGTAAATGAAGAAGAAAGGGAGTACAGATCAGAGCAGAGCGGGAGAAATAAGAAAAAGGACGCTGGCATACATCCATAAAGAGGCAGATGCACCGGTCGATGCACCTGCCTTTTTCATAGTGAATGTCAAAGATAATTGACGTTCACTGTAAAAGATAATCAGATCAGATGGATGAAGAGTCCGCTCAGGAGCTTGGGCTCGAACCATGTAGACTTGGGCGGCATGAGGCGGCCGGCGTCAGCGACGGCAAAGAGCTCGCCAAGGGCAGTGGGATGCATGAGGAAGGAGACGCCTCCGAAGGCATCCGCCTTGTCCTCCAGCTCCTTCGTGCCGCGGATGCCGCCGACAAACTCGATCCGGGTGTCGGTCTTGGGATCCGCGATGCCCAGGACCGGGCCCAGGATCCTGTCCTGGAGAATAGAGACATCCAGGCCGGCGACAGGGTCTTCCGACCGAAATTCAGGCCGGATGCGGAGCAGGTACCAGGAACCGGCCAGGTACATGCAGATCTCCCCCTTGGCGGCAGGAACAGGAGCCGCTCCGTCACGATGCTCTGCGGGAAGGACCTCACAGATCTCGGTGACCTTTTCCATGAAGGCAGCGGGCGTAAGGCCGTTGAGATCGTGGACGACGCGGTTGTAGTCCATGATCTTCAGCTCGTTCTCCGGGAAGAGGACGGACAGGAAGTAGTTAAAGTCCTCTTCTCCCGAAAAGCCCGGGTTCTGCTGTCTGCGAAGCTGCCCGACGCGGACGGCGGAGGCACAGCGGTGGTGGCCGTCGGCAATGTAGATGCTGTCGATGGCGGCGAAGGCGGCCCGGATGGACCCGCAGTCCTGCACGTCATCGATGACCCAGACGCGGTTGCGGACATCTCCCTCCGAGATAAAATCACAGGCGGGGTCCCGGGCGACAGTCTTCTCTACGATGCCGGAGATGACCGCATCCGGACGGTAGCACAGAAAAATAGGGCCGGTCTGGGCGCTGCAGGCGTCGACGTGGCAGATCCTGTCCTTTTCCTTGTCGGCGCGGGTATTCTCGTGCTTTTTGATCACATTGTGCTCGTAGTCGTCGATCGAGGCGCAGGCCACGATTCCCGTCTGCGTCCGGCCCTTCATGGTCTGGGCGTAGACATAGTAGCAGGGCCTGTCGTCCTGGACGAAGCGGCCTTCGCGGATCCAGTCATGGAGGACCTCGGAGGCGTGCTGGTAGACGCGGTCGTCATAGAGGTCTATCTCCTGCGGCAGGGTCGTCTCGGCCCGGTCGATGGACAAAAAAGAGCCGGGGTGGGCCGCGACATATTCGCGGGCCTCCGAGCGGGAGTAAACGTCATAGGGTAAAGCGGCGATTTCCGCCTCCAGCCCCCTGGCGGGGCGGACAGCGGAGAAGGGGCGTATATCAGCCATGAAGAACCTCCTGATCATCATTTTTGCACAGTAAAAAAAGCAAAAAGAGATGAAAAAAATGAAAATGAGACGGTTCTTTTGAGGGTATCCTTCGAAAGAGCCGTCTCAGATAATGACTGCTTCAGAAAATGATTATTAACTATTCAGCACCCCCATATTGCATGTGCTATGCACCTGCGATCCCGGGCTGACAGAGGCGCTGCGTGCTGAACAGATACAATGATCATTTGACGACGCGCAGGCGGTAGACGCCATCAACCTTCGCCAGCTGGTCCAGGCAGGCCTTGGAGACCTTGGTGTCGATGTCGATCAGGGTGTAGGCGACATCGCCGCGGGACTTGTTGGCCATCTCGGCGATATTCACGCTCTCCTCGCCCATGATCCGGGAGAAGTTGGTGATCATATTGGCCTGGTTTTTGTGGAAGATGCTGATCCTGCCGACGGTCTGGCAGATGCCCATGCTGCAGTTGGGGAAGTTCACGCTGTTGGAAATATTGCCGTTCTCCAGGTAATCGCGGATCTCCGTGACGGCCATTCTGGCACAGTTGATCTCGGATTCCTCCGTGGAGGCGCCCAGGTGAGGGGTCGTGATGCAGCCGCGCTTGCCCGCCACGGTCGGGTTCGGAAAATCGGAGACATAGCGGCGGATGCGGCCCTCGTCGATGGCTTCCACGACAGCCTTCTCATCCACGAGGAGGTCGCGCGCCATGTTGATGAGGACGACGCCCTTTTTCATCTTCGCGATCGCCTCTGCATTGATCATTCCTTTGGTGGAATCCAGGAGCGGAACATGGATCGTGATGTAGTCACAGGTCTCAAAGATGTCGTCGAGGCGGATCACATGGGTGATCTTGCGGCTCAGGTGCCAGGCGGAGTCGATGGAGACATAGGGGTCATATCCATAGACATCCATTCCCAGGTTGACCGCGGCGTTAGCGACACGGACACCGATTGCGCCCAGACCGATGATGCCGAGCTTTTTTCCCTCCAGCTCGCTCCCCGCGAACTGTTTTTTCTCCTTCTCCGCCGTCTTGGCGATGTCCGGATTGTTCCAGTTGGACCGGACCCAGTCGACGCCCTCTACGATGTCGCGGGAGGCCAGGAGCATGCCTGCAAAGACCAGCTCCTTGACGCCGTTGGCATTCGCGCCCGGCGTATTGAAGACCACGATTCCCTTTTCGGTGCAGCGCTCCAACGGGATATTGTTGACGCCGGCACCAGCGCGGGCAA
>JAFWDM010000012.1 GCA_017513005.1 Lachnospiraceae bacterium
ACATCTTCCGCGACCAGCTGGACCGCTACGGGGAGGTTATGCACACGCTCGAGGCGGTCCGGGAGGGAATCCGGCAGGCCCCGGACGCGGTATTATGTCTGAATGCCGATGATTCCCTGACTGCCTCGCTGGCCCTGGAGGCTCCCAATCCGGTCGTCTGGTTCGGTCTGGAGGCGGGTGCTGTCCGGAAAGACCGGAAGGAGGAGACTGACGGGAGGGCTGAAGGACCAGTTTCAAAGGATATCTCTGCCGCGACAGGCGAGGCAGATCCGGACGGGAGCTCAGAGACAGAGATCAGCGATGCCAGGTACTGTATCCGCTGCGGAGCAGAGTACAGATATCATTACCGCACCTATGCCCACCTGGGCGGATTTTACTGTCCCTCCTGCGGATTTACCAGGTCTGTACCGGATGTGGCGGTCACATCCATCGAAAGGATCGGGGCCGACGGATCCCTGGTCTACATGCGCGTGCCGGGACTCGTCCCGGGTGAGGCCCCGGCAGCGGGATCTGATCCTCGGGGGACTGTGGCAGGAGGTTCCGACCATGCGGTGCCGGGTGAGCCGGATTCCTCTCCGGACAAAGCGGCAAAACCAGGATCTGTGCCGGAAAAGGCAGATGGAAAGATTGTTGCTCCGGAGGAGCCGGCCGGGCCGGAGAAGGCAGCAGGGCAGTTTACCCTGCCGGAAGGAATCGCGCAGACAATCCCGGTCAGGATCGGCCTGCCTGCCCTCTATAATATTTATAATGCCGCGGCGGCCATGGCTGCGTATACAGCTGCGGGGCTGCCGCGGAAGGAGATCCTGGATGGCCTGGCCCATGCGCAGTCCAGCTTTGGACGGATGGAGAGCTTCCGGATCCGGGGCGTCCCCATCCGGATGATCCTTGTCAAAAATCCGGCCGGCTGTAACCAGGCCCTGGACTATCTCTGCGCCCTTGAGGCCCCCTGCAGCCTGGTCCTTGGCCTGAACGACCTGGATGCCGACGGGCACGACATCTCCTGGATCTGGGATGCCGACTATGAAAAGCTCTGCGGACGAAAGAATATCCGCCGCATTTATGTCTGGGGCAGGCGGGCGGAGGACCTTCAGCTGCGGCTTAAATACGCTGGCCTTCCGGAAAAGAGGATCAGGATGGTCCCGGAGAGATCCATGAGAGACCTGTTGGACCATATTTATAAAAGCGGGGTGCCTGTTTATATCCTGCCAAATTACACGACCATGCTTCCCCTGCGGGATGCCCTGCGCCGGGCCGCAGGAAAGGATTCCTTCTGGAAGGGATGACAGGCATGAACAGCAGCTCAAAAGGAAAAGGATCATTATGGAAATCAGCATCTGTCATCTTTACCCGGATGTCCTGAATCTCTATGGAGACCGGGGCAATATCCTCTGCCTGCGCAGGCGCCTGGAGTGGCGCGGCATCGGCTGCCGTGTGGATCATGTCAGACTGGGGGAGACCAGGTCTCTTGCCGGCTATGACCTCTTTTTCATCGGCGGAGGACAGGACTTTGACCAGGAGGTCCTTCTGGAGGACCTGCGGTCCAAAAAAGGGCCGGAGATCCGGGCGGCCCTCGACGACGGGAAAACCTTCCTCTGCATCTGCGGCGGCTACCAGATGATGGGACACTACTATGAGACCGCAGACGGACAGAAATGCGAGTTTCTCGGAGCCATCGATTTTCACACAGTCGGTGGAAGAAAGAGGATGATCGGAAACTATGCCTTTGAACTGGGGCAGGAAGCCGGCGGCACCACGGTCGTGGGCTTTGAAAACCACAGCGGGCGGACCCTGCTGGCAGGCGGTGTCGCTCCCCTGGGGACTGTCCTCAGAGGCTATGGTAATAACGGCAGGGACCGGACGGAGGGCGCTCATTATAAAAATGCCTTCTGCACCTACAGCCACGGACCGGTCCTTCCCAAAAATCCCGCATTCGCAGACCATCTGATCAGGACGGCCCTCGTCAGAAAATACGGGGACTGTGATCTGGAGCCGATCGACGACACCTTCGAGGAGACCGCCCACGATGCCATGTGCAGGAGGCTCCTGAAAGCAGGGAAAACTGATCCCGCTTTCCCGGGAAGAAACCAGGGTTTCAGGCTGGACCGGAGCGGCCCTGGGAAGTCAGGTAAAATGAAAACCTGCTCTCATGCAAAGAAGCATGGGTTTCAGGCTGGACCGGAGCGGCCCCGGGAAGTCAGGTAAAACGAATGCCTGCTCTCATGCAAAAAGAAAGGATTTCATCCCGGTCCTGAACGGGCCTGGAAGCAGAAAAAGGAAAATGTATTATCGTATACAAAAATGGATTGACATAAGCCGGTTCAAGGGTATAATGTAAAAACGTAAAGCAACGGCGCTTGAGGCGACGGCACAGAGCCGTCTCTTCAGGCGTCTTCTTTTTTTGTCCGTTTTCAGTTTTTTCAGATTGAAAGACCATTTTTTTGCAGCGTCAGATGCCCGGAAATGGAGCATCCCGCGCTTTTTACAGGAGGCTATTATGTGTTCGATACTCGCATACTGCAGCGCACAGGCCGATCCGCAGGTCCTGGCTCAGCTGCTGGCCAGGACTATTTCGAGAGGACCGGATGATTCCAGGATCTTGGAGACAGGAAACGGATATCTGGGGTTTAACCGTCTCTCTATCATGGGGCTCACACCGGAAGGAATGCAGCCCTTTGTCAGGGACGGCAATGCTGTGGTCTGTAATGGCGAGCTCTATGGCTTCAGGAAAATGCGGGAGGCCTTAAAAAAGCGGGGCTATTCTTTTCAGAGTGATTCGGACTGCGAGATTCTCCTGCCCATGTACAGGGAGTTCGGGCTGCAGATGTTCCGCCTGCTGGACGCGGAGTTTGCCATGGTCCTTTACGATGCGCAGTCCCGGTGCTATATCGCCGCACGGGATCCCGTGGGGATCCGGCCCCTCTATTACGGACAGGACCGGAAGGGAATCTATGTCTTTTCCTCCGAGCCCAAAAGCCTGGTGGGCATCTGCGAAAGGATCATGCCCTTCCCGCCCGGCCACTATGCAGTGATCCACGACTGTGGGACAGGCGCGGATGACACCGCCGGAGGGTCCTCCCGTTCAAAAGAGGATTTCTGTGGCCAAAAAATAGAGCTCTTTGAATACCGCAGGATCTGGCAAGCGGACCATGTCAGTCGGGACGACATGGACACGATCGCCCACAGCATTCACGACAAGCTGATCGCCGGCATTGAAAAGCGGCTGGACGCCGACGCACCCGTGGGGTTCCTGCTCTCCGGCGGCCTCGATTCCTCCCTGGTCTGTGGAGCTGCCGCAAAGATCCTGGACAGGCCCCTGCAGACCTTTGCCATCGGCATGGACAAGGACGCGATCGACCTCAAATATGCCCGCCAGGTGGCGGATTATATCCACAGCGACCACCACGAGGTCATTATGACCAGAGAGGACGTGCTGGGAGCTCTGGACGACGTCATTGCGGCTCTTGGCACCTGGGACATCACGACCGTGCGGGCCTCCATGGGCATGTACCTGGTCTGCAAGTGGATTCATGAGAACACCGACATCCGGGTCATCCTGACCGGTGAGATCTCCGATGAGATCTTCGGCTATAAATATACCGACTTTGCCCCGGACGCGGAGGCCTTCCAGGAGGAATCCGAAAAAAGGATCCGGGAGATCCATATGTACGATGTCCTGCGCGCCGACCGCTGTATCAGCGTCCACTCCCTCGAAGCCCGCGTCCCCTTCGGAGACCTGGATTTTCTGTCCTACTGTATGGCCATCGACCCGGAAAAGAAGCTCAACCGCTACGGCATCGGCAAATACCTGCTGCGCCACGCCTTTGAGGAGGATGCCCTGATCCCGCAGACGATCCTTATGAGGGAAAAGGCCGCATTCTCCGACGCGGTCGGCCACTCCATGCGACGCGACCTCATGGACTATGCCGAAGCCCTCTACACAGATGGGGAATACGAGGCAAAGCGGAGGCAGTATTCCCACGCCATGCCCTTCACCAAAGAATCCCTCCTCTACCGCGAGATCTTTGAAAAACACTATCCCGGACAGGCGGAAATGGTCGTCGATTTCTGGATGCCCAACAGGAGCTGGGAGGGATGTGATGTCAACGATCCTTCCGCCAGCGTCCTGCCCAACTACGGCGCCAGCGGAATCTGAGCGGAGCGTCTGGCAGGGGGTGAGGCCGAAGACTTCACATTAACAGGGCGGTGTGACATGGGGACAGGTGTGACATGACCCTGTCCCTATGTCACACCTGCCCCTTGCCACACATTTTAGAGTCGGAAGGAGACCTGATGAAGAAAAAAGGAAACAGAAAGATCATTCTCGAGGATAAAAGCGAATTTTATGGCTATGGTTTCGGCAGCCGCGATGACAGAATCTGTGAACTGGTCTTCAACACATCCATGACCGGCTATCAGGAGATCCTCTCGGATCCCTCCTACACCGACCAGGCAGTCGTCATGACCTATCCCCTGATCGGAAATTACGGCATGGCGGCGGACGACTACGAGACATCGGTTCCGTCCGTCAGTGCCCTGATCGTCCGGGAATATAATGACGAGCCGTCCAATTTCCGCAGTGAACGGACGCTCGGACAGGTCATGGAAGCATACGGGATCGCAGGAATTTCCGGAATCGATACCCGGGCCCTGACCCGGTCCATCCGTGACTACGGTACCCGAAGGGCCCTGATCACAGATGCAGACACGCCGCTTCCATGGGGGCTTGCCATGCTGCGGGACCATCCCCTTCCGACTGACGCCGTCTCCCGCGTCAGCTGCCGGGAAAGGCAGGTCTATTATCATACGGAGGACATCATCGGAACAGGTGCTCTCACATCGTATTTCACATCGAAAAAGAAAAGCCGTCACGTCGTCGCCGTCGACTGCGGCATGAAGAGAAATATCGTGCGCTCTCTCCTGCGAAGGGGGTGTGAAGTAACGGTCGTTCCCTGGAATACACCGGCGCAGGAGATCCGCGCCCTGCGGCCGGACGGGATCCTGGTCTCCAACGGCCCCGGCAACCCGGAGGACGTGCCGGAGACGATCACCGCCGTCCGGAGCCTCCTGGGAAGCTATCCCGTCTTTGGCATCTGCCTGGGACATCAGATCCTGTCCCTGGCTTACGGGGCGAAGACCTACAAGCTCAAGTTCGGCCACAGGGGCGGCAACCATCCGGTCAGGGATCTGGAGACAGGCCGTATCGAGATCACCTCTCAGAACCACTCCTATGCTGTGTATGAGGAGAGCCTGGCGGATACCCCCCTGCGTGCCACCCATATCAACCTCCTGGACCGGACCATCGAGGGCGTATCCTCTCCCTCCGACAGGGCTTTCGGGGTCCAGTACCATCCGGAGAGCGCCCCGGGCCCGCAGGACAGCGGATATCTCTTTGACCGCTTCCTGCAGCTGCTCTGAGTCACTGCTCCACGCGGAAAGGAAACACGAGATGACCAAGTATATATTTGTGACCGGCGGCGTTGTCTCCGGACTGGGAAAGGGGATCACGGCGGCTTCGCTGGGACGGCTCCTGAAGGCCCGGGGACTCAAGGTGGCTGCGCAGAAGCTGGATCCCTATATCAATGTGGATCCGGGTACCATGAGTCCATACCAGCACGGGGAGGTCTTTGTGACCGAGGACGGGGCCGAGACAGACCTGGACCTAGGCCACTATGAGCGCTTTATTGACGAAGATCTCAACCAGTATTCCAACCTGACGACCGGCAAGGTCTACTGGAATGTTCTGAATAAGGAGCGAAGGGGAGAGTATCTGGGCTCCACGGTCCAGGTGATCCCACATATCACCAATGAAATCAAGGACTTTGTCTATCGCGTCGGTGAGAAGACAGGCGCGGATGTAGTCATCACCGAGATCGGCGGAACCATCGGCGATATCGAGTCCCAGCCCTTTATCGAGGCAGTCCGGCAGATTTCACTGGAGGTCGGAGAGGAGAACAGCCTGTTTATCCATGTGACCCTGGTGCCCTATCTCAAGGGCTCCGGGGAGCACAAATCCAAGCCGACCCAACATTCGGTCAAGGAGCTGCAGGGCATGGGGATCCACCCGGACCTCATCGTCCTGCGCTGTGACACCCCGATCGATTCCTCCGTCCTTCAAAAGATCGCCATGTTCTGCAATGTGAAGGAGGACTGCGTGATCGAAAACCGGACCCTGCCCATTCTTTATGAGGCGCCTCTCATGCTTGAGCAGTCCGGCTTTTCCGATGTCGTCTGCCGGGAGCTGCGCCTGCAGGCGCCGGAACCGAATCTTGAGGAGTGGCGGGAAATGGTGGAGAGCATCCGCCGGGCCCGGGACAACTGTGTGGAGATCGGGCTGGTCGGCAAATATACGGGGCTTCATGACGCCTACCTGTCAGTCGCGGAGGCCCTCCATCACGCAGGCTGCTTCCACCATGCCCATGTCTGCATCCGTTGGATCGACTCGGAAGAGATCACTCCGGAAAATGTCGCCGGGAGGCTGGCCGGGCTGCACGGGGTGATCGTCCCCGGCGGTTTCGGAAACCGGGGGATCGAGGGTATGATCCTGGCCGTCCGGTATGCCAGGGAGCACCTCATGCCCTTTTTCGGGATATGTCTGGGCATGCAGGTCGCGGTGATCGAATTCGCCCGGAACGCGGCTGGCCTGGAGAATGCGGATTCCAGGGAGTTTAACGAAAAATGCATGCACAAGGTCATTGACTTTATGCCGGGCCAGAGCGACGAGGTCGACAAGGGCGGGACCCTGCGCCTGGGCGCATATCCCTGCACAATCCTGCCCGGGACTACCCTGGAACGCTGCTATGGAAGCCGGCAGATCAGCGAGCGTCACCGCCACCGCTATGAATTCAATAATGCGTATCGACAGATCCTGCAGGAATGCGGTCTGACCCTGAGCGGCATTTCTCCTGACGGAAGGCTGGTCGAGACCATTGAACTGACAGACCTTCCCTTCTATGTGGGCGTCCAGTACCATCCCGAATTCAAGAGTCGGCCAAACAGGCCCCATCCCCTTTTCAAGGGCTTTATCGAAGCGGCCATCAGAGAAGCAGACAGGAGTTGAACAGGAGACAGACTATGCCAAAGAGAAAAGATATCCACAAAGTACTTGTCATCGGGTCCGGCCCCATTGTGATCGGACAGGCGGCGGAGTTTGACTATGCCGGCACCCAGGCCTGTCTGGCGCTGAAGGAGGAGGGCTGCGAGGTCATCCTGTGCAACTCGAACCCGGCCACGATCATGACGGATACGTCGATCGCGGACAAGGTCTATATGGAGCCGCTGACGCTGGAATACATTGCCAGGATCATCCGCTACGAGCGTCCGGATGGCATCCTCCCCGGCATCGGCGGCCAGACCGGTCTGAACCTGGCCATGCAGCTGGAAAAAAAGGGCGTGCTGGCAGAATGCCATACGGAGCTCCTGGGGACAAGGAGTTCCGCCATTGAAAGGGCGGAAGACCGCCTTCTTTTTAAGGAACTCTGCCAGGCCCTGGGGGAGCCCGTTCTGCCCTCGGAGATCGCGCACAGCATGGAGGAGGGTCTTGAAGCGGCGGAGAAGATCGGATTCCCGGTCGTACTTCGCCCCGCCTTTACACTGGGAGGAACAGGAGGCGGTTTTGCCGGAGACGAAAAATCTTTTCTCCAGAGCATGAAAAACGCTCTGCAGCTGTCCCCGGTCCACGAGGTTCTCATTGAAAAGAGCGTAAAAGGATATAAGGAAATCGAATATGAAGTCATGCGGGACAGCAGGGACACAGCTGTCACCATCTGCAATATGGAGAATGTCGACCCTGTGGGGATCCACACAGGCGACTCCATCGTCGTCTGTCCTTCCCAGACTCTGACCAACAAAGAATATCACATGCTCCGGGACAGTGCCTTGAGGGTGATCCGGGCCCTGGAGATCGAGGGCGGCTGCAACGTGCAGTTCGCGCTGGACCCGCAGTCCTTCCAATACTATCTGATCGAAGTCAATCCCCGCGTCTCGCGCTCCTCCGCCCTCGCCTCCAAGGCCAGCGGCTATCCCATTGCAAGGGTTTCCGCCAAGATCGGCATCGGAATGACCCTGGATGAGATCATGCTTGCCAATACCCCTGCCTGCTTTGAGCCCTCCCTCGATTATGTCGTCACCAAGATGCCCCGTTTTCCCTTTGACAAATTTACCAGACCGGGCACCCTCACCCCCCTGCCCGTGTCTGCCGGAATGGAGAAAACGGATGCGGGAAAGGCTGGCGGGAACCGGGGCGGGCTGACCGGGGAAGACGGCCGGGCGATTGGTATTCCAGATGGTATTCCTGAATGGAAAAAACTGCAGATGCAGACCGCCGGCGGGATTGACAACACCCTCTCCACGCAGATGAAGGCGACCGGAGAAGTCATGAGCATAGGACGCACCATGGAGGAGAGCCTGCTCAAGGCAGTCCGCTCCCTGGAGACCGGCCACATGCACCTGTATGACCCTAAATTTGACGGCATGGACGCAGAAACCATGATGGACTATATCCGGGAGGGCCGGGAGGACCGTGTCTTTGCCATCGCGGAGCTTTTCCGCAGAGCCCGGGCCGGGAAAGAGAAGAGAAAGGAGCAGAAAAAAGAACAGGTACAAGGGCAGGGAAGAGAACAGGATGGGGTCGTGAAATTGACAGAGAAGATCCGCCTTGCGACCGGCATGGATCCTCTTTTCCTGCGTGTTCTCAGAAATATTGTCCGGGAGGAACAGGAACTCCTGGAGCACATCGGGGATGCAGATGTGCTGCGGAAAGCCAAAAGAATGGGCTTTTCAGACGCCGCCATCGGGCATTTCTGGGGAATGCGGGAAGAGGAAATCTTTTCCCTGCGGCAGGAGAAAGGGATTGTTCCGATCTATAAGATGATCGACACCTGCGCCTCGGAATTTGACTCGTATGTGCCCTATTTTTATTCCACCTATGAGGAGGAAAATGAGGCTTTCCCGCCGGCCGGAAAGCAGCTGGCCGGACAAGGCGGTTCCTGCGGTCTGCGGAAAAAGAAGGTCATCGTCCTGGGTTCCGGTCCCATCCGGATCGGCCAGGGCGTGGAGTTTGACTATTCCACGGTCCATGCCGTCCAGACCCTGCAGCGGGAGGGCTGTGAGGCCATTATCATCAATAACAATCCGGAGACCGTGTCGACAGATTATACCTGTTCGGACAAGCTGTATTTTGAGCCCCTGGGCGTGGAAGATGTCATGAACATCATTGCCATGGAAAGGCCGGAGGGCGTGATCGCCACGCTGGGCGGACAGACAGCCGTCAACCTGGCAGAACCCCTCCATGAGCGGGGGGTCCATCTGATTGGCACCGGCTGCGACGCCATCGAACGGGCGGAGAACCGGGATGCCTTCGAAAAACTCCTGGAAGACCTGGAGATCCCCCAGCCAAAAGGACAGGCTGTGACCTCGGTGGAAGCAGGCATCAGGGCCGCCCGGGAGATCGGCTTCCCCGTGCTCGTGCGCCCCAGCTTCGTCCTGGGAGGAAGGGCCATGCAGATCGTGGGCAGGGAAGAGGAGATGCAGGAATACCTGCAAGGCGCCGTGGAGATCGACGAGGACAAGCCGGTCCTGGTGGACAAATACATCCGCGGCAGGGAAGTTGAGGTCGATGCCATCTGTGACGGAGAGACTGTTTTTGTCCCAGGCATCATGGAACTGGTCGAGCGGACCGGCGTGCACTCCGGAGACTCCATCAGCGTCTACCCGCCCCGCAGCCTGGCCGACGGGGTCAAAAGAACCATTCTTACCTATGCCCGCAAACTGGGTATGGGGATCGGCATTCGGGGACTTTTCAACATTCAGTTTATCGTAGATGAGAAAAATGATGTCTAAATCATCGAGGTCAATCCCCGCTCCTCCCGCACTGTTCCCTTTTTGTCGAAAGCGACCGGATACAGCCTGGCGGACATCGCCACCCTGGTCAGCCTGGGGATCACACTGCGTGAGCAGGGGATCACAGCCCTCTATCCGGCAGAAAAATCCCGCTATTATGTGAAAGTCCCTGCATTTTCCTTCTCCAAGCTCCACGGAATGGACGCCTATCTGTCCCCGGAGATGAAATCGACCGGGGAGGCGATCGGCTATGACAAAAAGCTGCACAGAGCCATGTATAAGGCCATGATCGCATCGGGCATGCGGCTGCGAAGCTACGGTACCGTTCTGGTGAGCGTCGCGGACGAGGACAAACAGGAGACCATTCCGCTCATCCGGCGCTTCTATGATATGGGCTTCAACATCGAGGCGACCGGCCTGACCGGGGAATATCTGAGGAAGACCGGCATCCGCACCCGCATCCGCCGCAAACCCAGCGAGGGGAGCGCGGAGATCCTGGATTCCATCCGCGCCGGCTACGTGAGCTATGTGATCAATACGCGCGCCATCCTGTCCGGCGTCCATTACGGCGACGGCATCCTGATCCGGGACTGTGCCGCACAGAACAACGCCGTCATGCTTACCTCCCTGGACACCGTCCACATGCTGCTGGATGTGCTCGAGGAGATGACCATGGGGATCTCCACGATCGACGCGGTGTGATCCGGAGTTCAGGAGACTTGTCCTTTCAGATCTTTTTCAGCAGGATACGAACCTTTACAGATAAGGCTTTTCAGCCAGGTACGAACCTTCACAGATACAGCATTTCCGGCAATGGAGTCAGGACGCGGAATGAGACGGTCATTCTGTGCTTTTGAGAAAGGAGGCAGTTCATGGCAGCATACGATCCAATTCGATCCGGTATTCCATCGATGGATGCCGCACTGGACAATATCCGTCTGGGGGACAACGTGGTCTGGGAGGTCGGGTCTCTGGATGAGTTCCGGGCAGTGGCAGTTCCCTTCGCGGAGCAGGCCCTGCGGGACAAAAGGAACCTCCTCTATATCCGCTTTGCGGAGCATGAGCCGATCCTGCCGCCCATGGAGGGCCTGCGGGTCGTTCACATTCCCCTGTCCCACCGCTTTGAGACCTTTACAGTGGATATACACAACCTGATCGAGCAGGAGGGCTATGACGCCTTCTATGTCTTTGACTGCCTGTCGGAGCTGGAGGCGGCTTGGGCGACCGACCTTTTGATGGGGGACTTTTTCCATTTAACCTGTCCCTTCCTCTTTATCCTGGATACGGTCGCTTATTTTCCTGTGCTCCGGGGCAGGCACTCTTTTGACGCCCTGCAGAAGATCCGGGACACCACCCAGCTCTTCCTGGATGTGTTTACGGAAAAAAAAGAACCTGCCGCCGGCGGCAGCGGCAAAGAACAGATCCTGTCCATGTATGTCCGACCGGTCAAGGTCTGGCGGCGGGAGACGGAGGCCATGCTGCAGCCTCACCTGTATGATCTGCGCACCGGCGCTTTTACGGCCGGAGGAGAAGGTGTACAGATGAGCCATTTCTACCGGCAGCGGAATCTGGCGGGATCCACGGCCAACCAGAACATGGACAGCTGGGAGCGCTTTTTCCAGAGGACCAGGATCAAATATGAGAACGGTCTGGATGTGACGCAGGAGTGCAGCCGCATGTGCAATATCATGCTGACCCGGGATGAACGGCTGCGGGAACTGATCAAGGAACACTTTGTGCCTGAGGACTATTTCGAGGTCCATGACCGCATGGTGGGGACCGGCATGATCGGCGGCAAGGCGACCGGCATGCTGCTGTCGCGCAAGCTCACCCAGAACCTGCGGCCGGATATCTATGAAAGGATCGAGCCGCATGATTCTTTTTATATCGGATCGGATGTCTTTTATACCTATATCGTGGACAACGGCTTCTGGGACCTCAGGGTCAAGCAGCGGACGGAGGAAGGGTATTTTGCCCTGGCCGGGCAGATGGAGGACCTGCTTCTGCACGGGAAGTTTTCCGGGGCCATGGAGACGGAGTTCCGCCGGCTTCTGGAGTACTACGGAAATGATCCTGTCATCGTGCGTTCCAGTTCCATCCTGGAGGACGGTTTCGGCAACGCCTTTGCCGGCAAATATGAATCCGTTTTCTGCGCCGGAAACGGCACCGTAGAGGAGAGGCTGGAGACTTTTGAAAACGCCATCCGGACAGTCTATGCCAGCACCATGGGCCTGTCCGCATTGGATTACCGCAAACGCCGGAGCCTGGATAAACGGGATGAGCAGATGGCCATTCTGGTCCAGCGTGTCTCCGGTTCCCGCTATGAGCATTTCTATATGCCCGCGGCGGCGGGCGTCGGCTATTCCATCAGCCCCTATCGATTCAGCGCAGACCATCCCAGTGAGGGCATGCTGCGTCTGGTCATGGGCCTGGGCACAGCGGCCGTGGACCGGCGGACAGGCTCCTATCCACGTATGGTCATGCTGGAGGATCCGACCAGGAACCTTCTGACTTCGGCTTCCGACCGCCACCAGTTTTCCCAGCGCCTGATCGACGCCGTCCGCTTTTCCTCGGGAGAGGTGGAGGGTTTTGACCCCGACTTTGTGCAGAAGGAGATTCCCGCTTATCTGAACCGGCTTCTTTTGTCCCATGACTGGGATGCAGAGCGGACTTTCACAGACCGTGGGATCGATCGGAGCATCTACTACGTCTCCTGTGATGGACTGGTCAAAAATAAGCAGCTCATGGAGGACATGCGGGGGATCCTGCTCCTGCTCAAGGAGGCCTATGTATATCCGGTGGATATCGAATATACCATCAATATAGCTCCGGATGGCGAGTATCTGATTGATCTGCTCCAGTGCAGACCCCTCCAGCAGACAAAGGAGGGGGACGCTGTCCATGTGCCTGAACTTCCCCCGGACAAGATCCTGCTGGAGACAAAAAAGGTCTCCATGGGCTTCTCGCGCACCTTTCCTGTGGATCTGGTCGTCTATATCGATCCCATCCGCTACTATGAGATGCCCTACCGGGACAAATTCCGGGTGCGGGACCTTCTGTCTGCGGTCAACTGGAAGCTGCGGGGGCAGGGAAAGCGCATGCTGCTCCTCACGCCCGGACGGATCTGCACCTCCTCGGCGGAGCTGGGCGTGCCTTCCACTTTTGCGGATATCAGCGAATTTGACATGATCGCGGAGATTTCCGAATCCAGGGCGGGCTATGTGCCGGAGCTGAGTTATGGCAGCCACATTTTCCAGGATCTGGTGGAGGCGGAGATTCTCTATACGGCTGTTTTTGAGGCGCAGTCCACCCTGCAATTTGCGCCCTCTCTGCTGGAACCCTATGCGGCTTCCCTGGCTGAGTATGCCGACTATGCCACAGAGGCGGAAGGCATGGAAGGAATGGTACAGATCCTGCAGGTCTACGACACCGGGCAGAGCGGCCTGATGCTTTATTATGATATGTCCCGGGAGCACCTGCAGGTGTCTTTCTCAACAGAAGAAAAAACAGACAAGTAAGATGTATAGGTTATTCTGTAACTGGTCCTTACCGTAGAGGAGGAAAAAGAAATTGATTCATGAAGAATGCGGTGTGTTCGGAATCTGGCAGCCGGAAAACGGCAGCGTGGCTTATGACACTTATGCGGGGCTCTTTGCCCTGCAGCACAGAGGACAGGAGGCGGCCGGGATCGCCGTCTCCCGTCAGGGAGTCTTTCATTTTCACAAAGATGTCGGACTGGTCAGCGAGGTCTTCTCCGGAGCCGTTCTGCAAGGCCTTGGAGAGGGAAATATCGCCGCAGGCCACGTGCGCTATTCGACCAGCGGCAATCCGGGCAGGACAAATGCCCAGCCCATCGTGGTCCGGCACCGCAAGGGAAATCTGGCGGTCTGTCACAATGGAAATCTGGTCAATTCCGTGCAGCTGCGGGAGAAACTGGAACTGGCCGGCTGCATTTTCCATACCACCAGCGACACGGAGGTGATCTTATATCTGGTCACGCAGGAGCGCCTGGCTTCCTCCTCGATCGAGGAGGCCCTGGAGCGCACCATGAGGCGCATAGAGGGGGCCTACTCCCTGATCCTGATGTCCCCTTCCAAGCTGCTGGCGGCCCGGGATCCGCATGGATTCCGGCCCCTCTGCATGGGAGAAAAGCCTGACGGGGCGGTCGTATTTGCCTCGGAGAGCTGTGCCATGGATGCGGTCGGAGCCCGCTTTGTGCGGGACATCCTCCCGGGAGAGATCGTCGCCGCAGGCCCGGAGGGAATCCGCACGATTCGCATGCACTGCGGGGAGATGCCACGCTCCCTGTGTGTCTTTGAGTATATTTATTTCGCCAGGCCGGATTCGGTCCTGGAGGGCTGCCCTGTCAACCGCTGGCGGCAGGAGGCGGGAAGGCGCCTGGCAAAGACTCACCCCGTCGATGCGGACGTGGTCGTCGGCGTGCCGGACTCGGGTCTGGACGCGGCAATCGGTTACGCGGACGCATCCGGCATTCCCTACAGGATCGGC
Organism: Lachnospiraceae bacterium; assembly: GCA_017513005.1. GTDB lineage: Bacteria > Bacillota > Clostridia > Lachnospirales > Lachnospiraceae > CAG-791. The sequence continues at coordinate 14,347 of JAFWDM010000012.1, forward strand.
CTTGTCAAAAACAAGTATATCGCCCGGACCTTTATCGCTCCTTCCCAGGAGCAGAGAGCCGGCATGGTAAGGCTCAAACTGAATCCCGTCCGGGAAGTGGTCGAAGGAAAGCGGGTGGTCCTGGTCGATGATTCCATCGTGCGCGGCACGACTTCGGCGCAGCTGGCGGGTCTGGTGCGGGAGGCCGGGGCGGCAGAGGTCCATCTTCGCATCTGCGCGCCGCCTTTTCTCCATGCCTGTTACTACGGAACCGACATCGATTCGGAGGACAATCTGATCGCCGTCAACCACACCGTGGAGGAAACTGCGAAGATCATCGGTGTGGATTCCCTGGGTTATCTGTCGGTGGAGGACGCCGGCAGGATTTATGTCACCGGTGACGGGCTCTGTAGGGCCTGTTTTGACGGACACTATCCCACAGCCGTGCCTTCCGTGAGCAGCAAGAACCGCTTTGAACTGCCCATCGGCGGATGACAGATATGAAATTCGATAAAGGAAAGCACAATCTTCTTTTATGCTGATTTGTGCATGCTGACAAAGATTTCATGGAATTATATCGTATTATTGTATACAATGTGCTTTGACAATCCATTTGTATAGAGTATAATACTTACATACAGCAAGGGCGCTGCAGGGAAACCTGCGGCGCCTTTTCTGCTATCAGCCGGCTTATGACACTGATCAACCGGATTCCGAGGACAAAGAAGTCCGGGTCCTGCGAAAGCGGGATCCGGACTTTTTTTATCTGAGGGGTCACAACAGGGAAGAGGAAAAGACTATGGATTACAACGTTTCAACTGTCACATGGGTATTGATTGCAACGGCCCTGATCTATTTCATGCAGGCGGGATTCGCGCTTTGTGAAGCCGGGCTGACCAGGGCCAAAAACACGGGCAACATCCTGATGAAAAACATGATGGACTTCTGTATCGGGACGCCCTGCTACTGGCTGGTGGGCTTCGGCCTCATGTTCGGGAGCACTTCCCCCCTGATCGGCCGGCTGGATCCTATGATCCGCGGCCTCTACGGGGCGGAGAATACAGTCGTTCCGCAGACCATGCCCCTTTGGTGCTATGTGATCTTCCAGACGGTCTTCTGCGCGACGGCGGCGACTATCGTCTCGGGCTCCATGGCGGAGCGAACCAATTTCAAGGCCTACTGCGTCTATTCCGCAGCCATCTCCCTTCTGGTCTATCCGATCGGCGGACAATGGGCCTGGGGCGGCGGCTGGCTGTCAGGACTGGGCTTCCATGATTTTGCCGGAAGCGCGGTTGTCCACAATGTAGGCGGCGTCATTGCCTGTCTGGGTGCATGGATGCTGGGCCCCAGAATCGGCAAATACGACCGGGAGGGAAAGGTCAAGGCCATCCCCGGCCACAACATGATGGCTGTGGCGCTGGGCGTCTTCATTCTCTGGTTCTGCTGGTTCGGTTTCAACGGCGGTTCCACCGCCTCCATGGCGGACGGGGCGGATGCTTTTCACGCGTCCCTTGCCTTCATGAACACCAACCTGGCCGCGGCCGTGGCAACTGTCGTGACCATGGTCTTTACCTGGCTGCGCTACGGCAAGCCGGATGTCTCCATGACCCTCAACGCCGCGCTGGCAGGCCTGGTGGCCATCACAGCGGGTTGCGACTGCGTGACTCCTTTCGGCGCCTTTGTGATCGGTCTTGTCGCCGGAGTCCTGGTCGTCTTTTCCGTGGAATTTTTTGACAATGTGGCAAAGATCGATGACCCGGTCGGCGCTGTGTCCGTACACATGGTCAACGGCATCTGGGGGACTCTCGCGGTCGGTCTCTTCTCCAACGGCGAGGACGGCGTCATGACAGGCCTTTTCTACGGAGGCGGCGCAGAGCTCCTGGGTGTTCAGGCTCTGGGCATCCTGGCAATTGACGTTTATGTTCTGATCGTCATGTTCATCGTCTTCAAGGCGATCGATGCCGTCATCGGCCTGCGCGTTCCCGCGCAGGTGGAAATCGACGGTCTGGATCTGCACGAACACGGCCTGGCAAGTGCCTATTCCGGCTTTGCTATCAGCGATGTTACCAACATGGTCATGGATGTCAATGAGAACACAGACCTGGGTGAGGGCGAGTATGACAGGGCCTCTGACGCTCAGATCCGGGCAGCGGTCAAGGTCGTGGATACTTCCGGCGTCACAGCAGCGAAGGCGTCCGGAGCAGGATCTGCCAAAGCATCTGCCGGGGCTTCGACTGATCTGCCGGCTGCAGCGGGAGCCATACCGGATTCCGGCATCTACCGTCTGTCTATCATCTGCCGTCTCAACAAGTTTGACGAACTTAAGCAGAGACTCAACGAACTGGGCGTGACAGGCATGACCATGACCCAGGTCATGGGATGCGGCATCCAGAGAGGTTCCAGCGAGCGCTACAGAGGCGCTATCGTCGATGCAACCCTCCTGCCCAAGGTCAAGGTCGAGGTCGTCGTCGCCAGAATCTCCGTAGACAAGGTCATCGAAGCTGCCCGCAAGGCCCTCTACACCGGCCACATCGGCGACGGCAAGATCTTTGTCTACAACGTCCTCCATGTCGTCAAGGTCCGCACCGGTGAAGAAGACTTTGCTGCACTGCAGGACGTAGAATAAACAGAGAGCCGAAGTCCCGCCGAGGACATGCCTGCAAGCGTGTTCGTGATTTTTCGAATGACGCAGAATCGTTACTGTGACGCAGAATCCTTGCCCGCAAAACAGACAGGCAGCATACAGACTTGCAGTGTACAGACAGGTAATATGCAGACAGGCAATATGCGAATTTGCAGTATGCAGACAAGACTTCTGTCCTGCAGGCATGGTTTCAGACTCTGCTGAGCCATGCCCCGGTGCTCAATCTTTTTTACACAAACGGATATGCAGAACTGGCGCGGGCACAGATCATAGCTCTTTACGCCGGCCCGCCTGCGGATACAGAGACCTATTATCAGAGAGTATTCGAAGCCGGCGGCGTCCTGAGCCTCTATGAGGCCTGCAGGTAAACATGCATGGACTTGTGCAAGCTTACGAAAAATCAAAGAAATGAATCGAGTGATCAGGGCGGACAATGCCGATTGTCCGCCCTGTTTTGCTGTGATAAAATGTTCTAAAACGCTGTTGTGCATGAATCTTCATTCTGCGGCGAGGCACTCTGTGAATTCCCATCCGGGGAAATGCCATGAATCTGCGGATGAAACGATTCTGGAGAATAACGAAATGGGTATTTATTTAAATCCGGGTTATGAAAACTTCAGGCGGGCAGTTTCTGCAGAAATCTATGTCGACAAAACGATGATGATCCGGGAGATCAATCGTTTTATCGACACAGGGATGAATTATGTCTGTATGTCACGGCCCCGCCGTTTTGGAAAGACCATAACGAGCAACATGCTCTGTGCGTATTATTCCAAAGGATGTGATTCTGCAGAACTCTTTGCGCCCTTTAAGATCAGCAGAGATGCCGGATTCAAATCAAAACTGAATCAGTATAATGTCATCAAGATCGACATGAACAGTGAATATCAATCTGCTGATGACAAGGAAGCTGTCCTGAAGATTCTGCGCGATGAGATCAAGGAGGAAATGCACAGCGCCTTTCCGGATGTCGCATTCCGCGAGACAGATTCCCTGGCCAGGTGTATTCTGCGCGTGTATGCAGCAAGGCAGGAGCAGTTTATCATTCTTCTGGATGAATATGACGTGATGGTCCGCGAGCAGGTTGGAGAGAAGCTGTTTCAGGAATATCTTGCTTTCTTGAATGGCTTGTTCAAGAGCGATACACTGCGTCCGGCCATTGCGCTTGCCTACTTTACCGGAATCCTGCCGGTCGTCCGTGACAAGATCCAGTCAAAGCTCAATAATTTCCGGGAATATACGATCCTGGATGCGGGCCCCTTCGCAGAGTTTACGGGATTTACGGGCCGGGAAGTGAGGGAACTGTGTGAAAAATACAGGATCAGCTATGAGGAATGCCGCCTGTGGTATGACGGATATCGGCAGCATGGCTGCGAGATCTACAATCCCGAATCAGTTGTCCGATGTATTGAGGGCAGAAGCTTTGGTAGTTACTGGGGAAAAACCTCTTCCTATGAGGTGATTTCCGATCGCATCCGCCAGAATTTTGCCGGCACGAAAGAAGCAGTGATTCAAATGCTGTCGGGTGAAAAGGTGGACGTAGATGAAGGCTCCTATCTGAACACGATGAAGGATTTTTCAAGTAAGGATGATGTCTTTGGCTACCTGATGCATCTGGGATATCTGGCTTATGAACAGGAGACCCGCACCTGCCACATTCCCAACAAGGAAGTTCGGGAGGAATGGTTCCGTGCCCTGAAAAAAACGAGTGAGTACGCCGTAACAGACCAGATCATCCAGTCCTCCAGAAGGCTTCTGGAAGAGACGGCTGCCGGCAATGCGGAGGCTGTCGCAAAGGCACTGGATGTCAGTCACATCCACGTCACCTCCAACCGCAGCTACAACAACGAGGATGCCCTGCAGAGTGCGATCTATCTGGCCTTCATCTATGCCCTTAACCGCTACACCGTAATAAAGGAAATGACCACCGGAAAGGGATTCGCGGACGTCGTATTCATTCCTCTGTATCGGGGCGACCCGGCCATGGTCATTGAACTGAAGCGGAATGACTGCACCGAAAGCGCCCTGAACCAGATTCGGCAAAAGCAGTACTTTGACAGCTTGCAGCATTACAAAGGCAGCATGCTTCTCATCGGAATCAATTATGATGAGAAAGAAAAAACGCACACCTGTGCGATCGAGCGGGCAGAGAAAACTGTATAATTGTATACAAAAAGTGTTGACAGAAAGTTCTTCGTGTGTATAATAAGAGTTCATAAAGCAAAGGCGCTTGAAGAAACGGCGTAAAGCCCGTCTCTTCAGGCGCCTTTTCTATTACCCGGAAATCATGTAAGCTGCAGTTCCGGAATGTGTCTCCCCGGGACTTGTACAGATTTGATGAGGAGGAAAAAGAGATGAGTGAAAGCAATGCAAAAGTTCCCGAAATCTACGCCAGCATGGTCTTCAATGACAAGGTCATGCGGGAGCGCCTGCCCAAGGATGTCTATCAGGCAGTGCGCAAGACCAGCAGGAACGGCACCCATCTGGAGCTGGATGTAGCCAATACAGTGGCGGCAGCCATGAAGGAATGGGCGCTGGAGAAGGGAGCGACTCACTTTACCCACTGGTTCCAGCCCATGACAGGACTGACGGCGGAAAAGCATGACGGTTTCATTTCCCCGACTTCTGACGGCGGTGTCATCATGGAGTTCTCCGGCAAGGAGCTGGTCAAGGGCGAACCGGATGCCTCCAGCTTCCCCTCGGGCGGACTGCGCGCCACCTTCGAGGCCCGCGGCTACACAGCCTGGGATCCCAGCTCCCCCGCCTTCATCAAGGACGGTTCGCTCTATATCCCGACTGCCTTCTGCTCCTACGGAGGCGAGGCCCTGGACAAAAAGACACCTCTCCTGCGTTCCATGGAGGCCCTCTCTGAAGCGGCTGTCAAAGTCCTGCACCTTCTGGGCAACACCGCTGTCACCCATGTGGATACGACCGTGGGTTCCGAGCAGGAGTATTTCCTGATCGACAAGGATCTTTACAAAAAGAGAAAGGACCTGCTGCTGACCGGCCGGACCCTGATGGGAGCTTCCGCACCCAAGGGGCAGGAGATGGAGGACCATTATTTTGGCGTACTCAAGCCCAAGGTGTCCGAGTACATGCACGCTCTGGACCGCGAGCTGTGGGAGCTGGGTGTTCCGACCAAGACCAAGCACAACGAGGTCGCGCCTGCCCAGCATGAACTGGCGCCGGTCTTTGAGACCGCCAACATCGCCGTCGACCACAACCAGCTGACCATGGCGGTCATGAAGAAGGTGGCAGACCGATTCGGCTATGCCTGCCTATTGCACGAGAAGCCCTTCGAGGGGATCAACGGCTCCGGCAAGCACAACAACTGGTCCATCAGCACGGATACCGGCGAGAACCTGCTCAACCCCGGCAGGACGCCGGCGGAAAACCTGCAGTTCCTGGTTTTCCTGCTGGCAGTTATTGTAGCGGTGGACGAGTATCAGGAAGTCCTGCGCGTCTCCGTCGCCACGGCAGGCAATGACCACCGTCTGGGCGGCAACGAGGCGCCGCCCGCCATAATCTCCATTTTCGTCGGCGACGAGCTGGATCAGATCCTGCAGTCCATCGAGAACGACACCGTTTTCGCCGGCGGCGGCAAGACCCAGATGGGTATGGGCGCCCACGTCCTTCCCCATATCACAAAGGATACGACCGACCGAAACAGGACCTCACCCTTTGCCTTCACCGGCAACAAGTTCGAGTTCCGTATGCCCGGCAGCTCCCTGTCCGTGGCCAACCCCAACATCGTCCTCAACACGGCTGTTGCTGAGACCCTGACGCAGATCCACGATCAGCTCAAGGATGTTCCCGCCGGTGAGCTGGACACGGCAGTGCACGCCCTTCTGAAGGAACTTCTGGCGCAGCACAAACGTATTCTTTTCAACGGAAACGGCTATACGGACGAGTGGGTCGAGGAAGCGCACCGCAGAGGCCTGGCAGACCTTAAGTCCCTGCCGGAGGCCATGCCTTCCTTTATCTCGGAAAAGAGCGTGGATCTCTTTACAAAGCATCATATTTTCACGAAGGAAGAGATCGAGTCCCGCTATGAGATTTTGCTGGAAAACTACGCCAAGACCATCCATATCGAGTCCCTGACCCTGCAGGAGATGGTCCGCAAGGACTTCACCGCCGGCCTTGTCCAGTACATGAAGGACGTCACCAACGAGGCCCTCAAGAAGAGAGACCTGCTCCCGGACAGCCGCTGCAGCTATGAGAGCAGGATCCTGCAGAAGCTTGACGAGACCAGCGAGCAGATCCTGGCCGCCCTCGATACGCTCGAGGCTGACACAAAGAAAGCAGAGGGAATCGACAACATCCTGGCTCAGGCTGCCTTTTATCA
>JAFWDM010000083.1 GCA_017513005.1 Lachnospiraceae bacterium
CATCCGGCTCTGCGGCTGACGCCGCGGCGTCCTGCCTGCCGGGCTCCCGGATCTCTTCCGGGTCGGCGGGGGCCTTCTCCCGCTGAGCTTTTTGCTCTTCAAGCCGCACGATGAGATAATCGTGATAGATGAAATCGCAGATCGCCGCAAAGGGGATCGCCAGAAGGATGCCTGCGACACCCAGGAACCGGCCCCCTATGATGAGGGAGATCAGGATCCAGACTGCCGGGACTCCCAGCTGCCCGCCGAACAGACGGGGCTTGATGATATAGCCGTCCAGTGTCTGCAGGACCAGCGTGAACAGCAGGAACCAAACTGCGTGCCAGGGGTTGACCAGGAGCAGGATGGAAGCGCCGATCACTGCGCCTGCCATGGGGCCGAAGGTCGGAGCCAGGTTGGTGACTCCCACAATGACCGAGATGATCGCCACGTAGGGCATCCCCATGAAGAGCATAAAGAGCCAGTTACACAGACCGATGATGAGGCCGTCCAGAAGGTCAAAGGCGATGTACTGGACCAGAATTGCGTTGCAGCGGCTCCAGAAGGTCGCGGTGCTCTGGTAGACACTTGCAGGCATCAGAGCCTGCATGAGCCGCAGGAAACCGCCCTTGAGGCGCGCGTTATCCAGCATCAGATAGATGGCCAGAATGAAGGAAATGACCCAGTCAAAGACCCTGGCCCCGAAACCATACGAGGCATTGACGAGCTTATTGACATTTTCCGGCAGGATCCGGGTGATCGACTGCAGGACTTCATCACTGGAGGAGACAAACTGCGACAGATCGATGTCATGGCCGGCGGCGAACTGGTTGAGCTTCTGGATCAGCCTCTGAAAGGAGCTCACATAACTGTTCAGGTTTCCGGCGAATGTCACGACGCTGTCGATGATCTGCGGCACCAGTGCCACCATGAGGATCACAAAGAAGAGGATCACCGACAAAACAGCACACAATACAGAGAGGGAATGGCGCATCTTGTCCTGTTCGATCCGATAAAAGACCCTGTGGGAATACAGGCGGACGAGAGGATGCATGATGTAGGCGATCACGAAAGCCATGAACACAGGGGAGCAGATCTTCCAGACCGATCGCAGAAGATCCAGCAGTACACCCAGATGTGTCAGAAGAAGATACAGGATCACGGCGCTGCACAGCGCAAAGGTGTAGGCAAACCATCTTTTTTTCAGCAGATTCTTGTCGAATTTCATAAAAAGACTTCCTTGTAGAAAGAGCGCCCGGTGAACCGCAGGCATTTGCGGGCTTCTTTGTGTAAAAAAAACTTATATTTTATAGAAAAAAGTGCTTGCTTTTTCCAGACAACAGGGTTATTATAACACTTGCGTGTTGCGAAAGCAGTGCGCAGCTGAAAAATTTTTTCAGATCGGGGTGTAGCGCAGCTGGCTAGCGCACTTCGTTAGGGACGAAGGGGTCGTGGGTTCGAATCCCGTCACTCCGATGCAGGAAGCCGTGAACAATTTGTTCACGGCTTCTTTTGTGTTTCAGCACTGTGCGCGTTAGCAATGAGCCATGCGCGGACAGGACTCCGAATGGCCGTTTGAGAGCCTGCTCTCAAACGGTCGGGCGGAGGAGCGGCCGCATACGGCGAATGCCTGATCCCCTCAGGGCCGGGACAGAAGCAGCTCCTGCACTTCCCGCTCTGTTTCAAACACCTCGTCCAGTGTGGGCGATGCCAGAAACCGGCAGTTTTCCATGCAGTACCGGATCTTTTCGGTGATCTCCGGGAAGGAGATCTTTCCGTCCAGGAACATCTGGACGGCCATTTCATCGGCCGCATTGAGGATGGTCGGGAGATTGCCCCCTTTCCGGATGGCCTCATAGGCCAGATTCAGCGCAGGGAAGGTCTCTGTATCGGGCCTTTCAAAGGTCATCTGTCCCAGGGCATAAAAATCCATTTTTTCCCCGGACAGGGGGCGGCGGTCCGGATAATACAGGGCGTACTGGATGGGAAGGCGCATGTCCGGAACGCCCAGCTGGGCGATGACGGCCCCGTCTTCATATTCCACCATGGAATGGATGACGCTCTGGGGGTGCACCAGGACCCGGATCTGCGCCGGGTCGACGTCGAAGAGCCAGCGGGCCTCGATCACCTCCAGCCCCTTGTTGACCAGGGTCGAGGAATCGATCGTGATCTTGGGCCCCATCTCCCAGGTGGGGTGCCTGAGCGCGTCTTCGGGCCGCATACCGGCGATTTCCACCGCGGTCCGGCCCCGGAAGGGCCCGCCGGAGGCTGTGAGCCAGATCTTCGCGATGCGGTTTCCTCTTTCTCCGTTCAGCGACTGGAAGATCGCACTGTGTTCACTGTCCACGGGCAGTATGGGGACGCCCCTCTCCGCGGCCAGCTTCATGATGATGTGGCCCGCCGTGACCAGGGTCTCCTTGTTCGCGAGGGCGATCTTTTTTCCGCTCTCGATCGCAGCGACCGTGGGGCGTACGCCGACCATGCCCATGATGGCCGTGACGAAGTATTCACAGCCGTCCATGGCCGCGATCTCCAGGAGCCCGTCCATGCCGGCGCCGATCTCCACGTCCAGATCCCGCACGCGGTCCCGCAGGTCCCTTGCGGCATCCTCGTCCCACATGGCGGCTCTGCGCGGGCGGAACTCACGGATCTGCGCCTCCATCAGATCGACACTTTTTCGCGCACAGAGCGCGACGACTTCTATATCCCCCTGTTCTCTTGCCACATCCAGCGTCTGACGCCCGATGGAGCCGGTGGAACCCAGTATCGCAATCGTCTTCAAGACATTCTCCTTTTCTTAAGATGCTCCCGGAGCAACATCCCGGGTCTGCAGTGAATCCTGTATTTTTTCCGCCGTGGCCCTTTGGAACATGCCTGCGCTGAATCAGGCGTCTGTATACCGGTCTGTACACTGTGTACAGGCCGGGCCGCGGCCGATGATAGAAGTATACCACAAGACAGAGCATGAAGAAATCCACGTATCTCTGTATACATTTCTGTGCATAAAGTATAAAAAAAACCCAAAAGAATCAGGACAGTTTGGGAAGTTCATGGTACAATAGCAGACAAAGGGTAAGCCGATTTTACCTGAACCTGTTTATACAATACAATCCAGTTGACTTCAACGAATGTTAAGGGAGGTATCATAATGTACAGTTTTAGTTCCATGATCCAGAAGCTGAAAAAAGACCCCAAGACCATCGTCTTTACAGAGGGCTCTGATCCCCGTATTCTGGAGGCGGCTTCCAAGCTCCTGGCCAGCAACTTCCTGACCCCCATCCTTCTGGGCAATGAGGATGAGATCCAGCGCGTGGCCGAGGAAGACGGCGACAATATCCGCGGCGCAGTGATCATCGATCCTCAGAAGTATGACAAGATGGACGATGTGGTTGCCTGCTTCTGCGAACTGAGAAAGAGCAAGGGTATGACCCCTGAACAGGCTCTCCCGATCGTGAGCCAGGGCAACTATTTCGGAACCATGCTGGTCAAGATGGGTATTGCGGACTGCCTGCTCGGCGGCGCGACCTATTCCACAGCTGATACTGTCCGTCCTGCTCTGCAGATCATCAAGACCAAGCCCGGCAACAGCATGGTCTCCTCCTGCTTCATCCTGGTTCGTACCGCTGCCACCGGCGGCAACGAAGTCGTGGCGATGGGCGACTGCGCGATCAACATCCATCCCAACGAGGATGAGCTCGTCGAGATCTGCCATGAGACGGCAGAGTGCGCGAAGGTTTTCGGCGTAGACCCCAAGGTCGCGTTCCTTTCCTTCTCCACCAACGGCTCCGCGAAGGATCCCGATGTCACAAAGATGCGCAATGCAGCCGAGAAGGCAAAGGCTGCCTATCCGGATCTCCCCATCGACGGCGAGCTGCAGTTTGACGCTGCTGTTTCCCCTGTCGTCGCAAAGACCAAGGTTCCCGGCTGGAAGGTCGCGGGTCATGCGAACACCTTTATCTTCCCTGACATCAACGCAGGCAACATCGGCTACAAGATCGCACAGCGTTTCGGTAACTTCGATGCATACGGCCCCATCCTTCTCGGCCTGAATGCTCCCATCAACGACCTCTCCAGAGGCTGCAACGCGGACGAAGTTTACTCCATGGCGATCGTTACCGCTGCTCTGGCATAAAGGAGCAAAGAGCTCCGGTCCTGTATGACCGGAGTGCGGAAGATCCTCTATGTAGACTCTATATAGAATAGAAGAACCACCTCCCGTTTCCTGTGACCGGACGGGAGGTGGTTTTACGTTATCTGTTCGCGCCGCCGCACTCGGGTTTTCGCGAAAAAGCCGCGAAAAACACCTCGAGTCTTCAGGCGGGCCTGAATGGTTTTATTCTTCAATTCAGCGGGATTCTCCGCCTGCATTATCCCCGTAGGGGATCTGCCGGAACCGGACCGTAATGTTTCCGGAGCTGTCCACGACGCGGTAGCGGACCGTATCCCCGTTGACAGAGACTTCCACCTTTTTGGTCAGGTCCCCGTCCCGGTCGTCGTAGGCGGCGTATCCCTCCTCCTCATACTGTTCTCCGGGCAGGACGAAATAGTCCTCGTCCCTGGTGAGAAAGAGGGCAGGCGGAGTCGTGTCCGGGTCTTCCGGAGCCGGCTGCTTCAGATCATCCGGTCCGCCGGAGAGGGCGGTATAGGCGAGAAAAGCCAGGAGAATGGCGGGGAGAAGGATCAGGAGGATCTCCCGGATCCGGTTCAACGGGTTGCGGCTCTTGTTCATGGGGTGCCTTCCTTAATATTTCTGCGGAATGCTTTCCTTAAAGCTTACTGCGGAATGTCTTTCTTAAAACTTACTGCGGGATGTCTTCCTTAAAATTTCTGTTGACGGCTCTGGTCTTCTGTGCTATTGTAAAGCACAAAGGTTGCGGAAGGTCTTTTTTTTTTGCGCGAAATGCGGCGGAAAAAGCAGACGTCTTCCGGGAAAACCGGTTCATGATGAACGATGACCCAGAGGATCTGTCACAAAGGACGGGGTCATCCGGATCTGTGACAGTTTCTTATTATTCACGCATAGTTTTCGGAGGTTCGGTATGCGCACAAGGATTACATTGTCATGCACAGAGTGCAAGCAGAGAAATTATAACACAACAAAGGATAAGAAGACACACCCGGAGCGTCTCGAAATGAAGAAGTACTGCCGTTTCTGCAGGAAACACACTGTTCATAAGGAGACAAAGTAAGGAGTCATTCATGGCAGCAAAGGAAAATGGGAAAGCGAAGCAGTCGAAGATGGGTGGCTTTTTTAAAGGCGTCCGTACGGAGTTTGGCAAGATCATCTGGCCGAGCCGTGAGACTATGGTCAAGCAGCTGATCGCGGTCGTCGTTGTGACGGTGATCACGGGGCTGCTGATCGCAGTGATCGATTATGGCGCGCAGAACCTGATCGACGTGCTGGTAAAGGTCAACGCAGCATAAGGCAGAGGCTGTCTTGCCTGCAGCTTATGCGGCTTGAAGAGGTAGATGAATGGCAGAAAACAACTTCGATGCAAAACCCGTGAGGGCCAGGCTCAAGCCGGGCATCCTGCCGGGCGTACGCCAGATCAGGCGTCCGGATTTTTCAAAGAGCGCGGAGGATATCGAGAAGGCGGAAGAGGCCAGGGCACAGGCGTCCGCTGCGGACGAGGGTGCATCTCTGGAGGATCTTCTGACGGCAGAAGCGGCGGAATATGCGGACGCGGAGGAAGCGGCTGCAGTCGCGGCCTCTCTGGCAGCCCAGGAAGGCGCTTCGGAGGAAGGCCGCCTCGATGAGAGCGCGATCACGGATGAGCCGAAGTGGTATGTGGCTCATACCTATTCCGGGTACGAAAACAAGGTCAAGATCAATATCGAAAAGACGATCGAGAACCGCCATCTGGAGAACCAGATCTTCGAGGTGCGCGTCCCCATGCACGACACGGTCGAGGTCAAGGACGGCAAGAAAAAGAATGTCTCCAGAAAGATGTTCCCCGGCTATGTACTGGTGCGCATGATCATGAACGACGACACCTGGTATGTGGTCAGGAACACGAGAGGCGTCACCGGTTTTGTGGGCCCGGGCAGCAAGCCCGTACCGCTGACGGAAGCGGAGATGAAGCCGCTGGGGATCCGGGTCAAAAATATTTCTGTCGATTTCGAGGTCGGCGACAGTGTGTCCGTTGTCGCGGGCATCTGGAAGGATACCATCGGCATCGTGCAGAAAATGGATTACAGTAAGCAGTCCGCCACGATCAATGTGGAACTCTTCGGACGCGAGACGCCCGTCGAGATCGGATTTGCGGAGATCCGCAAGTATTCCTGATCTTTTCCGGTCAGGAGAGTACCGGCAGGGACAGGGTCGGCCGGGGAATAACCGGTCAGGAAATATCACCCCGGGAAAACCGGGCAGAAAGTACCTGCCGGAGAAGGAATACTTCGGGCAACCTATAAGTTTCGTGGGAGCAGCAGCCATACTGCGTGTACCACAAAGGAGGAAAAATGGCTAAAAAAGTAACTGGTTACATCAAACTGCAGATTCCGGCCGGCAAGGCGACTCCCGCTCCCCCGGTAGGACCTGCCCTTGGTCAGCACGGCGTCAACATCGTCCAGTTCACCAAGGAATTTAACGCGAGGACCGCAGACAAGGGCGACCTGATCATTCCGGTCGTGATCACTGTCTATGCGGACAGAAGCTTCAGCTTCATCACCAAGACTCCTCCGGCGCCCGTTCTTCTCAAGAAGGCGGCAGGCCTGCAGAAGGCTTCCGGTGTCCCGAACAAGGAAAAGGTCGGCCAGGTCACAAAGGACCAGATCAAGGAGATCGCCGAGCTCAAGATGCCCGATCTGAATGCAGCCAGCTTGGAAGCGGCTATGAGCATGATCGCAGGCACAGCCAGAAGCATGGGAATCACCGTAGCGGAATAATACGAATCGCCGATAGGAGGAATAGAATATGAAACACGGAAAGAAGTACACGGAAGCGGCGAAGCAGATTGACCGCGCAGCCGTTTATGAGCCCGCAGATGCGATCGCCCTGGTCAAGAAGAGCGCGACTGCAAAATTTGATGAGACTGTTGAGATCAACATCCGCACAAGCTGCGACGGACGTCACGCAGACCAGCAGGTCCGCGGCGCTGTCGTCCTTCCCGCCGGCACCGGCAAGAAGGTCCGCGTGCTTGTGTTCGCCAAGGGCGCAAAGCTGGACGAGGCAGAGGCGGCAGGCGCTGACTATGTCGGCGGCCAGGAGCTCCTTCCCCGCATCCAGAACGAAGGCTGGCTCGACTTTGATGTTGTCGTTGCCACCCCTGATATGATGAGCGTTGTCGGCCGCCTCGGCCGTGTCCTCGGACCCAAAGGCCTGATGCCGAACCCCAAGGCCGGTACCGTCACGATGGATGTCACCAAGGCGATCAACGATATCAAAGCCGGTAAGATCGAGTACAGGCTCGACAAGTCCAACATCATCCACTGCCCGATCGGCAAGGCTTCCTTCACAGAGGACCAGCTGCTGACCAACTACACCGCCCTGATCGATGCAATCGTCAAGGCAAGACCCGCGGCAGTCAAGGGCCAGTACATCAAGAGCATCTCTCTTGCAACCACCATGGGCCCCGGCGTGAAGGTCGTCTGCAACCGGTATTAAAAACAGCACCCCGGAAAAGTGAATATGGACTGCCGGGTGAGTTTGCTCACCAGGCGGGGAATATTCGCTTTTTCGGGTTGGACAAGGCGCGAAGCGCCTCTGTCCAACAAGGCTTATGAATGCCGGAGGCATTCATAAGAGGGTGCAGAGGGCGCTGAAGGCGCAGAGGGTGCTGAGCGGGTGCTGCTTTATGAAGCAAAGTACGGGGGCACTTGTTCATCCTTCATTTTCTACTTGACATGCCCCTGCCGCAGTGCTAAATTGTATAAGGTTTTCAGCACAGCCGCCCGTTACAGCGGCGGCAGACAGCAGAACAGGAGCTTTGCTCTCCTGCCACTGTCCTGAATATATGACCCACCGAAGACAGCGGGTGCTTCCGGGGAGGCGAGGGCCTCAGCCGGCGGCGTAAAGGTTTTCCACCCGCCGAGGATGAGTGATCATTTCGATCTTGTGCGGTATTTCAGAAGGTTCCCTTTGCGGAGGGCACCGGGGAATACAGTGAATGTTATTTGATCGGTATTTTGAACTCTCTGTCTTCGCGGCAGAGAGTTTTCTTTTTTGAATTACTCTCCGTCGGAAAGCGCAGCACCTGATCGAAGGAGCTGCAAAAAATCTATAAGGAGGTAAAAAAATGGCAAAAGTTGAATTGAAGCAGCCGGTCGTCCAGGAGATTTCCGAGAGGATCGACGGTGCCCAGGGCCTGGTCCTTGTCGACCACAGGGGACTTACAGTTCAGCAGGACACGGAACTGCGCAAACAGCTCCGTGAGGCCGGCGTCTTCTACAAGGTTTACAAGAACACGATGATGAATTTCGCGTTCAAGGGAACTGCTTTCGAAGGCCTCTCCGACCTGCTCAACGGCCCCAGCGCGATCGCGGTTTCCAAGGAGGACGCGACCGCTCCCGCAAGGGTCATCTGTGAGTTTGCCAAGACAGCAAAGAACCTGGAAGTCAAGGGCGGCGTTGTCGAAGGCAGAGTCATCGATGTCAAGGGCGTCGAGGAAGTTTCCCAGATTCCGTCCAGGGATATCCTGCTCGGAAGACTGCTCGGCAGCATGCAGTCCCCTGTCGCCAACTTCGCACGCGTTATCAACCAGATCGCGGAGAAGGACGGCGGAGCCGCTGCACCCGCAGAAGCCTAAGAGGGACGTTTATTGTTTTTATTCATTAAGGATTAAATCGTTTAGGATTTCATTCATTAAGGATTTCATTGATTAAGATCTGATTGATCAGGGATTTGAATTTTTAAGGAGGTCATACAATGGCTAAGCTTACAACTGCTGAATTTATCGAAGCGATCAAAGAGCTGTCCGTAATGGAACTGAACGAGCTCGTCAAGGCCTGCGAGGAGGAGTTTGGTGTCTCCGCAGCAGCGGGTGTCGTCGTTGCAGCCGGCCCTGCAGCAGCCGCTGAGGAAGAGAAGACCGAGTTCGACGTCGAGCTGACCGATTTCGGCGCACAGAAGATCAAGGTCATCAAGGTCGTCCGCGAGATCACCGGCCTGGGCCTGAAGGAAGCGAAGGAGCTCGTCGAGGGCGCTCCCAAGAACATCAAGGAAGGCGTCTCCAAGGAAGAGGCCGAGGCGATCAAGGCCAAGGTCGAGGAGCAGGGCGCAAAGGTTACTCTCAAGTAATCGATTTACAGCTTTCTTTTTGTATGGTTACACTTTCAGCGGTCGGTATCTGCCGGCCGCTGAATTATTTTAAAAAAGCTGTATCGCTGATGTTTTTTAAAAAAGCTGCAGCACTGAGAATTTTGCAAAAGCTATTGAATTGAAAAATATTTAAATATTAAAAAAAGTTGTTGACCTGAGGCGAATGCAGTAGTAAAATGTTATTCGCATCTTTTTTGCGCGCATTTCTATGGCTGAAAAAAGAGAACGCTTTCGTACCTATTCACAGGATTGACGGGGTGAATTAGATGGAAAAATACAGGATACATCCTACAGGCAGTGGAAAAAGCATCCGTATGAGTTATCAGCGCCAGAAGGAAGTATTGCCGATGCCGAATCTGATCGAGGTTCAGAAGAATTCGTACCAGTGGTTTCGGGAAAAGGGACTTCAGGAGGTGCTCGATGACATTTCTCCGATCGAGGACTTCAGCGGGCATCTGAGCCTCTCCTTTACAGGATACAGGTTCGATGAAAAGGACGCGAAGTATTCGATCGAGAAGTGCAAGGAAGGCGACAGGACGTATGCCGCTCCCCTGCGTGTCAATGTACAGCTGTATGACAAAGAGAACAATCGCGAGATCAAGGGGCAGGAGATCTTCATGGGTGACCTTCCTCTGATGACCAAAAACGGCACGTTCGTGATCAACGGGGCCGAGCGCGTCATTGTCAGTCAGCTGGTCCGCTCTCCCGGAATCTATTATGGCATTGACAAGGATAAATTCGGCAAACGCCTTTTCTCCTGCACGGTGATCCCCAACCGGGGCGCCTGGCTCGAGTACGAGACAGATGCCAACGATATTTTTTATGTCCGCGTGGACAGAACCAGGAAAGTTCCGGTCACTGTCCTGATTCGTGCGCTCGGAATCGGAACGGAGGAGGAGATCGTGGAGCTCTTCGGCGACGAGCCCAAGCTCCGCGCCAGCTTTGCCAAGGATCCGTCCCATGACTTTGAGTCCGGCCTTCTGGAGCTGTACAAGAAGATCCGGCCCGGCGAGCCGCTTTCCGTCGAGAGTGCGGACAGCCTGATCAATTCCATGTTCTTCGATTCCCGCAGGTATGATCTGGCAAAGGTCGGCAGATATAAATTCAATAAAAAGCTCGCGATGCGAAGCCGCATCACAGGGCATGTACTGGCGGAGGATGTCGTCGATGAAGGAACCGGGGATATTCTCGGCAGTGCCGGCGATGTCGTCACGCGCGAGATGGCCGATGAGATCCAGAATGCGGCCGTTCCCTATGTCTGGATCCGGACAGAGGAGCGCAATGTAAAGGTCCTCTCCAACCTCATGGTGGATCTCACGCACTACGTGGACTGCGATCCGGCTGACTTCGGCATCACGGAGAACGTCTATTATCCCGCCCTGCACGATATCCTGATGCATTTCCAGGAGAGCGGCAGCGAGGACGCGGAGGCACTCGGGGATCTTCTGAAGAGAAGCGTTCACGAACTGGTGCCCAAGCACGTGACCAAAGAGGATATTCTGGCCTCCATCAATTACAATATGCATGTGGAGTACGGGATCGGCACCGACGATGACATTGACCATCTCGGAAACCGCCGTATCCGCAGCGTCGGCGAGCTGCTGCAGAACCAGTACCGCATCGGTCTCTCCAGGCTGGAGCGTGTCGTGAGGGAGCGCATGACGACCCACGACGCCTCGGAGGAGATCTCCCCCCAGTCTC
>JAFWDM010000084.1 GCA_017513005.1 Lachnospiraceae bacterium
CTTCCAGGCCGTACTCTTCCCGGAGGCCGAGTTCAAACGGCGGATGGAGTTTCGTGTTCATGCAGATGCCGCTTCCTGTCTGGATATCTGCGTACGTAAAGTCGCACCGATCGCCGTGCAGCTGCCCGCTTTTGACGCTTCTGACGGCAACTATCTGAGGACAGAACCGGGACTGTATCCGGATCGTCTGGCACCGCTTTATGAAGAGGATCGTTTTTTCGCGATCAGCAAAGAATGGTCCGCCCTGTGGATCGAGATCAGATCCTCTGCGGATACGCCGGCCGGTATCTATCCACTGGTGCTCACCGTGGAAAGTGAAACAGACGCCGCCGAGATCCGCGTGGAAGCAGAGGTCATCGGCTGCACATTACCGCAGCAGACCCTCAAGCACACCGAATGGTTCCATTGCGATGGTATCGCGCAGTATTACCATGAACCGGTATGGAGCGAGCGGTACTGGTCGCTGCTGCAGCGTCAGGTCGAAGCCGCCGCCCGCCGCGGCATCAATATGCTGCTCGTGCCCATCTGGACACCGCCGTTGGACACTCGTGTGGGACATGAACGTCTGACCACCCAGCTGGTCGACATTACGCTCGAAGGCGATGCCTATCGTTTCGATTTCTCCCGCTTCCGGCGGTTCATACGGCTGTGTCTGGACGCAGGTATCCGGTATTTTGAAATGGCACATCTTTTCACCCAGTGGGGCGCCAGGCACTGTCCGAAGATCATGGCCGTACAGGATGGTGTTTAAAGCCGCCTGTTCGGCTGGGAGACCGATGCCACCAGCCCGGAATATCAGCATTTTCTGGAGGCTTTCCTTCCGGCTCTGATCCGGGAACTGAAAGAACTGGCTATAGCAGATCGCACGTATTTCCATATTTCCGACGAGCCTTCACCTGAAAACCTGCCGCAGTACCAGGCCTGCCGCGCTATGGTCGAAAAACTGCTGGAAGGCTTCCCCATCATGGATGCCATGAGTTCCTACGATTACTTCGCGCAGGGCATCTGTAAGGTGCCGGTCGTCGCCACCAATCATCTGGATCCCTTCCTGACACAGAAGCGGCCGGAAGAATTTTGGGTCTACTATTGCTGCGGACAGGGGTATCAGGTCAGCAACCGATTCATTGCCATGCCCTCCGCGCGCACCCGCATTCTCGGCGTGCAATTGTACAAGTTCCAGGTGCAGGGCTTCCTGCAATGGGGCTTCAACTTCTATAACAACGTGACTTCCATCCACCCGATCGATCCCTTTGCAACGGCAGATGGTGACGCCAGCTATCCGGCCGGCGATCCTTTCATGGTCTATCCGGGACCGGATGGAGAACCGCAGGAATCTCTGCGTCTGGTCGTTTTTTCCGACGCCCTGCATGATCTGCGTGCGCTTCAGCTTTTGGAATCTTTGACAAACCGCGCACATGTGCTGGCATTGATCGAAGAAGGTCTGGATGGGCCGCTCACCTTTTCCACGTATCCACGGGATCCTGAGTATCTGCTGCGACTACGCGAAATAGTACATCAAGAAATATCGGGCAGGATGCAGTAAGCATCTGCCCGATTTTTTATTGTCTGACAATATTCTTGATTCTTTCTGCCAGGCCCGGCTTATCCTGCCCACCCTGCCGCAGCAGCTTCTCTGTTTTTTTCAGTTCACGTCTGGCTGCTGTCTGCATCAGCATCCGCTCCATGCGGTCCAGGTACTCAGCATACAGAATGCACTGCCTGAAGTAACCGATCCGTTGTTCAGGCGCAAACGCTTCCTGCGAGCCCATAACCAAATACAAAGATGCTTTCTCGCTCTCCTTGATCGGGACACGCGCCGCCAGTTTCTCAGCGGACAACAGGGCTTCCTTTGCTTCTTCGGAATACCTGGGACCGAAACAGATGGCGTATTTCAAATGCATATGATACAGCATCTCGGGATCCAGAGCGGTCCCTTCGTTCGCCTCGATCTCTCCCGCATCCTGCAGCGCAGCTCTGAGGACTTCCCGCGCCTCGGGGAGACGGCCCCGTGTGATCAGCGCCTGCGACGTCTCATAGGCAATTTGAAAGCGCAGTCGGACTGCCAGCGGATCCTCAATGTCCTTCAGCGTATCCAACGCTTTTTTCATCAGCTGCAGACCGTCTTTATAATTTCTCTGAAGCAGGCGTTCACCCTGCGCGGCATCGACTTCAGCGGACAGCACACTATATACGTCCGTTGGGATCTCCGCATTTTTCTCCTGCATGGCCGTGAGGACCTCCTGGTCCCACATGTATGCCGCATCATTGTTGCCTGCAAGGCGGTGGTGTTCGGCCAGGAACAGCTTGGCCTCTATACTCAGTGCGTTCTTAGGTACCAGATCGGCCTCTTCCAGCTCCTCCGCACTGTCCAACAGGCGAAGCAGTCCTTCTTCCTTGGTTTCCTCAGCGCAGATCCCTTGTGCCCAACCTTCGGTTTGATATCCCGTCAGCTCTTCCAACGCCACATGGCGTTGAAGCATCAACTGTCCCGGATCCGGGTTGTCCTCGATCAAAAGCTCGAGTCCATCCAGGCATCGCTCCTGCCAGATCAACGCGCCATCCAAGCTGAGCAGCGTTCCCTGACCCAACGCGTACATCGAAGCGGTCTTTCGAGCCGCTTCCGGCAGACCATATTCGGCTGCCAGCTGGATATAGTGGAACGCCCTGGTCGGATCCACCGTGGAAAGGACGCCCTGGAGGCAGGCAAGGCCTTCATAGTAGCAGGCCTCCGCATCCTGCCAGTTCGGCAGGATCCTTTGTCCTGTCAGCACCTCCCGCAGCCGCGTAGAGATCCTCCGCTGCTCCACCGGAAGCGCCTGATCCACATAAGCGATCTCTTTAAGTATCTCTCTTACAGTATCACGAAGGTCGGCTTCATCGTTCAAGCTGCAGACCCATCCGGATGCAAGGCCTTCCGGCAGTTCGGTCCGATCCAATCCGGCAAGTATGGTACATACCGGCTTGCGCAGTCCTTTTGCCGCAGGGATCTCTTTGTCGAGCA
>JAFWDM010000085.1 GCA_017513005.1 Lachnospiraceae bacterium
AATTTTGAACAGCAGCGCTACGCCGGTTTTACGATCTTTGTCGCAGCCCTTTTCTACGGGGTCCAGCTCTACGCGGATTTTGCGGGAGGCATGGACATCGTATTCGGGGCTTCCGAACTGTTCGGGATCCGGCTCCGGGAAAACTTCCGGCAGCCCTACATGGCGCGCAGCATCTCCGAGTTCTGGCAGCGCTGGCACATGTCCCTGGGCAACTGGATGCGGGATTATGTCTTTTATCCCATCGCCCTTTCGAAACCCTTTGCAAAGATGCAGAAAAGCCTGAAGAAGAAAGTCAGCCCCTATTTCGGGAAAGTGTTCCCCTCCTTCCTGGCTTCTTTCCTGGTATTCATCCTCGTAGGAATCTGGCACGGCGCGAACTGGAAGTATGTGATCTATGGAATTTATCACGCCACCTTCGTCTCTACGGAGACGCTGTTTGAGCAGCCCTATGCCGCTCTGCGGCGCATCTGCCGCGTCCGGGAGGAGGCGGCAGGCTGGAAGCTCTTCCAGATGGTCCGCACCCTGTTCATCGTCTCGATCGGCCGCTACTGCGACGTCGCCCCTGATGCGGGGACGGTTTTCCGCCTCCTGCGCGCGACCTTCTCCAAATGGAACCCGTGGATCTTTTTTGACGGGAGTCTTTTTACGCTGGGAGTCGACGAGCGGAATTTCAGCCTGCTCCTCCTCCTGATCCTGCTGGTGGCAGCCGTGGATATCATCAATGAGAGAGGGCAGACGGTGCGCGGGATCATCGCCTCGCAGCAGCTTCCCTTCCGCTGGGCGGTGTATCTGACCGCCATTGCCGCGGTTCTGGTCTTCGGGATGTACGGGCCGGGATTTGACATGGCGTCCTTTATCTATGCGCAGTTCTGACAGAGAAGCAGATCGTTTTTGATAAAAAACGGAAAAGGCAGACACGGCGCTGCAGGTCAAACAGAACAGGAGGAGATCGTGTTGAAAAACACTGTTATGTATATGCTGGAGGAGAACGTCCTGCGCTCTCCCGAAAAAAAGGCGCTTGCAGATGAATTCCGGTCGCTGACATACCGGGAATATCTGGCGCTGGCGGTCTGTACCGCAAAAAAGATCCGGGACCTGGCCGGCCCTGCCGCCTGTCCGCAGAAGGAACAGCCGCAGGCAGAGGGAAAAGACCCGGGCGGAACGGCCCTGCCGTTCTGCCTTGGCGCACAGGCCTCCCGCCCTGTCGGAGTGCTGATCGACCGCAGCGTTCTGTCCATCGCCGCTTTTATGGGGATCGCCTACAGCGGAAACTTCTATGTCCCGCTGGATCCCGCCCTGCCGGCGGGCAGACTGTCGATCATCCTGGAGGAGCTGTCCCCGGTGATGCTGGTGGATGCCCGGGAGAAACCCGGAGAGCTCCCCGTTTCCTGTGATGTACCGGTCCTCACTATGCTGGATCTGCTCAAAGGGCAGACCTGTGCGGACCTGCCCGGCGGCATCGAAGGGACTAAGCCCTGCCCTGCCGGCCTGCAGCCGCAGGATATACCGGGCACAGAGAACGCGGAGAATGCGCCGGGCACAGAGAACGCGGTGGAAGCACTTGTCGAGACGGCAGCTGCCCTGCGAAGCGGCATCATTGATACGGATCCGCTGTACGCGATCTTTACATCCGGATCCACGGGGATCCCCAAGGGGGTGCTGGTCCCGCACAGGTCTGTTCTGGACCTGGTGGAGGCTTTTGCGGAGGTCTTCGGCTTCCGGGAGGACTCGGTTTTCGGCAACCAGGCGCCCTTTGATTTTGATGTTTCGGTCAAGGATATCTACAACGCCCTGCACTGCGGCGGCAGTCTGGAAGTGATCCCCCACCGCATGTTTGTCATGCCGGCGCTTTTGATGGAGCATCTGGCACAGCGGGGCGTCAATACCATTATCTGGGCGGTCTCCGCGCTCCGGATCGTGTCGGACCTGCGCGCGCTGGATGAGGTGAAGACAAGCGTACCGCTGCGCATCCGCCACGTGATGTTTTCCGGGGAAGTGATGCCGGTCAAGTCGGTCAACTACTGGATCCGCTTTTTCCCGGACGCCGTATTCGTGAATCTGTACGGCCCCACGGAGATCACCTGCAACTGTACGTATCATATTCTGGACCGGGAATACAGACCGGACGAGATGCTCCCAATCGGGAAGGCCTTTCCAAACACCCGGGTCTTTCTGCTGGAACACGGCACTGCTTCAGAAAACACGGTTCCCCGCATCATAACGCCCGCGGAGCAGGGGGTGCGCGGTGAGATCTGCGTGGAGGGCACCGGCGTCGCGCTCGGGTACTGGAATAATCCCGCCCGGACACAGGAGAGCTTTACGGCGAAACCCGGCGCGCCCGCAAGCCTGAATCGAATTTACAGAACAGGGGATCTGGGCTATTATAAGGATGACGGAGTCCTGTTCTTTGCAGCCAGGGCGGACAACCAGATCAAGCACATGGGACACAGGATCGAGCTGGGAGAGATCGAGGCAGCGCTGTCCGCCATCAGCTTTATCGATGTCGCCTGCTGCTTTTATGATGAAAAAAAAGAAAAGATCATCTGTGTCTATCAGGCGAAGGAGGACCGGAAGAGGGCGATCATCGCGGCTCTCTCCGACCGCCTGCCCAAATATATGCGGCCCAATAAATATCTGCGCATGGACCTGCTTCCGCTGAATGCCCATGCCAAGATCGACCGCCGTCTGCTGCGGTCCATGTACGATGAAGGAAGGCTCTGAGACGCTGCAGCCGGGCCTTGAGGAGAAGATAAGCAAGCGCATGTAAGCCCGGAAATCTAAAGTCCGGGAGAAGGGAGAAGGGAATGGAGGAAAACAGACAGGACCTGATGGAGATTCTGGAGGAGACCAGACCGGACATAGATTTTGAGAACGCAAAGGCCCTGATCGATGACCAGATGCTCGATTCTTTTGATATCATCTCCATTGTCAGTGAGATCAATGACACATTCGACATCAGTATCAATGTCAACGATCTGCTTCCGGAGAATTTCAACTCCGTGGACGCGATCCTCGCACTGATCACGAAACTGCAGGAGGAATAAGACCGGTATCCGGTACTGCAGTGTACGGCAGGTTTTCCGGAGGTTCGTCACCGGAAAAAGCAGCCGGTGCTGTTGACAGGGGCGGGGCCCCGACGTATGGGATGGGTAAAGTTTATGGGAAAGGGAATGATGGAGCAGGATAGGAATATGCTTCTCTCTATATCGAAGGAGATGCTCCTGGATTCCTATTTATCGGAATATATCAGGATCTTTCTGATCGATCTGGAGGAAGACAGATTTTATCTCCTCTATGAGCGGGAAAAAGACCCGGAGATCGAGGAACTCATGCAGCAGGCGGACGGCTGTTATTCCGAGATGAACAGGCTGCGGAGCAGACAGCTGTCGGCCCCGGGGTTTATTGCCTGGCGCGAAGGCGCGGGAAGCAGGGAAAACATCCGGGCCATGCTGCAGGGCAGGTCCTCCTTCAGCTTTCTCTTTCCGCTCAGGGAGAAGGACAAGTGGAGAAAACTGGAGATCCGTCTGGTCCGGGAGAAGGACGGCGTGCCGGTACAGGTCCTGATGGGCCAGCCAGGACC
This sequence comes from Lachnospiraceae bacterium, assembly GCA_017513005.1. Lineage (GTDB taxonomy): Bacteria > Bacillota > Clostridia > Lachnospirales > Lachnospiraceae > CAG-791. The sequence continues at coordinate 3,581 of JAFWDM010000085.1, forward strand.
CGAAAGGGGCGGCCTTGGCGGGGCGCTTCTGACGCCGGACGGGATGGATTATCCCAAGAGTCTGGATAATTACGTCAATTCGCTGCAGACCCGCCTGGAACAGGAGGGACGTTATAAAGTCGTCCTGACGGAGGATACGACAGGCGTCTTTGAGATGAATGTCTCGCAGGGTCTCATGGTCTCCGGTTCGGGGGGATACCCGGATCTCTTTTACCATGTCCCCGGCGTCGATGTCCCGGGACCTCTGGATGTGAATATCGCGAGCTGGCGGGAGCGCATCGTCCTGCCCGGAGAACGGGAGGAATTTGACCGGATCGTAAACCGGGAGGCGCTGCTGCGGTTTTACCGGGAGGGAAAGCGGAGCATAGATCTGACCTATCAGGTCCTGGACAGGCTCGGAAATACCGTCCATCTGCGGGAGACGATCTATCTGGCGCAGGATGCGCCCTCGGGAGATATCACAGCCCTGATCCTGATGCGGGATATCACTTCCCAGCGGGAGGTGGAGGAGGAAAACCGGCGGCGCAGGCGCCTGATCGCCGCGCTCTCCATGGAATATACGAGTGTCTTTTACGTCAACCTGGAGACGGACCGGTATGCGGTCTACAGACGGAACGAACAGGTCATGGAACGGTACTCCAAATGTTTCCGCCTTTCTTTTCAGGACACGGTGCATGATTTTGTGCAGGCAGCCGTCTATCTGCCGGACCGGGAGAAGGTCCTCCGACTGCTGGAGCCGGAGGAGCTCAAGCGGAACCTGGACGGAAAAGACCTGATTTCCTGCAGTTTTCGGACTATGCGCGGCGGGGGAACAGAGTATCTGCGCCTGAAGATCGTCCGTCTCGGGGATACCGACAGACCCCTGACCGAAATGATCCTCGGGATCGCTGATATCACCGAGGAGCGCAGGAACGAGGAGCAGCAGAGAAGGCTGCTGGAAAATGCGGTGGAGCGGGCCAGGAATGCGGACCGCGCCAAGAGCATCTTCCTCACTAATATGTCCCACGATATACGCACGCCCATGAATGCGATCCTGGGATTCACGCATATAGCGCTGGGGCATCTCGACGAAAAGAGCCGCGTGGAGGACTGTCTGTGCAAGATCCTGGATTCCGGGGAACACCTGATGGATCTGATCAACAATGTGCTGGATATGAGCAGGATCGAGAGCGGCCGCCTGGAACTGCATGAAAAGAACTGTGCCCTCCGCGAGACACTGTCCTATGTACAGGATGCAATGATGCCCCAGGTGCGGGCAAAACATCAGACCTTTACGATCGTGACAGATCCGAAGGCGGAACTCAGGTATCGGTATGACCCGACTGTGATGCGGCAGCTCCTGCTGAACCTCGTGAATAACGCAGTGAAATTTACGGGGGAGGGAGGCTGTATCCGTCTGGAGATCGCCGAGGAGGACGGGGCGCCGAAAGGCTATGCGGCGGTCCGTATCACTGTCTACGACAACGGGATCGGAATGAACAAGGAGTTTGTCAGCCGCATTTTTGATCCCTTTGAGCGGGAATATACCAGTACAGTCAGCCGGATCCCGGGCAACGGGCTCGGGATGGCGATCTGTAAAGGAATCGTGGAGTCCATGGGCGGCACGATCGATGTCCACACGGAACAGGGGGCCGGTACGGAGGTCGTCATACATCTGTCTCTGCGCCTGCAGGAAAAAAGCAGGAACCGGGACGGGAATACCGGCAGCCCCGGAAAAGGGCGCAGGCCGGAAATGGAGATCTTTACCAGGTGGGAGGATGGACCGCAGAGAAACCGGGAGCGCATTTACGGCCGTGGAGTCCCCCCGGCGGTTCCGGAGGAGGGACATGCCGCCTCCGCGGAAGGCACGTCGAGAGATTTTTCCTCAAAGGAACTGTTTGTCGAACTGGATCCGCACGGAAAACGTCTCCTGATCGTGGAGGACAATGCCCTCAATATGGAGATCGCCCGTGAACTTCTGGAGGAGGCGGGCTTTGCAGTGGAGAGTGCGGAGAATGGCAGGGAGGCCGTGCGGATGGTCGCCCTTTCCGCGCATGGCTATTACGACGCCATCCTGATGGATGTACAGATGCCTGTCATGGACGGATACCAGGCGACGGCCCGGATCCGCAGCATGCAGGACCTTGATCACGCCGGGATCCCCATCGTGGCTATGACAGCCAATGTGTTTGAAGAGGATATGCGCAAATGCCTGGAGGCGGGAATGGATGCCTTTATCGGTAAGCCCGTGGAGATCGAAACGGTCATCCGCACGCTGACGCCGGTCCTGCAGGCACACGGCAGGATCACCTCGGGCAGCCCGCGCCGCAGCAATGCCTAGTTGAATGGGAAAAGGATCATGACTGAACTACTGAGAGGAAAAAGAATACGGCAGAGAGTACTCCTGCTTCCGCTCCTGCTCCTTCTGATCGCATGCCTGGGCGGCTGCGGCAGAAAGGAGGGCAGACAGGAACCGCGGGAGACCGTCACGGCCCAGGCGCCGCAGATGCAGGGCCTGGAGGAGACTGACGGGGGTACGGAGGACGATGAGGCTGAGTCCTCTGTGGATTCCGGGCAGGAGCAGGAGGACGACCGCGGGGAAGGATCCGGGCAGGAGGCCCCCGATCCCGGCAGCGGCGGCAGTCAGGGAGAGATCTCTGAAAACGGGGTCTATACGACGGCGGAGGATGTCGCCCTGTACCTGCATACCTACGGCAGGCTCCCGCTGAACTTCATGACGAAAAAGGAAGCCAGGGCAAAGGGATGGACGCGAGGTTCTTTGGAGGAGTACGCACCCGGTATGTGCATAGGAGGGGACTTTTTCGGAAACTACGAGGGTGTGCTCCCGGAGGGAAACTATCACGAGTGTGATATCAATACCCTGGGGGCGGATTCGCGGGGACCTGAGCGCCTGGTCTACTCGGATGACGGCCGGATCTATTACACCAATGACCATTACGAGTCCTTCCGCCTCCTGTACGACGGCAAATGACGCTCCGGTCCCACTGTGAGGAAGATATGAAAAAATATTTTATAGATCTTTCCGGCGTTTCAGACCGGGACGGTTTTCACCGGCGGCTGCAGGAATCGATCCCTGTACCGGACTGGTACGGGAATAATCTCGACGCCCTGTATGATGTGCTGACGGAGATGCCGGAGCCTGTGCAGATCCGGATCCTCGGCTGGCAGGAGCTGGCAGAGGCAGAGCCCCTGTATTTTGACAGGGTCCGGCGCGTTTTTCGTGATGCGCACAGAGAGACGCCCGGACTCGATACCGTGTTTGAAGAAAAAAACGGCGCAGGGTCTGATCCTGCTGAGGAGGCGGACCGGGACGCGGCAGAAGGTTTCGCGGGGCCGGGGCCGGAGGCGGCAGCAGAGAAGGCAGACCGGGATGCGGTAAAAGGTTTCACAGAGCCGGGAACGGAGGCAGGATCGGATCCGCCGGTACCGGCAGGAATAGAAAAACCGGGAAGGACCCTGGTCATCACGGACCTTCACGGCTGTCTGGATGAATGCAAAAACCTGCTCGCCAAAATGGGCTTTGATGAGGAGACCGATACACTTGTTAACCTCGGCGATACGATCGACAGGGGCCCGAAGATCTATGAGACCTTTGTATTTCTCCGGGAGCTGAAGGAACGGATGGGAGACCGCTGCGTCCTGATACGCGGGAATCATGAGCAGATGCTGCTCGATGCGGCACGGACAGGAGGCCGGAACAAGGATCTGTGGTACTATAACAAGGGCGATAAGACGGTATTTTCCTTTCTGCATCACAAACACAGATACCAGGAATATCTGGACTGGTACGAGGATATGCCGTATTACTATGTGACGGATAAATACAATTGTGTCCATGCTTCGCTTCTGGATCCGGATCCGGAAAAAAACGAGACGGATACACTGTTGTGGGGGCGTGATACCGCCTATGAAGGAAAACTCGTCCTGACCGGACATACGCCTTACCGCGCACCGATTTTTTTTCAGGGAGAAAGCTACGGGCGGATTCAGGAGGATGTCTGGACAGTCCTGCCGGAGACCGGCATGATCGCGCTGGACACGGGGTGTGTTTACGGGAACAGACTCACAGGGATGACGATCCGGGATGATGGAACATTTCTGGTCACTTCTGTGCCATCAGGAGTGAAAGACGATGCTGCCGGTCGCGGCCAGTCGGGGTCGTGACAGTAACAAGACAACTGGAGGAGACGGAAAAATGCCATCAAATGAGAACAGGGACAGGAGAGAGGACGACGCACAGGAAAAAAGAACTGTCCACAGGAAGAAGAGGAAGAGGAAGAGAGAGATCCTGACCAGGAATCTGGGCGGGATCGGGGCAGTCCTTTCACTCGTACAGGCGGCTACCGCGGCGCTTTTCATCTACCTGCTCAACGGAACCGGGATGATCCCCTGGAAATATGTCATGATCGCCTTTGCCGTCCTGGCCGCGCTGGTGCTGCTCGTGATCCTGCTGGTCAGTATCCGCAATAAGAAGACCCGGATCGCGGCGGTCGTCGTGAGCATCCTGATGGCAGCGGTACAGCTTGTCGGGAGCAGCTATCTTTTCAGGACCATGAACCTTCTGCACAGTTCCGAGAGTTCTTATAAGACGGACTACCTCAATATCGTTGTGCGCAGCGATGATGCAGCCCTGGAGATCGCGGATACGGCAGGGTATGAATACGGGATCGTGGACGATCTGAGCAAAGAGGAAAAGGATGTCCTTCTGGAGACGATCCGCAGGAATACCGGGACAAAAGATGTCAGTGACGTGAAGTACAAAAGCTACAGTACCGCCCTGGAGGTTGCAAGGGCTCTGATGGACGGCGAAGTCGACGCAGCTGTCTACAGAGAAGCCTACGGGACTGTCCTGGAGGAGGTCATGGAATCCTTTTCAGCGGACACCCGCGTGGTGGATACCTATGAGATTCGGACGGAAATGGAGTATGAGAGTGTCGAGCCGGGAGAACCCTTCAACCTGCTGATCAGCGGGATCGATGTCAAGGGAGACATCTCGCAGGCGAGCCGGAGTGATGTCAATATCATCGTCACGATCAATCCCAAGACCAAAAAGATTCTCATGACGACGACTCCGCGCGATTACTATGTGGAGATTCCTGAGGTCTCCTACGGAAAGCGGGATAAGCTCACCCATGCCGGGATCTACGGGGAGGATGCCTCCATCCGGACTCTGGAGAACCTCTACGGGATCGATATCACCTATTACGTGCGGGTCAACTTTACGACCCTCATCGACATCGTCGACGCGATCGACGGCGTGGATGTCTGGTCTGACTATGAATTTGAGGCCTTTACGGATTCCGGCGTTTACATTAAAAAGGGCTGGAACCATCTGAACGGGCGCCAGGCCCTCGCTTTCTGCCGGGAGAGATACAGCTTCCCGGACGGGGACAACCAGAGGGGCAAGGACCAGGAGCAGGTCCTGAAGGCGATCATCGAAAAGGTGATGTCCCCCGCGCTGATCGTCAATGCCAGCGCGCTGCTCGACAGCATGCGAGGCTCTTTCCAGACCGACATGCCCGAGTCCAAGATCGCCGAGCTCATCAGTCAGCAGCTCTCGGAGGGGACCGACTGGCTGATCCTTCGCCAGGCCGCGGAGAGCGGTCCCGGCGGGATGGAGGATACCTATTCCGGAGGCGTACTCTCCGTCACCTGGCCTGATGAGTACAGCCTTAAAAAGAACACGGCCCGCATGAGGATCATTCTGGAGGAAAGACCGAAAGAATAAAGAGGAACACCTGCGGAAAGGCGCAAACTGCCTTCCCGCAGGTGTTTTTTATGATCAGAGCATCTTCAACGCACGCAATTTTTGCAGTCGTTTTTATAGTTTTTTCAACATCCGTTATGATCGCAGAAGCTCCTGCAGCTTATGAACGGATCGAACGGAGCCGCAGCGCCGGAAGTCTGTGCCTGCCTGCAAAAACAAAGTCGAACCTGTATACAAGAATGTGTACAAACAGGAACAGAACGGCAGCGATCACAACGTCCGAGAAAGAGTGCTGCTTGATCAGCATCGTGGAGAGACTGATCAGAAGCCCCAGCGCAGTAATGCCTGCCCGCCAGAAATTCCGGACAAGCGGGGAATAGGAATAACCATCGTCTGTCTGCCAGTTCCACTGCCAGGCGGCAGCGGTGATGCCGAGGCTGTTGAATACATGGATGCTGGGCGTCAGGTTGGTCGGTGTGTCTGCCAGGTAGAGGAGACTGATCATGCGGGTAAATACATTGTCGACAGGCATTGTCTCCGGCCGCATCAGATGGATGTTTGGAAAGACGATCGAGACCGCGACAAAAATCGTCATACCGATCGCCAGTACAGCACACAGACGGTGGTAGGCCTCCTCGTTTTTCATCAGCAGAAATACTGCGAATCCTGCCACATAAGGGAACCACAGCAGATAGGGGATGATAAATACAGGCAGGAAAGGAATGTGGTCGTCCAGGGCCGTGTGGATCACTGTGTAGTGCAGCCGGTTCCAGTGCTCGATCAGAAAAAAGGAGATCAGGTACAGGATCATATACAGGAACATCGGGCGGACGACCCGGAGCTTCCGGGCGGGAAATGATCCGCCGGGCAGTATACCGCCGCGCAGTCTCCCGGACCGGGCTGCCCTGCCTGTGGAGAAACCTTCGTCTGAGAGCGCTCTTCTCTTTAATTTCATACGTAAGACCTCAATTGATCAGAATATCTGCTGATCGGAATATCTGTTTACCGGAATATCTGTTTATCAGAACATCTGCTTGTCAGAACACCTGCTGATCGGAATATCTGTTTACCGGTATTTCTGTTTGGCAGAAAATCTGTTTATCTGTATATCTGTTCAGCGGAACATCCGCAAAAGAGAATACCACGAAATGCGCCGCAATCCGTGGTATCAGAATTGACATCGATGGGTCCCATGTCAATTACGACACCTGTGCTATCCATGACATCCGTATAAAAAGCATGTTACCCTCCCGAAATGGAAAAGGCAATAGGGTTTTCTGTTTGTTTACACATTCTTAATGTCTTTTCGGGTTCTTTTTCCAAAACAATGCCCTGCTCTGTGCCTGAACACTTCGAATCTTAAAAAACACTTTTTTAAATTATACCTCTAATAAATGCCTGTTAATGCTTGCGAAACAGATTTCTTCTTGCTATACTCATTTTCTGTGGCGGATAAAGAAAGTAAAGAAGTCACAAGGAGTGGTTTACAGGAGAGGACTATCAGGAGGGAAAGAATGTATTCAATTGAGGAAGTCAGGAAAGTTGATCCGGAAATCGCATCAGCGATCGAACAGGAAGTACAGCGCCAGAATGATCATATCGAACTGATCGCATCCGAGAACTGGGTCAGCAAGGCAGTTATGGCTGCCATGGGAAGCCCTCTCACGAACAAATACGCGGAAGGATACTCCGGGAAGCGCTACTACGGCGGCTGCCAGGTGATCGATGTCGTCGAGACGATCGCGATCGAGCGGGCGAAAAAGCTGTTCGGCTGTACCTATGCAAATGTGCAGCCCCACTCCGGGGCCTCTGCAAATCTCGCCGTCGAGTTTGCGATCCTGAAGCCCGGCGACACACTGATGGGCATGAACCTTGATCAGGGCGGACATCTCACCCACGGAAGCCCCGCCAATATTTCCGGTACTTACTACAACATCGTTCCTTACGGCGTGGATGAAAACGGATTTATCGATTATGATGCTTTAAAGAAGCTCGCTATCGAGACGAAGCCGAAGATGATCATCGCCGGTGCGTCCGCCTACGCAAGGACCATCGATTTCAAGAAGTTCCGTGAGGCGGCGGATGCCTGCGGCGCTGTCCTCATGGCGGACATCGCGCATATCGCCGGTCTGGTTGCTGCGGGGCTTCATCCCAGTCCCTTCCCCTATGCAGACGTCGTCACGACGACGACCCACAAGACGCTCCGCGGTCCCAGGGGCGGACTGATCCTCGCAATGGAAGAGACTGCGAAGAAGTACAACTTCAATAAGGCAGTCTTCCCCGGCACACAGGGCGGCCCTCTCGAGCATGTGATCGCAGCCAAGGCAGTCTGCTTCCAGGAGGCCCTCAGCCTTCCTTTAAAACCTATATGGCGCAGGTCGCCAAAAATGCGGCTGCTCTCTCTGCCGGCCTTCAGAAGCGCGGTGTGGACATCGTTTCCGGAGGGACAGACAATCACCTGATGCTGGTGGATCTCACCAAAGAGGATCTGACCGGCAAGGAAGTGGAGAAGTGGCTGGACGAAGCCCACATCACCGCGAACAAGAACACGATCCCGAACGAACAGCGGTCTCCCTTTGTGACCAGCGGTATCCGGCTGGGCACGCCTGCGGCCACGACCCGCGGACTTGTGGAAGAGGATATGGACCAGGTCGCGGAGGCGATCTCTCTCGTTATCAAGAAGAGGGAAGCGGGCATTGAGCCGGCGAAAGCCATCATCAGAAAAATCACGGAGAAGTATCCTCTGGACTGACCCGGGAGATGACCCGGAACAGGAGGTGCGGCACTGCCCTGCAGTGCCGCACTTTTTTACAGTAAAGTTTTTTGATTTATCTGAATACTGCGATAATTAGGCGAATTTGCAATAATTGATTGACAAATCAGGGGAGTTTGCCTATAATAATCACATAAAGTACTTCAAGAAAAGGTGACGAGAAGTTCACCGATCAATCTTCTTTCAATCTGTAGAACAGAATATTTCAGTAATCGTCGAATGAATGAATCGCCTCAAAGGGCTTTTCAAAAGGAAGCTGCTTCAAAGAGCAGTTTTGCAGGAGGACGATCCGAAGGGCGTTGCTCAGGGAGTCTCCCACATAATAATTTGACAATTCCGAAACCATTCTGTGTTCAGAGAAAGAGGAAGAAAGGAAGGTATACGCCACCGGAATCATTTAACTTTTGCTCCACAGTGAAGCAAATAAAGCAGTTACAATTGAATAAGATCCGCAATTGAGTACACAAAGAGAAGTGATGAATCACGACGCCGGATATTTTGAAGATCTGCAGTGATGAACACGAGATGTACCGGACGAATAAAAACCTGACATGGTCTGGATCGGAAACCGGAGAGGTGCAGGATGGGAATGTGGATGGAACAGTCCATTTTCGGATCATCACACCAATCGAATAGTAGAGAAGGAGATGGAAAGGTAAGTTTCGAAAGGAAGACATCGAGGAAACATGCTGAGGGGCCGGAGAAAGCACGAGATCGTGCAGCGAAGATCCGGGCGGACATCACAGTACAATCAGTACAGAAATGAAGAGGAAAGAAAGCGGAGAGCCAGACAATAAGGAGGATAGTCCATTGGATGGTGTTTGCTAAGGGAGAGTATTCGTCGTACTAAGACCGTTGGAAAAGACGGCAGATGAATACTCTTCCTTCATTTTTGTCTTCATTTTGCGCATGTTTTTCTGTGTACATTCCTGCACAGTTTTACCTCGCAAAATGTGCGGATCCTGAATGGATGGATCTTTACGGGAGCTTCCGGATAAAAAGCGGGAGCTTTTGGATAAAAAAACTCCGGAAGCAGCGCAGGGCTGCCGCCGGAGCTTGTTTTTTGCGGGAAACTGCTATGTGCACTTTCAGGTGCGGATCCCTGCATCCGACGCGCAGGACTCGCGAGCGGGTCCTGAACTTCCGGATTGTTTTATCTGCCGGAGTTTTTATCTACGGAATCTGTTAAAGATCCTGCTGCGGATCGTCCTGCCCGGTGTTTTTCTTCCGGGGGGTCTTTCGGGCTTTCTGCCGGCGGTCTTTCCGGACGGGACAGCCTCTGCCTGGTCCGGGCTTTCGGGGACGCAGCCGATCCGCGCCTCTTCACTGCTGATGTCCGGAGAGAGGGTCATCTCGGTGAGTGCATCCTCCGTATCGCCGGGAAGGCCTGTGCCGTTCTTCTTTTTCTCCAGGTTCTTCTGCGCGGTCGCCAGCATCAGCTTGATGCGGTTGAGCTGGTTGACTTCGCTGGCACCGGGATCATAGTCGATGGCGGCGATATTGGCCAGCGGATACTCTCTGCGGATGGCCTTGATGACGCCCTTGCCGACCACATGGTTGGGCAGGCAGCCGAAAGGCTGGATGCAGACGATGTTCTCGACGCCGTCTTTGATGAGCTCCACCATTTCACCGGTGAGGAACCATCCCTCCCCGGTCTCATTGCCGATGGAGACGATCGGTTCGGCGTATTTCACGAGGTCATAGATGCTGGCGGGCGCATCGAAGTGCACGCTCTTTTCATAGGCGCGGTAGATGGGCCCGAGTGCGGCCTCGATGGCGTGGATGCCGAGGGTGCTCTTTCGCGCAGTGCTCTTGCTCGTCCCGAGGTGTTCCGCCTTGTAGACCTGGTTGTAGAAGCAGTAGAGCATGAAGCCCATCAGGTCGGGGACGGTCGCCTCGGCGCCCTCCTGTTCGAGCAGGTCGACCAGGTAGTTGTTGGCGGCGGGCGCGTATTTGACCAGGATCTCGCCGACGATGCCCACGCGGGGGCGGCGCTCCTCCCGGATCGGGATGGAGTCGAAGTCGCGGATCATCCGGACCGCCAGGCGCTGGACCTTCGGGAGGTTGAGTCCGTTTGTCTTTGTCAGGAAGTCGGTGCAGATCCGCACCCACTTTTTGTGTTTGGCTTCGACCTGTCCCTTTTTCAGCTCATAGGGCCGCATGCGGTAGATGCAGCGCATCATGACGTCACCGAAGACGACCGCGTAGGCGGCGCGGGTGATGAGCCTGAGGTCCAGCTTGAAGCCGGGATTCTCCTCGAGTCCGGACATGTTGACGGAGACCACGGGGATCTGGCCCATGCCGGCTTTTGTGAGGGCGCGGCGGATGAAACCGACGTAGTTGGAGGCCCGGCAGCCGCCGCCGGTCTGGGTCATGAGGACAGCCGTCCTGTCGAGGTCGTACTTGCCCGAATCCAGGGCCTCCATGATCTGGCCGACGACAAAGAGGGACGGGTAGCAGGCGTCGTTGTTGACATATTTGAGGCCGTAGTCGACAGCACGGCGGTTGTCATTGGGCAGGATCACGACGTTGTAGCCGCAGGCCCTGACGGCGGGCTCCAGAAGGTCGAAGTGGATCGGCGACATCTGGGGGCACAGGATCGTGTAGTTTTTCCGCATCTTCTCCGTAAACGGCACCTTTTTGATGGCCGTGGAGCGGATCTGGCGTTTCGTATGCTTCTCATCGCGGATCCGGATGGCGGCGATCAGGGAGCGGACGCGGATGCGGGCGCTGCCCAGGTTGTTGACCTCATCGATCTTGAGGCAGGTGTAGATCTTATCGGAACCCGCCAGGATGTCGTTGACCTGGTCGGTGGTCACGGCGTCGATCCCGCAGCCGAAGGAATTGAGCTGGATCATCTCCAGGTCGTCCCGGAGCCGGACATAGTTCGCCGCCGCATACAGGCGGGAGTGGTACATCCACTGGTCCAGGACGGTGATCGGCCTGTCCGGGGTGGACAGGTGGGAGATGGAGTCCTCGGAGAGGACCGCGATCCCGTAGGAGGTGATCATCTCCGGGATGCCGTGGTTGATCTCGGGGTCGATGTGGTAGGGTCGCCCGGCCAGGACGATGCCCTTGACGTGGTTCTCCTCCATGAACTGCAGGACTTCCTCGCCCTTTTTCCGGATGTCCTGCCGCGACCGCTCCAGCTCCTCCCAGCCGGAGGCGCAGGCGGCCCGGATCTCGTCCGCCGGGATCTCACTGCCGAATTCCTTTGTCATCGCGTCCGTGATGGTCTTCAGGCTGGTAAAAGCCATGAAGGGATTGCGGAAACGGATCTTCCCGTCGGTGATCTCCTCCACGTTGTTGCGGATATTCTCCGGGTAGGAGGTGACGATCGGACAGTTGTAGTGGTTGTCCGAGGAGGCGAACTCGGTCCTCTCATAGAAGAGGGACGGATAGAAGATGAAGTCCACGCCCTTTTTGATGAGCCACATGACGTGTCCGTGCGCGATCTTGGCCGGATAGCAGGCGGACTCACTGGGGATCGATTCGATGCCCATCTCATAGATCTCGTGCGTGGAGAGCGGAGAGAGCACGACCCGGAAGCCCAGATTCGTGAAAAATGTCGCCCAGAAGGGGTAGTCCTCGTACATATTCAGGACGCGGGGAATACCGACGGTCCCTCTCTTTGCCTGTTCGGGAGGGAGCGGGCGGTAGCCGAAGATCCGGCCCAGCTTGTACTTGTAGAGATTGGGCATGTTGTTGCGGGAGGTTTCCTTGCCGAGACCGCGCTCGCAGCGGTTGCCGGAGATGAAGAGGCGCTCCTGCGCCGGTTCCGGCACTTTCCTGTCGGCGGTTTTTCTGCCGGCTGCACCGCGTGCCCTGTCAACTGACCCGCCTGCGGCTTCCCTGGCCTTGTCTGCAGTTTCACGGGCTCTGCCGGCGGCTTCGCCTACAGACTCTCTGGCTCTATCCGCAGTTTCACGGGCTCTGTCTGCGGCTTCGCCTACAGACTCCCTGGCTTTATCTGCAGTTTCGCGTGCCCTGCCGGCGGCTTCGCCGACAGTTTCTCTGGCCCTTTCCGCAGTCTCGCGGGCCCTGCCTGCTGCCTCTGCGATCGCAGTGCCTTCCATGGCTTTTGCCGCTCTGCCGGCAGCCCCGCCTACAGTTTCACGCGCTTTGTCTGCAGCTTCGCCTACGCTCTCGCGGGCCCGGCCGGCAGCTTCTCCGATCGCAGTCTTTTCGATCGCCTTTGCGGCCCTGTCCGCTGTTTCTCTTGCCTTATCAGCTGTCTCTCTTGCCTTTTCCGCCGCACTGCCGACCGTTGCTCTGGCTCTGTCCGCAGTCTCTTTTGCTCTCTCTGCGGCTCCGCTGATGGTCTCCCTGGCTCTGCCGGCGGTTTCTTTCGCTCTGACTGCGGCGTCTCCGACTGTCCCGCGGGCTCTCCCGGCGGCGTCTCCGACGGTTCCGCGGGCTTTATCCACGGTTTCAAGGGCTTTTCCCGCCGCACTGCCGATGGAGGTGCCTTCAAAGGTATCTCCGAATGCCTTTGCGGCCCGGTCCGCGACTGCTGCCGCGCCGCTCTTTTTCACAGAGGGCTCATAAGCTCCTTCGCCCGTGACAGGAACTGTTTCCTCGAGTTCGGAGGCGGTCAGGGAGGCATCCCCGCTGCCGCCGCGCAAAAAGTGGTTGATCGTCAGCCGGCAGTTGTTGGTGCAGCGGCCGCAGTTGGTCATGGTGGTCTCAAACTGCAGGTTTTCGATTTCCTCGAAGGAGAGCATGGACGTCGCCTGCCTGCCGTCATAGCGCTCGCGCGCGATCAGGGCGGCGCCGAAAGCGCCCATGATGCCGGCGATGTCCGGGCGTGTGACCTGGCCGCCGGATATGGTCTCGACACTGCGCAGGACAGCGTCGTTGTAGAAGGTGCCGCCCTGGACGACGATATTTTTCCCGAGCTGGGAGGCGTCCGAGACCTTGATGACCTTGAACAGGGCATTTTTGATCACGGAGTAGGCGAGGCCGGCGGAGATGTCCGCGACGTCCGCGCCCTCTTTCTGGGCCTGTTTGACGCGGGAATTCATAAAGACGGTACAGCGCGTGCCCAGGTCGATGGGGTGTTTTGCAAAGAGCGCCGCCTTCGCGAAATCCTGCACGGAATAATCCAGGGATTTTGCGAAGGTCTCAATAAAGGAACCGCAGCCGGAGGAGCAGGCCTCGTTGAGCAGCACGTTGTCCACCGCGTGGTTTTTGATGCGGATGCATTTCATGTCCTGGCCGCCAATATCTAGGATGCAGTCGACCTCGGGGTCGAAAAAGGCGGCGGCGTAGTAGTGGGCGATTGTCTCGACCTCGCCTTCATCCAGGAGGAAGGCTGCCTTGAGCAGGGCTTCGCCGTAGCCGGTGGAGCAGCTGCGCACGATCTGCGCGTCCTGCGGGAGCAGGCGGTGGATCTCTGCCATCGACCGGATGGCTGTCCGCACGGGGCTCCCGTTATTATTGGAATAGAAGGAATAGAGGAGGGTGCCGTCCTCCCCCACGAGGGCCAGCTTGGTCGTCGTGGAGCCCGCGTCGATCCCGAGGAAACACTTCCCGTGATAGTCGGCGAGTTCGCCGCGCTTCACGCAGGCCTTCTCATGCCTGCGGCAGAACGCGTCATACTCCTCCTGTGTGGAAAAGAGAGGATCCATGCGGCCGATCTCAAACTCCATGTGGAGCTGGCCCGAGAGGCGGTCCGCCATCTCGGAGAGCAGGACATGTGTCTCTTCCTGTGCGTTCATGGCACTGCCCATGGCGGCGAAGAGATGAGAGTTCTCCAGGTCGATCGTGTGCTCCGCGTCCAGGTGCAGGGTGCGGACGAAAGCGGCCTTGAGCTCCGGCAGGAAATGCAGGGGCCCTCCCAGAAACGCGACATGGCCGCGGATCGGCTTGCCGCAGGCGAGACCGCTGATGGTCTGGTTGACGACAGCCTGGAAGATGGAGGCCGCCAGATCCTCCTTGGTCGCCCCCTCGTTGATCAGGGGCTGGATGTCGGACTTGGCAAAGACACCGCAGCGGGCTGCGATCGTATAGAGAGACCGGTAATCGCGGGCATACCGGTCGAGCCCTGCCGCATCCGTCTGCAGAAGGCTGGCCATCTGGTCGATAAAGGACCCGGTGCCGCCGGCGCAGATGCCGTTCATCCTCTGCTCGATGCTGCCGTTTTCAAAATAGATGATCTTGGCGTCCTCTCCGCCCAGCTCGATCGCCACATCCGTCTTCGGGGCGATCTTCTCCAGGGCGGTGGAAACGGCGACGACTTCCTGCACAAACGGAACCTGCAGGTGCGTCGCCAGTGTGAGGCCGCCGGACCCCGTGATCACGGGATGGACCGTGAGATCCCCGTGCTGTGCGAGCGCGTCCCGGACGAGACCGCGCAGTGTTCCCTGTATATCAGCGTGATGCCTGCGGTAATCCGCGAACAGGATGCTGTAGGCGGGATCCAGGATCGCGATCTTGACCGTTGTGGATCCGATATCGATACCCAGTGTATAGTCTTTAGAAATCACAAAAGCTCCTTTCGAAACCGTGAAACCGTCATAAGATGCATGAACTATTCACGCGCAATAGTGAACAGACAGTGTGCTTCTGAATTTCTCATTATACTTGAACAGGGCTCAAAAATCAACGTACCGGGGATGGAAACGGCCCGGCGTACCGGGAAGGCGAACGACCCTGCATCAGGAGACCTGCCCGGTTGTTTTTTCAAACCTCCGATGATACAATGCTGATAATTATGCTTTAATAATCTTTTGTATACCGGTGTCTTTTCCGCAGGAGGCATTGAATGAGTAATTTTGAACGTAAATTCGGCAAATATGCAGTCAGCAACCTGTCTATGAAGCTGGTGATCCTCTATATCATCGGCTATGTACTCTACTTTGTGCAGCCATCTGTTTTCTCATTGCTGACACTCGACGTGACGGCGCTTTTGAACGGCCAGTTCTGGCGGATCCTCTCCTGGCTGCTGGTTCCTCCGGACGCGGGATCCAATTACTTTTTCGTCGCGATCATGTTGTATTTTTACTACAGCATCGGGCGGATGCTGGAAAATGTCTGGGGCGATTACAAGTATAATGTCTATATTTTCCTGGGGATCCTGCTGACGATCCTGAGCGCGTTTGCCTGGGTGGTCTATCTCCGGGTCATGGGCGCCTCCGGAATCGTTCTGGCCCAGCTCACCAAAAGCGGGGCTGCTTTTTTCAGTACCTACTATATTAATATGTCGATCTTTCTGGCTTTTGCGCTGACCTTCCCGGAGTCCCAGGTGTATCTCTTTTTCGTTCTGCCGATCAAGGTCAAGTATCTGGGCTGGATCGACGTAGGCTTCCTGCTGCTGAGCCTGTTCACCGGAAACAGCGCGGAGCGGTTTGTGATCGCGGCGGCCCTCATCAATGTCCTGCTCCTGTTCCTGCGCTCCAGAAACTGGATGGCATATTCTCCCGGACAGGTCCGCAGAAGGCAGCAGTTTAAGCGCGCAGTGGCGGAAGGCAGAAGAAAGCATATGAATGCGCCACACCAGGGATCGTCTGGAACGCTGCATCGATGCGCGATCTGCGGCCGCACGGAAAAGGACGGGGAGGAGCTGGAATTCCGGTACTGCAGCAGGTGTGAAGGCGGACTGGAATACTGCCAGGACCACCTCTTTACGCACATGCATGTAAAAAAAGGAGAACAGCCGCGCCTTTTGGACCAGTAAAATACACTGAACATCCGCAGTCGGCTGAGTAGTTGAAAGCGCAGCGAAACAGTGCGCGGCTGTACCTGTCGGTAAAGGGAGGGACAGTAAACAGAAGGAATTCGAAAGGATTCAAAGAATTCTATGGAGAACAGTCAGATCAAAACAGAGCAGGCCTTTATGGCCTCAATGCAGGAGACCCTGAAGAAGGGGCGAAAAAACGGAGGGCGGATCAGCCGCGGGGAGATCGAACAGATCTTCAGAGCCTTTTCCCTCGATGAGACACAGCTGCAGCAGGTGGAATCCTACCTGAAGGCCCACCGGATCGTGGTCGTCAGGAAAGATGCATATATGGCTCCTGCAGAGAGCGTCAGTGCGGACAGCACCACAGCAGGTACTGCTCCTGCAGAGAGCGTCGGTATAGACAACACCACAGCAGGCACTGCGACTGACGGGAAGGCTGTGGATCCGGACGCTCTCTCTGCGGAGGAAAGAGAGTTCCTGGCTTCCTATCAGGAAATGCTGGCGGATATCCCGGTGCTTTCCGATTCTGTTCTTGAGGCGGTGAAGATCTCCGCAATGGCAGGCGAGCCCTCCGCCCAGAAGGAGCTTTCGGAGCAGATGCTGGGGAACGTTGTCGATATCGCCCGTCTGTATGCCGGGCAGGGCGTCAGCATGGAGGACCTGATCGCCGCCGGAAACGAAGCCCTGGTGACAGGGGTCACCCTCCTCGGCCACCTGGAGAGCCCGCGGGAGGTGGACGGCGAACTGGGTCGGCGGATCATGGACAGCATGGAGGACATGATCTCCATGATGCTGGACGACAATGCCATGGACAGGGAGATTGAGGATCTTGTGAACCTGGTAGCGGACAAGGCGAAGGAACTGGCGGGTACCCTGGGCCGGAAGGTCACGGCGGCGGAGCTGGCCAGGGAGGGCGAGGTCACATCCGGCCAGATCGCCGAGGCAGTTCGGCTGACCGGCGGGAAGATCGAGGACCTGGAGGGCTGATGTGGCTGACCGGCGGGAAGAATGCCAGCCGGACTTGACCTGTGTATATGAAAAAGCTATACTGAAGTTTGTTCTGAATTTATTGTTCTGAATAAAATGCTTCGTTCTGAATCATTCAGCACACAAAATAACGCGAACTGAAGACAGAATGGATTTTTTTTAGCCGGGCGCAAAGATCGGTCGATTTTTGCGTGCGGCTTTTTAAAGCCGTTCCGGCGGGGAAAACCAGACGGCAGATGGAAGAAGATTTGAGGCAGACAGGTCAGGATCAGAGAAAAGAAAACCTGAGAAAGAAATAACAGCCCGCAGTCAGAAAAAGATCATTCGGGGAAAAAGGAATATTCAGGGAAATAATAATCAGGCGAAAAAAGAGTATTCTGGTGAAAAAAGAACAATCAGGCGAAAAAAGGACTTGCAGGCGGACAGGCGGGATGCTATACTAGATGCGAACGGATGTTCCGAACATTCGTGCAGCTAAAGGCACCGGAGAAGTCATTCCCTTTTTACTGACAGAAACCGGTACCCCCTGCAGTCCCGATACAGGACCTGGTAACCTCCGCTGCTGCGATGCAGCGCCAACGGGTGGATCTGTGCTTATAAACAGTCACAATACGAGAACTATAAAACAAAGTGCTGCGGCATAGAAAAATGATATAGAAAAAGGAGAAGAGAATGGCAAAAGAGACCAGTATTTCCAAAGACACCGCCGCTTCCAGAGAGGACAGACAGAAGGCACTGGACGCGGCGCTGGCACATATTGAAAAACAGTTCGGCAAAGGTGCCGTGATGAAGCTGGGTGACCCGGATGCGCAGATGAATGTCGAGACCATCCCGACAGGTTCGCTGAGCCTGGATATTGCCCTGGGCGTGGGCGGGATCCCCCGCGGCAGGATCATCGAGATCTACGGACCGGAGTCCTCCGGCAAGACGACCGTCACCCTGCATATGATTGCCGAGGTACAGCGCCGCGGCGGAATCGCGGGATTCATCGATGCAGAGCACGCACTGGATCCTGTCTATGCGAAGAATATCGGCGTGGACATCGACAATCTCTATATCTCCCAGCCGGACAGCGGAGAGCAGGCCCTGGAGATCACGGAGACCATGGTCCGGTCCGGTGCGATCGACATCGTAGTGGTCGACTCTGTGGCGGCCCTCGTGCCGAAAGCGGAGATCGATGGGGAAATGGGTGACTCCCATGTCGGCCTGCACGCCCGCCTGATGTCCCAGGCGCTGCGGAAGCTCACTGCCGTCATCAGCAAGTCCAACTGCGCCGTCGTCTTTATCAACCAGCTGCGCGAAAAGGTCGGGATCATGTTCGGCAATCCGGAGGTGACGACGGGCGGCCGTGCCCTCAAGTTCTATTCCAGTGTCCGCATGGATGTCCGCCGGATCGAGACCTTAAAGCAGGGCGGTGAGAGCATCGGCAACCGCACCCGGGTCAAGATCGTAAAGAACAAGATCGCCCCGCCCTTCAAGGAGGCGGAGTTTGATATCATGTACGGCAAAGGGATCTCCTACGTCGGAGATGTCCTTGATCTGGCTGCCGCCTGCGACATCGTCAACAAGAGCGGAGCCTGGTACAATTACGAGGGCAACCGCGTCGGACAAGGCCGCGAGAACTCCAAGCAGTTCCTGCTCGACCACCCTGACATTCTGGCAGAGATCGACCGCAAAGTGCGCGAGCACTACAACCTGGATCCGGATGGCGCCAGGACTGCCGAACCGGAGCCTGTCGGGGATGCCGGAGCCGGCGCGGCGGGCGCACCAGCGGATAAACCGGTGGAATGATAATAGTATCCAGAAGGAGCCTGGGATTGAACAAAATTCTCTCAATAGATAAAATAGACCGGTTCGGCCGGATCGTCGAATCCTGCGGAGATGACGGCAGAGAATACGGAATAAAAGACGGCATGGAAAAAATGGAAGGGGCGGCTCCTGCGGAGCCGTCTCTTCGTGACTTGCCTGCTGCAGGGAGAGGGCACGTGCCCTCCCGCGTCCGCGTGACCCCCGAGGAGGGTGAACCCTTCACCATCTCCGGCCGCAGAGCGGTCCGCCTGGGCCTCAGACCCGGGGAAGACCTGGCTCCGGAGATCCACCGGGAGATCCTGCAGACCCTCAGGGTTTCCTGCATGCAGCGCTGCGGCACCCTCCTGGGCAGCCGCGACTACACGGAGCGGCGCCTCCGGACCAAGCTGGAGGACGCCGGCTACCCGCCATCGATCATCGAAGACTGTATCACGAAGCTCAAAGAGGCACGCTACCTGGACGATGAGCGCTATGCACAGACCTATGTACGCAGTTACATCCATAGCCGGAGCTGCATGCGGATCCGCCGTGACCTTCTGGAACGCGGTATTTCCGAAGAAGAGATCAACAGAGCTTTTGCAGTTATCGAGGAGGAGACAGATCCGGAGGAAGCCCAGCTTGTCCAGATCCGCTGCCTGCTGAAAAAACGCGGCTATGACCCGGGGGAGGCCGACTATGCGATGAGACAGAAGACCATGGCCTTCCTCCACCGCAAGGGCTACGAGACAGACCTGATCAGGAGGGCTATGGAGGCAGATAGCTGAAGCATTTTGGTGACACAGGTTGATAGTAATGCTGCTACTCGATAAAATGGAAATACAGGAATTAAAAAAAACTGCTCCGAATGCTCTCTGTTCTCAGGAGAACTGCCAGAAACATGAGCATTCATCAATTCATGCGCAGAAGAGGAGGAGAGGAATGTTTCCTGTAAGAATCCCTGTGGGCAGAGAAGACTTTGACGAAATCCGAAAAAACCGCAGCTACTATATTGATAAAACCGAGATCCTATATGAACTTGTAGAGGGAACAGACAATGAGGTCACTCTTTTCACACGTCCCCGGCGGTTTGGCAAGACTCTGATGCTGAGCATGATGGAAAGCTTTTTCAGCATTCAAAAAGGCGACAGCAGTGACGTGTTTAAAGGTCTGTCTGTCATGAAACATGAAGAATTCTGTGCCGGATGGATGAACCGGTATCCTGTGCTTTTTATGACCTTTAAAGGTGTCGAAGCCCTTTCTTTTGAGGAGGCTTATAAAATACTGCTGGTCAAACTGGCTGACCTGTGTAAGAAGCACAGTGAATTAATGACCAGTCAAAAAGTCAATGCGGATGACAAAAAAGTATGTCAGTGTCTGGTGGAAAGGAAGGCGGATCTTGCGGAAGTCAAGTCCTCCTTAAAAACGATCATGCGCATGATGGCGGCTCAATACGGGAAGCCGGTGATCCTGTTGATCGACGAATATGATGTCCCTTTATCCATAGCAAATGAAAAAAACACAGCTGAAAACAGATACTATGAAAAAATGCTGGACCTCATCCGGGAAATATTTGACGCCGCGCTGAAGACCAATGAATATCTGAAGTTTGCCGTGATCACCGGCTGCCTCAGGATCGCAAAGGAGAGTATCTTTACCGGAACTAATAATTTTATGTCCTATTCCGTTCTCGATGAGGATTTTTCCGGATATTTTGGATTTACGCGGGAGGATGTTGACAGGCTCCTGGGCGCGATCGGCAGACAGGATAAAATGGATATGGTCAGGACCTGGTACGACGGCTATGTCTTTGGAAACACACAGGTCTACTGCCCCTGGGATGTGGCAAGCTATGCCGCGGCACTTTTGAAAAGAGAAGATGCGCTCCCGAAAAATTACTGGAAGAACACGAGCCACAATGGCATTCTTTTAACCTTTGTAAAGCGGACGGATTTCGATGTCACGGATAAATTTGAGGTTTTGCTCAATGGGGGAACCATCCTTCAGGTTATATCGGATGAACTGACCTATGACAGCCTTCATGCATCCGAGGAGAATCTGTGGAGCGTCCTCCTGATGACCGGATACCTCACAAAGGCGGACCCTTCCGAGGTGGGAAACAGCGTCCATTTGAAGATCCCCAATGAGGAGATCGGAAATATTTTTGAAGAGACGGTCGTGACCTTTTTCAGGGATACGCTTGACAGGTCCCTTCAAAAAGCTCTAATGGATGCTCTATGGAACGGCGATGAGCAGAAAGCATCTGATCTGATGACAAAGATTCTGTTTGCTACGATCAGTTACCACGATTACCATGAGGACTATTATCATGTTTTTCTGACCGGAATCATCTCCGGCCTGGGCTACGCTGTTAGATCGAATCAGGAGAATGGACTGGGTAGGTCAGACATCGATGTCAGGGAAAAGAAAAAACACCGCGCGATGATTCTCGAGGCAAAAAAATCAGATTCAGAAGCCCATATGAAAAGAGATTGCGAAGCGGGAAAGCAACAGATCCTGGACAATGATTATATAAAAGGATTTGAGGGGTTCGACGAGGTTC
>JAFWDM010000013.1 GCA_017513005.1 Lachnospiraceae bacterium
CCATCCTGTGGGATCTGGGCGAGACCGATGATTTCGTGAAGATCCTGGAGCAGGAAGCTGAGGATTGATCCTATGAAAAAAGTATTAGCCGGTGCCGCGTGTCTGGTCTTGCTCCTGACCGCGTGCACCGCTTTTCCTAATCCGTTCAAACCACAAAACAAACCTTCCTTTTGGGAGCATCGGGCGGTCATGACCAAGACTGAGGTCCCGGTCGAAGCCAGAGGCAGTGAAGACACAGCGCTCTTTGGACTGACCACGCAGGGCAGCTTTTTCATGCAAAACGAAGAGGGCGGAAACCCTTATATCTGGAATGAATCAGAAACCCGCAGAATCGAGCTGACACCGGCGAACATCGAAGCGGAAGAACTGATGCGGCAGTTTGCAGAATACAGTTACGCTCAGTCCGGGATCGAAATGCCCGCGGACATGGATCTGTTCGATGTATACATGAGGCTGGATGGCGGTAATCGATTGATCCCTCGTCCGATCAGCATGACCTTCGGCGGGGATTACATTGTAACGCAGGACAGGACAGGCATGACCTGGATGATCGATGGGGAGACCGGCAAGATGTACGGTGGAAAGGAACATATGTACACCTCTGCGTATGGAGATACATTGATTGCGCCGGGGCAGGTTCCATCGGGTCAGGTCTTTCTGCTCGACAAAAAGACCGACAAGCTTACGATCAAGGATTATTCCCGGACCCAAGGGTTTGATTCGGACAGCTGTGTGCTTACAGCGACGTCCTTTCTGTCCGATGGCAGTATTGCTGTCGTTTTACGCGACATGAAAATGGATCTTGATACGGGAGAGATCTGCAAACTTCTGATCGAACGTCCGGATGGCACGCAGGAAACGTATGACCTGGGAAGGATCCAGTTTGCCCATGAGCCGGAGATGATCTACAGCGTAGATGCACAGCACATCCTGCTGACAAATTACACCACCGTGCGAAAGGGATGGGTCTATTACATCGACTGCACGACAGGAGCCGTCTCCTTCCTGCAGTATGAAGAAGGGAAAACGGCGCTGGAACCGTATACTAGTTTTCTGAATGAGGCTGGGATGGTCGACTTTGAGCCTTATGGTTCATCGATCATGATGATCCTCGAAGCTATGGCCGATGGCCAGACGATCCTGTTGCAGGATGATGACGGGCGTTTGGTGTTGTTGAAACCGGATACACTGGAATGCCAATTCCTGCTGCAGGGCGGCGAGGTCCTTTCGGATCCACTCATGTTTAACTTTACCGGCAATGGATACGACCGCTTCTGCTATCGGGGAGAAGATCGCGACCGGTGGGAATATTATTCTCTACAGACGAGGGAGTAATGTCCTGAATATATGCGTTTCAAACAGCGCTTTGGGAGAAGAATCGGTGAAACCGCTTCATTGTCTCCAGGAGAGAAATGAGCAAAAATGACAACCTTTCTCCAAAAAGTATGGAGACAAATGAACAAAACAGGATATCCTCTCCAAGTGTCATCAAAAGAAACTGGAGATGAATTCGGCAAATGAAGATAGTGTCTCCAGAAAAATCAAAGTAAATTTGGAGAGGAAACCCTCCAATTCTGATTTCTCTCCAAAAAGACTCGGTAAAACAAAAAATCGTGCCCATCAGGACACGATTTTTCTTTGCTTTATGCCAGCCCTTTCCGACAGGGCTTGCCTTCGGCCGCCCGCTCGTGGAAATACAATTCCTCAGTGGCCAAGGCCATCTTTGTGACGGAGAACCCGGGGTTTTCCGCTCGCAGCCGCTCCTGAGCGGCTTTTTCTTTTGCGTAGGGATAGATGTACCACGTATCGTCTAAGGTGTTCAGATCCACACAATCCCCGGACTTACCCAGATAATCATACTCGATGTGGCAGGAGTAGAGGGAAGAGACCGGTTTCTCCATCAAGAAAGGATCCCCGTCCACGTCGTTACCGGATACGGTGAACCCGTTCATATCATGGACCAGAGTGCCTTTGCCTAAATAAATATAGCGCTTGGCATTGGGCAGGGTGTCGACCTCGACCGGCAGCGGACCGGAGGAATAGGTGCCGGCCTCGACCTCGGCACGGACGTTCGCCCGCTCCCACTCGTACCAGTCCGGGATATGGGAAAACTCGGTCTCTCCCGAATCCGCGGACAATTCGTTCAAAGGAGACAGAGTCCAGGTCTTGCCGCAGGCATCGCATTTCAATGTGGTGCCGGAGGAGGACATGCGGAATTCGGTTTTACAGGCCGGACATTGATAGAGCACTTTATGCAGGCCTTCTGCCCGCTTTTTATAATGGGTCTTAAGGCCCCGCTCCTTCTGCCAGGCGTAATCATCATACTGGTATGCCTGCACGATGCGGTCGTTGATCTCGTCCACAGACAGTTCTTTCAGATCATCCGGCGTAAAGAGCAGGGACATTTCGGCTTCCGTCGGGCGGATGCCGCGCTTGTGCAGATTCCAGAAAGGTGAATCCACATGGTGTCCGTGGCAGATGAAAGTCACGACAGGTACTTTGAAGATCTTGATCATCTTGCCCAGGGAGGAGGGCAGCACCGCCGTCGTACCGCAGAGGGAGTACCGCGCTTCCGCGTAGATCACGGCCGCGTCCCCATTCTTCAGGACCTGCTTCAGCTGGCGGATCAGGACC
>JAFWDM010000002.1 GCA_017513005.1 Lachnospiraceae bacterium
CTGGGAGATCGTGCCCTGCGGCAGGTTGTAGGCTTCCAGCTTGTTATCAAAGATCAGCTTGCCGAGCTCGGGAACCATGTTGTAGTGGCCGCCGATGACTCTCTTGAGCAGGCCTTCGTGTGCGAAGTGGTCTGCGCCGCTGCCGTCGCGGTTGCCCTGTGCAGCTGCATAGATCAGGGTCAGATCACGGGGATGGCCGGTCTCAAGGAAGCTCTTCTCGATGGCCTTGTTCGTGGACTCGGGCATCTGGCAGGCAACAAAGCCGGTCGTTGAAAACGTCATACCATCCTGTAAAAACTTTACAGCTTCTGCTGCGCTGATAATAGGCTTAACAGACATGTTTTTCTCCTTTTTATGAGTCTATATAATGATGTTAAGATCGAAAATGAATATGTCGTATTTTTACTTTAAATCCGTGTATTTGCCGCACTATTTTACGATATTTCCGTAATTGTCAGTGTTCTTTGGCGTTATTTTGATGTTGTGCGGTAAAATCGAGCTAAAAAAAGGTAAAACATTGCCGCAGGCAACTGCAGGAGCGCCTGCGGCAATCAAATGGGAAATGTATGGTTACCATATTCATAACAGCATGACCGGCCCATGATCCTTAAAAAAGAATAATCATGCCGGATGCTGTCCGGAATCTGTCACTACCCGGCAGGACCGGCCGGTCCCGGGGTCAAGCGGCAGTTCCATTCGAAAGGCATACATTACTTGCCGATGAAGTGTTTCTCTTTCTTCTTCTCGAGGAATGCAGTCATGCCTTCCTTCTTGTCGAAGGTAGCGAAGGACAGACCGAACAGGTTCGCCTCAAGCTTCAGGCCGGCGTCGAGGTCAGTGTCAAGACCGACGTTGATCGCCTGCTTCGCCAGAGCGATGCTGTAAGGGGAGCTCTTCATGAAGTGGCCGGCAAGCTTCTTGGCCTCAGCCATGAGCTGATCCTGAGGATAGACATGGTTGACAAGGCCGATGCGGCAGGCTTCGTCAGCGGAGATCATGATGTCAGCGCCGAAGATGAGCTCTTTTGCGATCTTCTTATTGGTCAGGCGGGGAAGTCTCTGTGTGCCGCCGAAACCGGGAAGGATTCCAAGACCAGCCTCAGGCTGACCAAACTTTGCGTTATCGGAAGCCAGGGTCACATCGCAGGCCATGGAGATCTCGCAGCCGCCGCCCAGAGCGAAGCCGTTGACTGCAGCGATGGTGGGCTTTTCCATATCCTCAAGGCGCTTGAAAGCGACGCGGGCCAGCAGACCCATGGTGCGGCCTTCGGGAGCGGAAGCATTGACCATCTCGGAGATGTCAGCGCCTGCGACGAAGGACTTCTCGCCGGAACCGGTGAGGATCAGAACCTTTGCATCGGGATTTGCTTCGATGGCTGCAAAGCAGGCATCCAGCTCAGCCAGAGTCTCGCTGTTAAGAGCGTTGAGGGACTTCGGACGATTGATCGTAACTACAGCAATACCATCCTCGATTTCGCACAGTAAGTTCTTGAATTCCATTTTTTTCCTCCTTTTGGATTTTAGGATTCCATAATGAATACTTCTATTGCTCTGCCGCCCCTCCCGGGGCAGCGATTGCACTAATAATGATACACTTTTTCCCCATTTGTGTAAATGGAAGAATCTCGTTTTCCGCCTCGGGGGGGCTCCGGATCCGCCAGATATACCCGGACAGGCTGTGCGGATCCGGCCACTCAGCGTTTTACCTTTGTTTTGCCGTCCTGTTCCATTGTCATCCCATGCAGCCGGTGCGGCTGAAGGCAATGTTGTAACCGATACATTCCCATGTCATGATCAATGGAAAGAGATAGTCAGCGCATTTTCAGGACTACTACCGGCTCAGATCATCAGCACTGAGAGATCATCAGTACCGGACCTGCAGCCTCTGACATACTCCGATCCCCTTTGATCACATTCCCATGCCGCAGCACGCAATGAATACGAAGCAGGCGATGAAGGGAATCGCGATCTGTGTGACGAAGATATCGAAATATGCTTCTTTGTGGGTCATCTTGCAGATGCCCAGCAGGGTGATCTGTGCGCCCTGGTGAGGCAGAGTATCCAGAGTACCGGCCGCGATGGCTGCGATCCTGTGGACCTGCTCGAGGTTTGCACCGAGCTCAACATAGGTATCAGTCAGGGCGTTGAAGGCAACACCCATACCGCCGGAAGCGGAACCGCAGGCACCTGCGCAGATCGCGACGGTCAGCATGACGAATACCAGAGGGGAGATGTTCCATGTCTTCAGAGCTGCTACCAGATCCTGGAAGCCCTGGGTCTTCTGAACGATACCGCCGAAACCGACGACGATAGCAGTGTTCAGGAT
The DNA here is from genome assembly GCA_017513005.1 of Lachnospiraceae bacterium. Classification (GTDB taxonomy): domain Bacteria; phylum Bacillota; class Clostridia; order Lachnospirales; family Lachnospiraceae; genus CAG-791. The sequence continues at coordinate 2,326 of JAFWDM010000002.1, forward strand.
GGAGACACCGGAGTCAGCTGCGCCCTTGTTGAAGACCTTGAGCCATTCCTTGACGCCGCCCGGAACCTTCTTCCACATCAGGATGGTAGCTGCAGCAACACCTGCGAAAACAGCTGCCTCGACGGGAACCTTGAAGCCGTTGAAGAGAACCAGGATCAGGACGATGGGAGCAAGAGCGATGCCCCAGTGAGGAAGGTCCTCACGGCCGCCCTGGCCGAGCTCCTCGGGATCCAGCTGGAATTTCAGCCTGGAATCATCGAAGAAGTAGCCCTTCTTTGTGAAGGAACGTGCCCTCCACTCAAGCCATACGAAGATGAGAACGAACTCGACGATGACTGCAACCATGGAAGGTGCTAATGCAGCGGTGGAAGGTGTGTTCAGGTTTGTCATGGCGATGACGTTCTGGATGGAAGGAGAACCGGGAGCGACCATGGAAACGGTCCAGCAGCCTGCGGAGATCGCGGCCGGGATCAGACGCCTGGTCAGGTTGGACTCCTTGAAGAGGTTCAGCGCGATCGGATAGATAACGAAGAATACGACGAATCCGGAAACGCCGCCATAGGTCAGGATGGTGGTGATGATGAAAATGATAGGGGCTGCAAATTTGCCCTTGCTGAAGCCTGCGATCCATTTGGAAATGGATTCCGCAGCGCCGGTAAACTGATAGACCACACCGAACAGGGCGCCTACGAAGAATACCAGGAAGTAACTTGTGACATACGCCGATGCCGCCGGCATGAAGAGCTGCTTCAGGCCCGTCAGGACGGTCATCTTCTCGACGCCTTCAGGCAGAAGCTCTACGGGGAAGCTGCTGCAGACGATAACGAAGATCGATACCAGAGGCGCCAGGATCAGCGCACTGAGCTGCAGGAACGCCAGAACGCCGAACAGCACTAAGGCAAGAACCAAAACCAAGATTCCAAAATTCATTTGATGTAAACTCCTCCTTTCGGGATTACCCCCCTGTTGCAAGATGCTAGCAACAATTGATTTGTTAAATATTTAGCGCGCTAACTATTTGTGTAAAAAAATATAAGTCGTCGCAACTTACACACTGATATTATCATGTTGAAAAGGAAATAACAAGTTTTTCAAAGAAACTTTCCGCCGTCAAAACTGCAAAAATACTTCCCGCGGTTTTGTGTACATTGCACAAGCTTGAATTTATCATGAAAAAAATTCAACCCAATATCGAAATGTCATATTTTCAATTACGGTACCCAGCCCCTGTTTTTCGCTGTTTTGCACGTGAATTCATGTTGTTCCTGTTAGTTTTATTGAATTCAATAGGAATCGCTGTTTTCACGCCGGTGAATCCCTCTGGAAAAGTCGAAAAGCGGCACAGAAAACAAAAAAGCGGTGCAGCCACGGGAAACCGGTCCATGGCCGCACCGCTTCAGGTGCCTGCTCCTCAATATTGATTAAAATTGACAAAAACAAGACAATTTTGACAAATCTGTCACAAACCCTTCAGGACCCGGCGATGAGAAATCTGTCAGAAGTCCTTCAGGATCCAACGATGAAAAAGTTGTCACACGCCCTTCAGGACTCGACGATCGGGAGCTCCTGGGAATTGATCTTGCGAAGCATCTCCTTCAGCATGATCACTTCTTTTTCATCAAACTGTTCCAGGACGACTCTGTCCACGCCGGTGACAACCGTCCGGACCGGGAGTTCAAGATCTCTGGAAATATCTGTGAGTTCAATATGGATATATCTCCTGTCCGCACTGTCGATCGTGCGGTGGATCAGACCTTTCGTCTCCATCCTCTCCAGGATACCGGAGATCGTGGAGTTTTCCACTCCCAGGTGCGCGGCGATATCCTTCGGATTATGCATATCAAATTCCCAGATGCATCCCAGTACGCCATACTGGATCGGCGTGATGTCGAAACGCGCCAGGTTCTTTTTCATGTACTGGAAAACTGCGTGCTGCGCCCCGGTCAAGAGGTAATTGATACAATTGTTCAGACTGTTCAGGTTGCTCATTACAACGTTCCTCCGCCTCCCCCTGATTCTGTCGTAAAAGAATACCGCCTTCCGGACTGCGGCATAAATTATCATCCATATAAATAATATGGTATACAAACAACTCACTGCATCATAACACATATTGAAAGCGTGTGCTATCAATGTTTTTAAAAATATTCTTCCTTTCTCGCGCAGCCTTTATCACGTATTGCGCTTTTTGTATGGGTTCTGCTCTTTATTCCTGATTTCTTCCCGCCTCCGGACCGGTCAGGCGGATCCTGTCTGCGTAGGCGGCGGCGCGGAGGGTCTGGACCTTCGCCGGCAAAAGTCCTCCGAGCGCCTGCAGAAGGCGCTGCCGCAGCATCGTGTTGCGCTTCGTCACAGTGACATTGCGCACGGCGCAGGCGAGTGCTTTTTTCGTGCCGGCCAGGACGAGGACTTTCTTCGCGCGGGTGATCCCGGTGTAGATCAGGTTCCTCTGGAGCATGATGTAGTGGTTCATGAGGACGGGCATCACGACGACAGGGTATTCCGATCCCTGGGCCTTGTGGATCGTCGCCGCGTAGGCCAGGACCAGTTCGTCCAGTTCCGATACATCGTAGGAAATGTCCCGGTCATCGAAGCGCACGATAAGGCTCCTCTCCTCCATATCCACGGAGAGGACGATCCCGATGTCTCCGTTAAAGACCTCTTTTTCGTAATTGTTCCGGATCTGCATGACCTTGTCGCGGGCACGGAAGGAGACCCCTCCCCTTTTTAAACCGATCGCCCTCCCGCGGGTCCCGGTCGGACCGGACTCCGCAGGGTTCAGAGCCCTCTGCAGCTCCTGGTTGAGATTTTCCGCCCCTACGATCCCCCGCTGCATGGGTGTGAGCACCTGGATCTCCGAGGGAGGGATATGATAGTAGCGGGGCAGCTTATTGCAGACCAGGTCCACGATCGTATGCAGGGCAGCCTGCGCCGGGTCAATCCCTCCGCCATTTTCCCGGGCGGCAGCCCTCTCCCCGGCGCGGTTCATCCGCGCAGCCTGCAGCTCCATGTCGGTAAAAAAGAAATCGCTCTGCCTTCCGTTGGAGATATCCGGCATCCTGCCCGCATTGATCCTGGGGGCGTTGGTGATGATCCGGCTGGTCTGCGCCTGCCGGAAGATCCTGGTCAGGCGAACGACGGGAAAACACTCTGCATCAATAATATCCCGCAGGACATTGCCGGCCCCGACGCTGGGCAGCTGATCGATATCTCCCACCAGAATCAGGGTCATCGTGTCAGGCACCGCCTTGAGGAGATTATAAAATAGAAGCAGGTCGATCATGGAGCACTCATCCACGATCAGGACATCGCCTTTTAAGGGGTTTTCTTCATTTTTCTGATAGCCTTCCGGCGGCTTTACCTCCAGCAGCCTGTGGATCGTCTTTGCCTCCATCCCGGTCGTCTCGGAAAGACGCTTGGCCGCCCTTCCTGTGGGCGCCGCCAGCAGGATACCGGCCCCCGCCGTCCGAAAAGCCGCGATGATCCCCAGCGTGGTCGTCGTCTTGCCTGTTCCGGGACCGCCGGTCAGTACCATGACCTTGCTTCGGACTGCTGTCAGGATGGCCTGGATCTGCACTTCATCATACTGCATCCGCGTCCGCGCAGCGACCTTCGCAGCCAGCCCCTCCTGCGGCACCCGGATCCCCTCTGTATTCTGCCAGACAGCGCGCAGGCGCCGCACGACACCTGTCTCTGCAAAGAAAAAAGGCGGAAGGTAGATCGCCCTTTCCGGCGAAGGATCATCTTCACTTTCATCCTCCGGAATCACCGGCTGTGTGATGACGTCCTTTGCATGGATCATCTCATCCAGGGTCAGGGAAAGCACATTGTCTTCAACACCGAGGAGCTCTGTCCCTTTCTGCACCAGCATGCCACGCGTCGCATAGCAGTGACCCTCATCCGCCAGGCGGTTCAATGTATACAGGATCCCGCTTCGAAGACGGGCATACCGCTCGTGCCCGAACCCCATTTTTTCCGCGATGGTGTCCGCCGTCTTGAAGCCGATCCCCCAGATATCGTCCGCGAGCCGGTAGGGATTCTCCTGTACGATCGCGATGCTCTCGCTCCCGTACGTCTTGAAGATCTTCGTCGCATGGCTTGTACTCACATCGTGCCCCTGCAAAAAGAGCATGATGTTTTTGATCTCCTTCTGTTCGGTCCAGCTCTTTTTTACCTGTTCGACGCGCTGCCGGCCGATGCCCGGCACCCGAAGCAGACTGTCGGGATCGGTCTCTATCACCTCCAGCGTGTCTTTGCCGAAGGTCTGGACGATCCTGCGGGCAAACTTCGGCCCGATTCCCCGGATCAGCCCGCTTCCCAGATATTTCTCGATCCCGTAAACCGTCGCCGGAAGGGTCTCCTCGAATCTTTCCAGGGAGAACTGACGGCCGTACTTCGCGTCGACCTTCCAGTTTCCCTCCAGCTGCAGGACGCTTCCCACATGAATCTCCGGCATGAGGCCGACCACGGTGACCAGGTCCCCGAACCCCTTTGCCCGGCAACGGATCACCGTGTAGCCGTTCTGCTCATTATGATAGGTGATGCGCTCCACGACACAGCGAAGCTTTTCCATCCTTCTCCTCCTGCAGCCGGATCCTTACTGCTGTCTTCCGCGGTAGATTCTCACTACTCTGAAAATCTTTTCCGCACGTGATCTGATGTCTCTCAACTCTGAATCATTTTCTCCGCATGAATTCAGATATCCTTCAACTCTACAGCCTTCTTTGCGGCAAGACTCCCCGGCACATCGATCAGCCTCTGGTTGCTGCTGCCCCGGTAGATGCAGTCCCTGCTGCGCAGCGCTTCTATAAAGGGGCCGTCCACCAGTACATCGATATGAGAGAGGGCTTCCACGGCCAGGTCTCCTGCTTTTCCTGCCAGGACCTCCTCAAAGGTCCAGCCGGTATAGCACCAGACCGGCAGTCCCTTCTCATGAGCCGCATCCGCCATGCAGATCACTGCAGCCGGCTGCCGGAGGGGATCGCCGCCGGAGAGTGTGATCCCGTCCAGAAACTTCGTCCGGCGCATCTCTTGCGCCAGATCCTCCAGTATGATCTCCTCTCCCCCCGCAGGATCCCATGTCTCCGGATTCTGACACGCTTTGCAGTGATGGGGACACCCCTGAAAGAACACGACATACCGGACTCCCGGTCCGTCTACAGAGGAGTGCCGGACTGTTCCCGCGATCCTCGCCGTCTGTACATCTATCACCCTGTCTTCCTCCTTCGGTCTTGTGCATATTTCCACACACCCGCACAAAAAGGTCAGGAAAAGGGAGACAGAGGGATTCTCCTTCCTGTCTCCCTTTTCCCCTGGTTTATTTTTTCTTCGTGATGATCGCCCTTCTGTGCGTACCCTTTCCGATCTGTGCCTTCTCGTCAGAGGCGGACACATTGAAGAGTACCTTATTGCCCTTGATCTCGGCAACCTCCGCTTCACAGGTGACCCTGCCGCCCTCCGGCGTCGCAGCCAGGTGCCTGACCTCCACTGCCATGCCGACAGAGCCCTGACCGGGTGCCAGATTCTTCTCCAGAAGGTCGGCACATGTGAGCTCCATCAGGTTGATCATGCTGGGCGTGGAGAAAACGTGAGGCAGTTCAACCTGCGGAAGCTGGCTGTCGAGACAGTCGGCACACATCGCGCCTGTGACGTTGATCGTTACAGTGTTCTTCATTCCAATTTCCAATGCCATATCGGTTACCCTTTCTGTATGTGATTCCAAATGATCCGGTCCCTGACCAGAATTGTATCTGCATTGTTTCCTAATTATAGCAGTAACACGCTCGGCTCAGCAACCCCGCGGAAATTTTTGTTCCTCCCCGCCCCCTCGAAGGGCGGCAGCTAAGCTTCGCATTGCAGTAACGTTGCGCGCGGAGATTCCAGTACACTCTGCCGCGTGCAACTTTTCTCTATAAAACGAGAACTTTTATTGACAACAACAGGCCGCCATGCTATACTGCTTTTATGCAGTTCGAACAAACGTTTTTCTATGAGGTGAGCCAATGCTGAGTTTTGGGGAGAAGGTCAGGAACCGGAGAGAGGAACTGGGGTTGAGCCAGGAACAGCTCGCCTCACTGGCAGGGATCACGCGGCGTTCGATCGTGAATTATGAGACGGATGTAAAAAAACCGTTTATGTCCACTCTCCGCAAGCTGGCAGCCGCCCTGGGCGTCACGATCTACTACCTGCAGCACGATGAGGAAGAGGATCCGCAGGCAAATATCGAGGAGGAGCCCTATATCCAGGCCGCCAGAGACGCATTCGGGAAAAGGGCCGAGGAGGAAATGGCGCTGGTCCTCACACAGGCGGAAGCCGTCTTTGCGGGCGGCTCGATCTCCGAGGACCAGAAGGACATCCTCTACCAGGCCCTGTCCCAGGCCTACTTCAGAAACAAGGAGCGCGCGAGGGAGAAATTCGGAAAAAAGACAGGCAGGGGAAGATCCGGAGAAGCAGACACACAGGGAGTTTGATGCGACATGATCCAGTATGACCTGATCCGCGAGAAGGCATCCGCATTTCGTGATGCGCTCCAAACTGAATACGGAACATCCCGGACCGCCAGTCTGCACGATCTCAGGGTCATGATCAGAAACAGGTATGACCTGGACTATTCTGAACTTGCGATGGGAACGCAGGAGGACTCTGTCAAGGGCCTCATCCTGAAAAGCAGCCGCATGGTCTCGATCGTAACAAACAGCGACCTTCCGGAGGCCGGGAGGATCCTGGTCCTGATCCATGAGCTGGGCCATTTCCATCTCGGGCACCTTGGCGCAGCCGGGATCTCCAGGCTCTTTGACAACCGCTTCGGCTTTCGCCGGGAGAGCAGCCGGACCGCCCGGATGGAAAATGAGGCAAACTTCTTTGCCGCAGATGTCCTTCTGGATACGGAAGAAACGATGGATATCATCCTCACAAACGACCTGATGACATCCGCTTCCCTCCTCCGGGTCCCGGTCGAGATCCTGGATTTCAAGCTCCGGCTCCTGTCCCGGGACGGACATCTGGCAGACTACAAAGATGTGTTGACCGTGCGCAGCGACTGCCTCAAAAACATGCGGATCGAAAAGTCCGCTTACGACTATTACTAAACCACGATAAATCCCAAAGCGCCCTTTCCGCGCCTGAACCATGATCGACATGAAATCCCATCCGGCTTCTGCGGAAACATCTTCCAGTCCGGATCCCCCCAAAGCGCCTTCCCGCGCCTACATCGCCATCGACATGAAATCCTTCTACGCCTCTGTCGAATGCGTGCACAGGCACCTTGACCCCCTGCGGGCCAACCTCCTCGTCGCGGATCCGTCGCGCACCGACCAGACGATCTGCCTGGCGGTATCCCCTGCGCTCAAGGCCATCGGCGTCCCCTCCCGCCCCCGGCTCTTCGCGGCGAAACAGGCGATCCGCCGCTATGAGCTCCGCCGGCGCACGCGCGTCTACTATGAGATCGCCGTTCCCCGCATGGCGGAATACGAGCGCGTCTCCGCCCTGATCTACTCCGTCTATCTGCGGTATGCCGCGCCCGAGGATATCCACGTATACAGCATCGACGAGGTCTTCATCGACTGCACCCCCTATCTGCACTTCTATGCTTCCGGGGCGGCAGAGCAGTCCCGGTCCGCAGGCAGACCGGTACACCCGGCGCATGTCATGGCCATGACGATCATCCGGGATGTCCTGAAGACTACGGGGATCACGGCCACTGTCGGGATCGGCACGAATCTCTACCTGGCCAAGATCGCGATGGATATCGTCGCCAAAAAGGCACAGCCTGACGCAGACGGCGTCCGGATCGCGGAGCTCAATGAGCTCTCCTACTGCTATCTTCTCTGGGACCACCGGCCGCTCACAGATTTCTGGCAGATCGGACCGGGAAAAGCCCGGCGGCTGCAGGCCCGGCAGATGTACACGATGGGCGATATCGCGGACCGGTCCCAGTGGGACGAGCAGATGTTCTACAGGGAATTCGGCATCGACGGGGAGATCCTGATCGACCACGCCTGGGGAATAGAGCCTGTCACGATGCAGGACATCAAGAGCTGGAAAAACAGTGACCACAGCCTCAGCAACGGCCAGGTGCTCCCGAGACCCTACCAATATGAAGAGGCCCGGATCGCATTTGCGGAGATGATCGACCTTCTGTGCAGCGATATGTACAGGAAGAATGTGACCTGCAGGGGGATCACCTGGTGGGTCAGCTATGATTACAAGAGCCTGGAACACTGCCCGGAGTATGACGGAGAGCTCATCCTCGATTTCTATGGCAGATGGCACCCGAAGCACAGCAAGGGCACAGTGAGGCTGGCAGTTCCCGGGAACAGTCTGCAGATGATCCGCGGACCGGTCCTGGAACAGTTCGACAAAAAGACCGACCACAGGCTGCTGTTCAGGCGGCTCGGCGTCAACGCGGTCAGTGTAAAAAAGGATACCGGCATCTATCAGCTGGACCTGTTCACCGATTATGAGGCACTGGAAAAAGAGCGGAAGATCCGGGGCGCAATGCTGCAGATCCGGCAGCGGTTCGGTAAAAATGCAGTGCTCAGGGGAATCAACCTCCTGGACGGCGCGATGACCAGGGAGCGGAATGAACAGATCGGCGGCCATCATGCATGATCCGGCAGCCGGATACCCGGCCACAGGGAGAAAATCTTATAAAATCTTTATAACTTTTCAATCAGGATTTTAGATTTCCGGCATTGGATTTTTAGATTTGTATTGTACTATAGTAACTGTAAAAAGACGAACGCAGGAATAAAAAGCAAAACATAAGAAAACATAACTCCCCCTGAAAAAGCCCTTCACAACGAAGCCGGTCCGGAGAAACCGGAAGCGTTGTGAAGGGCTTTTTTTCTGTCAGGAGCCTCCCCAGCAGCGTCCGCAAATGCCGTAGGGATAATTCCAGGGAAGCATCCTCCCGCAGGATCTGCACCTCTTTTCCTTGAACCCCTCCCGTTCGAGCACTTTCATGATCCTCTCCGAGCATGCCCTTTTCTTTTCCATGATCAGGTCCAGAGTGCTCTCCTGCGGCTGGAATTTACGGGCCAGGGAAAAGTAGAGGTCCAGCACACGGTGCTGCTGTTCGAGGCCGTCGATCGCGTCGGCACTGCCCGGACTCTTCAGCACGAGGTCTGAGACCCGGTCATAGATACTGTAGGCCTCTCCCCGGGTCTCTTTCCTGAAAATGTCGTACCAGATATCCAAAAGCTCGCTGTTGTCGTCCTCAAAAGGGATGGTCAGAAAGTCGTAGGACAGGCGCTTGGGCGCCTGCAGGCTCTCTGTCATTTCCGCCAGGCGCAGGATCTGCTCGACAGATTCCTTTTTCCAGCCCTCTGCGGGCACGACCTCCTCCCACTTTCTGATCAGGTCCAGGATGGGCGCATCGACAGTCAGGAGCGTCTCCGGAAAATCGATCACCGCCTTTTCGATGGAGGGGAGATGTCTGGTGACAGCTCTTTTCACCTTCTCATCGCCGTTTGCGGTGGCGGCATAGCCCACGTCATAGATGCCGAATCGTCCCGCCCGTCCGATGATCTGGGCGATCTCCCCGTAGTTCAGGGGACGTCTCGTAAATCCGTCGTACTTGACGGTCTCCATCAGGACCACGCGGCGGATCGGCAGGTTCATGCCCATGCCGATCGCATCCGTGGCGACGACCACTTCGTTCTCTCCACTGGCAAAAAGCTCTGCCTGCCTGTGCCGCACGTCATAGGGCAGGGCGCCGTAGATGATGCTGCACTTGATCCGCTTTTTCCGGAGCTGGGCGGCGACAGCGTGGACGTTCCGCCTGGAAAAAACGATCAGGGCATCCCCTGCCCGCACATCCTCCGGGAAGGAGACGATCCGGTCTTCATAGACCAGGGGCGTCATCCTCCTGTGGCGGACCACCCTGTATTCGTCCCCGCAGTCCCTTATGATACCGGTCAGGCGCTCTTCCGCCTCCGGAGCGGCACAGATATGGACGACATCTGCGCAGACCCCCATGATGGCGGCCGTCCAGGCGCCGCCCCGGGCCCTGTCCGCGAGCATCTGGGCTTCATCGATCACCGCCACGTCGTAATGGGTCTTGAGGCTGAGCATTTCGATCGTGGAGGACTGGTGCAGCGCCCCGTCGATCAGGTACTGTTCCTCCCCCGTCACCAGGGAGCAGGGGCATTCCGCCCGGTTCAGCCTCTCGTACTGTTCATAGGCGAGAAGGCGCAGGGGAGCCAGATAGATCCCGGTCTTTGCCCGCATGAGTGCCTCGATCGCGTCATGCGTCTTGCCGGAGTTGGTCGGGCCGATGTGGAGCACAAACTGCCTGTGCATCAGCCTGGCAGCCGGATAGAGGTCGACGTAATTGTCAGGGATCTCCGTCAGCACCAGATCAAACAGCTGTCTGTCCCTTCTCTCCGCCTCCTCCTTCTCCCGGCGTTCCCTCTCCTTTCTCTCCCTGAAAGCGTCGGCACTGTTTTTCGGCAGTTCCTTTCCCTTTCCGGCGGCCGCATGCAGAAGGAGCTTCAGGATCCTCCTGTTGTCCCTGTTTCCGTTTTCTTTGAAAAAAGCCGTCAGATACCCTGCAGCGAAATCTCCCATTCGTTCCACACAGTCCAGGATGAGCGCCGGATCGGTGAGGAAGAGGCTCTGCTTCTCCACGATCGCCTTCAGAAGCTTCTGTTTATCCTTCTCCGGCAGCTTTGCGATATCCTCCCGGACAGCCTTCAGAACCAGATGATACTCCTGCTCCGTAGCAGGATTTTTTTTCGGGGCGGGATCATTCTGCAGGCGCTCAAACAGGATACCCTCCGCCGGGACATAACAGACATAGTAGTCCTGATACTGCCCGTGTACCCGGCTCTCACCGATGATCCCGAACTGGATGAGGACATCCATGATCTCACGCAGGTCTGCCTTGGGGATCAGGTTATACCTGCCCGCGAACTCCCCGATCACATAGTCGTTCGAGAGGCTGGTCCCCCGGAGGACATTGACGACCTGGTTTTTGGTCAGCGTACTCCCGTTCTCCTCGATGACCGTCAGAGCCGCCTGGGCGATATAGGTGCCGTACCAGGGACAGGTCTTCAGGAGGTTTTTCTTCTCCGTTTCCTTCCGTACCGCCTTTTCCTTCGCACTCCGCCAGGCAGCCAGCACGATCCTCCGGTAAGCCTTTTCGATCGTCACGGTCTCTGTTTCCGTGCCGAGCAGGAACCGGAAGGCGATCCGGAAGGTCCCGGGCTTACCCGCAAAGGACACCTCTGCCGGAATCTCCTTTTCTTCCAGATAGGCGCGGACAGCCCGCAGCGTCCCGATTTCCTGTATGGCACGGGAAAACCGGACATACAGGGCATCCGCCCTCTCCATGGAAAAAGAGAGCATCCCCGTCCCGATCTCATACACAGCCCTGCAGGGGAATCCGCCAAACTCCGCCGCCACCGCATCTGCAGTGACCTCTGTCCGCATGCTGCCGGGCAGGTCTCTTTCCGCCAGAAGACGAAGGGTCTCCGCCGCGCGGGCACTCAGGAGCTTCTCCGCGTCTTTGGACCGGAGCAGGTCCCGCATTTCATCAGAAAAAGGATGGTTCGTCCTCCAGCTCTTGAGGGCGGCAGCGGCTTCCTCCCGGATCCTTTTGGAAAATTCCGGGTTCACCCGCGGGTAAAACCCTTTCACATTTCCATAGACACCTTTTTTCGTCCTTCTCCACTTCGTCTCGCTGTCGATCTCGCTGAAGTTGATATTGATCGTACCGAAAGTGACGATCTCTCCCTCCGGAACGATCGTCACGGCAAGACTCCCGCTGCTTTTGTTCTCCGTGACGCACAGGTCCCGGATCAGCTTTCGAAAAGGCAGGGTGTCCAGCCTGCTTTTCAGAAAAGCCTCCAGCTCAGCCGCCGGGTCTGCCGGCAGAATCTGTCTCCCGGTCTCGGTTCTATTATGTTTTCTGTTCTTTTTCTTCATAATGTATGATGATATCCAGGTCAAAAGGCGGTCAGTCACTGGTCCGCAGTTCAGCCTTGATCCTCCCGATCAGTCCCCGGTCCGCAGTTCAGCCTTGATCCTCCCGACAAGACCCCGGTCCGCAGGCAGCCAGTTCACGCTTTCAAGGGTCGCCGCAGTCAGCCACTTTGCCGCCTCCGCCTCTTTTAAAACCAGGTGCCCCGCTTTCATCGTGCACCAGAAGCAGTCCATGGACAAATGAAATGCCGGATAATCGTACTCGATCGTTTCGATCAGGTCCCCCACCTGCACTTCCGTATCCAGTTCCTCCCGGATCTCTCTGACCAGGGCTTCTTGCGGCGTCTCCCCGGCTTCGATCTTCCCTCCCGGAAATTCCCAGCCGCCTTTATAGTCCCCATACCCTCTGGCGGTCGCGAAGACCCGGTCCCGGTCTCTGATCACTGCCGCCACAACTCTGATCGTCTTCATTTTTCTCCTTAAAAACTGTGGCCTCCGCCTCCGCCGGAGTGACCGCCGCCTCCGCCGCCGCTTCCGCCGGAACTGCTGCTTTTGTAGTGCCTGACGCTGCTCAGGACGATGGGAAGTGCCAGCGAGATACCTGGCATGGTCGCCATCTGGCGCGACACACTGACGTCGACACTGCCCTTTGTCCGGCGTTCGACTCTGGGACGTCTGGAAGAGACAGTGATGAAATAATTGAGCAGGATGCCCGCCAGCACCGCGATCAGGGCATTGGTGGCATGCTTGACCGGGCGGGCCAGCCGGCCCCCGCTGCATTTAGACAGGATCTGGCTCAAGGCCAGGTCCGCGCACTCGTAGTAGTCGCCGCGGGAGGCGATCTTGTAGATGTTGTCGGTAATGGCGCGGGCATCCGCCCTGGAGATCGTCTTCAGCGCGGGGCCGTTCGCGTAGATGTAGAGCTCGCGGTTCTCCATATCGATGACAAAAATGACCGCCGGATCATTGCCGTAGTGCCGGATGGCATACTGCTCCGCAAAGGCGGACGTCGAGCCGGCCGAATGCTCCGTAGTGACAAAAGCAGCATCCATGTATTCAGTGATAGCGGAATAGTCTTCGATGAGCCAGGCCTCCTCTTCGTCTGTCAGAAGGTCTGCTCCGTCCTCCACGACCAGCCTTTTTGAGGCCTGTGCGGCCATGAGACTGACAGGAGACAGGGCGGCGGCGCAGAAGACCAGCAGGGCAAGGAGTATCAGAACTATTCTTTTTTTGCTGCGTCTTCCTCTCTCCGGGCTTTCTTTCAGCGTGAAGGTGCTCCCGGCAGGGCCGTTTCCATTTTGAAATCTTGTCATGATCATCGCACCTCCTCTCTGTCGAAGAGCCGCGGCAGGGGCCGCGTGGTACTGATATTGTAGGTCTGCAGCATCAGGACCGCGGCAATGAGCAGGATCAGGATACAGACGGCATCCCCCATGTAATACCAGATGTCGTTCACAGGAGAAATAAAGACGACAGCCGCGTTCAGAAGGACAGCTGCCAGCACGAACAGGACCGCGAAGATCGGCTGCCGCCGGGGGATGGATCTCTGCCACCCGGCCACCTTTCGAAGAGTCGCCAGCAGATATCCGACCGAACCGATCGTGATGATCATGGAGAGCAGGTTCATGTTCAGGCTGTCCGTGTCAGACATAATGGAGAACAGAATGCACACCGCCGCAAGGA
>JAFWDM010000086.1 GCA_017513005.1 Lachnospiraceae bacterium
CTCTGTGTCTCTGTGCCTCTGTGTGTAAACGCAAAGTCGCTAAGTCGCAAAGTTTTTCTTTTTTCTGAACACAGATTTCCTCTCAGGCGGTTTTCCGCCGTCCAAATAGATTCCGGCTCCGAATCTATAAGATTATACTACAATCATTCATGCAAATAAATCGTGATTTCTGTGATTTTTATCAGACCGGAAAAGGCATCGTTCCTGTAACAAGGCCTTCCTTTCCGAACCCTCAAAGCCGCCGGTTTTCGATGGAGTAGACACCGAGAGTGTTACGGTAACAAGGCCTTCCTCTCCGAAGCCGGCCGAAAAGCGTTAAAATGTCAAAATCGTCGTGATTTATCGTTTTATGAAAAACAGAGCGGATATCTCCCGGGACATCCCGCCCCTCTGTTTTTTTTGAAAAAACGTGCCGGCGGGGCAGAGATTTTCCGCGCGTTTTCATGTATTCCCGGTCCTCCGGTTTCCTGCCTTTTACTCATATTCCGGAACACAGATGGTTTTAACAGTGCTACCGGCCGCCAGCGTACCGGAAACAAATCCGATCCGGTTCCCCGGAAAACCTGCCGTTTTACGCCATGTCAGGATCTTTTTCACCGCTTCTTCGGCAATCAGGGCAGGATCAAAACACCACGAGGTCACCCTGCAGCGGGAAGCCTCCCTCTGTGTTGTAAACCTGATCGCAGCGACGGAAATATCCTCCGGGATTCGAAGCCCGCATTTCGCGGCAGCCTCCATCCCGCCCCGTAAAAGCGCTTCATCCGTATAAATGATACAGGTCGGCGGGATCCAGTTCCACTTCTGCAGCAATTCCATCGTCGCGGAAAAGGATTCAGCGACGCTGCCTTCTTTCACGCATTTGACCAGGTTCTCGTGCACGCTTCCTCTGTATACTTCCACCGCGTCAGAGAAGAGCTTGTTCCAGTCTCTCAGGTTTTCCTCCGACCCATTGCCGGCAGTTCTGTGTCCATGTATAAGAGCGATCCTGTCATGCCCTTTTTGCCGGATGTGACCGACCAGCGTATGCATTCCTTCGTCATATCCCGGCAGAATACAGCTGCAGATACCCACACTGCTGTCGACCACCACAACAGGGATCTCACTGATCAGAAGGTCCCGCACTGCTGCGTGCCTGTCCGTCTGGTAGAGCCCGCACTCATCTATATGCATCAGAATAAGCACTCCGTCGAGTCCCAGAACCCGGGCTTTCGCCAGATATCCGGGCGCATCGGAAACACCTCCTTCTGCCCGCATGGGATGCAAAAGGACCAGATCATATCCTCTGGGCAAAAGATATTTCCAGATCTCATGTAAAATCTCGTAAAAGACAGCGGACCCACTCCCCTCCTGCAGCAGCACACCGATCCGCGATGTCTTTGTCTTGTGCCCGGTTACCCGCCCGGCCTTGTATCCCATCAGCTTTGCAGCTTCAAGGATCCTTTTCCGGGTTTCTTCCGGAATATCCGGATAGTTATTTAATGCCCTGCTGACAGTCGAAATGTGAACGTTACAGACAGCTGCAATGTCCTTTAGTGTTGGCAAGTCGCTTTCACTCCTTTCTGATTTCGTGCACACTGCACTTTTCTGCACGTCATCCGGCCCATTCCCTGTGAGAGTACCTGTTTGTACATCTATTTTAAGCATATCAAAAGCCGGTCATACACTTCAACATTCCGGTTCACAGTACATCGTGTGACCCTTCCCTCCCGGGAAAAAACGCGCAGACCGGAATCAAAAGGTTCCGGATCTGAAAAGACAAAAAAGACTAAATCCGCAGTGCATTCCGCTATTCCGGAGGATCCGCCTCCGTGAACTGATCGGAAACAAAACTGCCCGGAAACAAAACTCTCCGGAGACGGAACTGCCCGGAGACGAAACTGCCCGGAGACGGCACAGCCCGGAGACGGAACTGTCCGGATTGTATCTGTTACTGTACACGCTCCCTCGACGGGTGTGTATAAAAATATTTTTCTCATTTTAACGCATAAGTTTCAAAATTTCCGGTTGACAAATACAGGCCCCCACACTATAATAGTATTTACTGTTGAGGGAACAGCAAAACAAAATGTACGTGTAGCTCAGCTGGATAGAGCGTCTGGCTACGGACCAGAAGGTCGCGAGTTCGAATCTTGTCACGTACATGAAAAAAGCATCTGCTTAATGCAGGTGCTTTTTTATTTTTCACAGCGGCTTATTCCGATGGCTTTCTCGTGAGGTCGGCATATTCCGCCTTCCATGCAGCCCGCAGATAGCTTTCCGGTGCAAGCCGGATCTGACATCCCACACGCCCGCCGCTGACATAGATCCGCTCAAATGCTTTTGCGCTCTGATCCAGCCGCGTAATGAAATTCTTTTTCATCCCGATAGCTGTACAGCCTCCCCGGACATACCCGGTCAGAGGAAACAGGTCTTTCTGGTGGATCATGGCGACGGATTTGGCGCCGACAGACTTTGCACATTTTTTCAGATCCAGTTCCAGATCGATCGGTATCACAAACGCATAGTGCTGTCCGTCCTGCGCCACTGTGATCAGGGTTTTGAATACCTGCTCATGCGGCAGCCCCAGCATGTCCGCCGTCGCAGCACCGTCCACGAATTCGTCACATTCATAGGAAAAATGCTCATATGCGATGCCTGCGCGATCCAGGATCCGCATAGCATTTGTCTTGTTCTCTCCTTTTTCCTTTCTGGCCATCGTTCACTCCATTCCTGCTGTTACCCGGTGCCACAAAACCGGGGGTACTGCAGATTGTCAGCTGTCATTTTTTCATGCCATTTATAGACCTGTCACCGCACATGACTGCTGTGACCGCCTTTTCTCATCTTAGCCCCATCGCAGTATAAAGCAGCTGTGACCGGCTGTTTTCACTTCAGGACCATCACTGCACATGGCAGCTCTGACCGGCTGCTTTCATCAAAACACCCCTCCACAGAGTCAGTCCTGCGGAGGGGTGTCTTATTCTCTTTTGCTGTCACCAGATCCCTGTCTGACCTTCTGCAGGCTCAACAGGTATCTGCAGGCTGACAGTCATGCCATCGATCCTCAGGGGATCCGGACAATTATGCTTTCAGCTTCTTGATCTCAGCGTTCAGAGCAGGGATGACCTCAAACAGGTCACCGACAATGCCGTAGTCCGCGATATTGAAGATAGCTGCATCCTCGTCCTTGTTGACGGCGATGATGTACTTGGAGCTGCTCATACCGGCAACATGCTGGATCGCACCGGAGATACCTGCAGCAACATAGATCTTCGGGCCGACAGTCTTACCGGTCTGGCCAACCTGGTGAGCGTGAGGGATCCAGCCTGCATCGACTGCAGCACGGGAAGCACCGACAACACCGCCGAGAGTCTCAGCCAGCTCTTTCAGAGGCTCGAAGCCTTCAGGGCCGCCGACACCACGACCACCGGCAACGATAACTTCTGCGCCTTCAAGGTCAACCAGCTCGCCGGCTGCTTCTTTGACGACCTCGACCAGAGTGGTGCGGATCTCTTCGGGTGCTACGTGGAACTCTTCCTTGATGTACTCAGCCTTATCCTCGCCGGCTTCGGGTCTCTTGAAGACGCCGGGACGGACAGTACCGCACTGAGGGCGATGATCCGGGCACATGATGGTAGCCATCAGGTTACCACCGAATGCAGGACGGGTCCATGCAACGTTGCCGGTCTCTTCGTCGATATCCAGGCTTGTGCAGTCAGCGGTCAGGCCGGTCTGCAGACGTGCGGAAAGGCGAGGGCCAAGGTCACGGCCGTTGTTGGTCGCACCGATCATAACGGTCGTAGGAGCATACTTGGTGATCAGGTGATACAGAGCCTTTACATAGGCATCTGTTGTGTAGTGCTGGTACTCAGCTCCCTCAACACAGATGACTGTGTCAGCGCCATAGATGCTGGCCTGCTTTGCAGTATCTGCAATGTTGTTGCCGATCACGACACCAACAAGCTTGCCGCCCTGCTTGTCAGCCATCATGCGGCCGGGATTCAGAAGCTCAAGGCCTACCCTCTGGGGGCTGCCGTCTTCATTTGTTTCAATAAATACCCACAAATCTTTTGTCTTAGCTTCCATTATTCAATCCCCTCCTATCCTCAGACAATATTCTTGTCCACAAGAATTCCTGCAAGTTTCTTAGCGGACTCTTCGCCGGTCTCTTCCTTGATCTTCATGCCGCCCTCTTTTACGGGAGGAGTGAAGGACTTCTTAACATGGGTCGGGGAACCATTCAGGCCGTAATGAGCCGCATCCATCGTAGGATCGAAATCATCACCGAGCTCAACGAACTTCGCCTTGTTTGCCATCAGTTTCCTCTTGATGGTGGGATAGCGGGGCTCGAAGCTGGGCATCGTGAAGGTGACCAGGCAAGGAAGCTTGACATTGACTACTTCGTAACCGCCGTCGATTTCCTTGTTGACATTCAGGCCGTCCTCGGTAGCAAAGCACTCAAGGCCGTAGGTAACCTGAGGGAGATCCAGCCACTCAGCGATTTCAGGGCCGACCTGTGCGGTATCGCCGTCGATAGCCTGCTTGCCGCAGAAGATCGCGTCGAATTTGCCCTCGGTCTCCTCGATCTTCTTGATCGCGTGGGAGAGAATGTAGGAAGTAGCAAGTGTATCAGAACCGCCAAAGGTGCGGCCTGTTACGAGGTAACCCTTATCTGCGGCGATGCCGACGCACTCTTTAAGGACTGCAGATGCCTGCGGCGGTCCCATGGTGACAACGACGATCTTGGTGGCCGGGTCTTTGTCCTTGATGCGGGCAGCAGCCTCGAGCGCATAGCCGTCAAAAGGATTCAGAATAGCCGGAACACCTTCGCGGATAAGGGTGTGCTTGACCGGATCGATTTTGATCTGAGTCGTATCCGGAACCTGTTTTACACATACCAGAATGTTCATAAATGCCTCCTTCTAAAGTGAATCTTACATGAAATATACTATATCATGCATTGCCTGTATATCGCAAGTTAGTCGTGCAAATAATTTGCATTCTTTTTTATACCAAAATTGTATATTCCGCACAAACATGTCTGGAGACATATCTTCACGGCAGGTATAAATGACTGCAGAAATGCCGGCAGAGACGTATCAATTTGTGATAACCTCACAAAAAACAACTTCCGGCGTTCACGGCAGAAAACTGTCTGCGGCGCTGCCGCCTTCCCTCCGCTCTCCGCAGCCCGGTCGTCCGGCCCCGGAAGACCCCCTCTTCCGCCTTACAGGCCGGTGAATGCTGCTGCACGTCCCGGAACTTTTCCAGGGTATGCTGCCCGCCGCAGAGAGCGGGCAGCGCATGATATGTGTCTATGCAGAAAAATCAGTGCCGACTGAAGCAGAGCCGTTCCGGCAGGGAACGATCTGTACAATTCTTACTGATCGGTCGCGACCTTGTTCTTGGGGCCGTTGGAATAGTCATAGAAACCGATGCCGGTCTTGACGCCGAGCCTCTTGCCGCGGACCATCTTGCGAAGGAGCGGGCTGGCGGCATACTTGTTGTCGCCAGTGTCAGCATAGATGACGTCCATGATCGCCAGGCAGATATCCAGTCCGATGAAATCGCCGAGTTCAAGCGGTCCCATGGGATGGTTGCAGCCGAGCTTCATGGCTGTGTCGATGCCGGCGATATCAGAAACGCCGGTGTACTTGACATTAATCGCTTCGTTGATCATCGGGATCAGGATCCTGTTGACGACAAAGCCTGCCGCCTCACTGACCTGTACCGGAACCTTGCCGAGCTTGACAGAGATCTCGTTGATCTTGTCGACATACTCCTGCGGCGTGTTGATGCCGGCGATAACCTCGACCAGCTTCATCACGGGAGCGGGATTGAAGAAATGCATGCCGATGATGGGTTTCTTAAGATCCGCGCCGATCTCTGTGATGGAAAGAGAGGAAGTATTGGAAGCGAAGATGCAATCGGGATTCTTGACGATCTCATCCTGCAGTTCCTTGAAGACCTTCTTCTTGAGGTCCATCACCTCGAGAGCCGCTTCCACTACAAGGTCGGGATCCACGGCGATGGTGTTGAGTCCGCATTCAAACTTTGCAAGGATGGCATCCTCTGCCGCCTGCTCCATTTTGCCCTTCGCAACCGTCTTGTCAAGACCGCCTTTGATCTTGTTGAAGCCGCCCTGCGCAAATTCCTCTTTGATATCGCAGAGATATACCTTCTCCACGTCTGCGCACTGTGCGAAAGCCTGTGCAATGCCGGATCCCATAGCGCCAGCGCCGATAACTGCAACTTTCATGATCGTATCCTCCTTATAAACTATCTGGTGATTACCTGAACTGCTTCGGCATTTTCCCGTTTCCGGGGGTGCCGTATATTGATACTCCCGGCAGCGACGCTTCCGCGTCAGCCGCCGCGCGTCTCTCTGTTTATCGCTCTGTTTTCGTATCTTCCGAACCCGCGTCTCTCTGATACGCGTATGTCCGTTCGTCCGTACCGGTCAGCCGGCTCTTCATTCGCCGGGTCCGGCCAGTCTGGTCTTCATTCGCCGGGTTCGATCAGGCCGTAGGTATTGTTTCCCTTACGCTTATAGACCACTGCGATCTGTTCTGTCTCCGCGTTGATGAACACATAGAAGCTGTGTCCCAGGAGCTCCATCTGTACGCAGGCATCCTCGGGGTACATGGGTTTTAAGTCAAACTGCTTTTTGCGGACGATGCGGATCTCTTCCTCATCGTAATAGCTGCGCTCCACATATTCCCGTTTGAATGCAGCTGCTTCCTGGTGCCGCTTGATCAGCTTGCTCTTGTACTTTTTCAGCTGACGCTCGATGACCTCCTCCACAAGATCGATCGACACGTACATATCATTGCTGACCTGCTCTGACCGGATGATGTTGTCCCGCACCGGGATCGTCACCTCGATCTTGTGCCTGTCGCGATTGACCTGGAGCGTGACGTGGACGACCGTGTCAGGCGAGAAGAACTTGTCAAGCTTGTCAAGCTTCTGCGTCACCGCATCCCGCAGGGACTGCGTGACCTCCATATTCTTTCCGACAATAACGTATTTCATAGATGCCTCTTTCTGCAGCAAAAGCCGCCCTTATTTTCACGTTTGCCCCGACAGGGACAGCGGTGAATGCATGATGCGCAAAATAAAATGCTGGAATACTTCCTGGAGGAGCCTGCTCTTATTTCAGCGCATTCTCATTATAGCATAAGATACAACATTTGCACAAATACTGTTTTCCGATAAGGGGATGAATTGTGCAGTTTATGTTACTGCCCATTCCACCTGAAGACGAGTGCACGCCTTGTTTCAGCAGACGCAAAAAGGACAGGCGCTGACCGCCTGTCCTTCGGGATATTTTTGTATATTAATTCTTTTGGCCGCAGCAGTTCTGTGCCGCGGATCAGGTGAAAAGCCTGCGGATGCAGACGATATGCATAAAGGTGGCGCTGGAGGTTGTGATCCCGTGGCGCTCATCCTGCGCATGCACGATCATGCCGTCTCCCATATAGAGCGCGACATGCCCGTTGTAACAGATAATGTCACCTGCACGTGCCTCCGAGAGGGAGGCAACAGGGGAACCGACACTGCGGTCCGAAACATCATAGTGCGGGAGCCGGAATCCGAAATTCCCGTAGACTGCCATGACAAAACCGGAGCAGTCCGCCCCGTGGGTCAGGCTGGAGCCGCCCCACACATAGGGATTTCCGACATACTGCAGAGCGAAATCAATGACAGCCTGACCGGACTCCTCGCCCGCCTGGCTGACAGCCACCTGCGCGACATCCGCCTGGGCTGCTGCTGCATCCGCTGCGCGAAGAGCCACCTCTACGACTGCCATCGCGGTCTCTTCCTCTCCGCCGGATGCCACTTCCGCCCGCGTCCTGGCAAGTTCGGCCACGGCATCCGCCTTCTCGGCCTTGCGCTGCTCGTGATCAGCCCGCTCTTTGACGTTGGATCTGCTGATCCGGTCCGCCTCTTCCCTGGAGGACTCCGCCACAGGATAGGCCATGCTAAGCGTCACCTCCGAGGCAGGAATATAGCCTTCACCGTCCTCAGTGAGGATGCCGATCCATCCGTCCTCGCTCTCTGTCACTTCATACTGGCTGCCTTCGTCCGCCTCTGCAATAACCTTGGCGTAGTCACTGGCTTCCTGATAGACTTCATTGCCGCTGTCGATCGTAGCCACCTGTGTGGTCGCGATCTCCGAGAGGGCTTTGGCCTGCTCACCGTCGACCAGATACTCGTTCATGACATATCCGACGATATTTCCGGAGCGGACCCTGGTCCAGCGGTCATCCACTCTTCGCAGCTCGACCGCTACATCATTGCCGTACATCTTGCCCACGACATCACTGCCAAGTGAAGGCTCAGCGTGAACGTTCAGATAGACATTCGGGGAGGCGACGACCAGCTTCTGCTCTGAAGCCTCCGGTTTTGAAACAGACACCGCCGCTGCCGTCGCCTGCTTCAGTGCGGCATCGGCAAAAATATCCGCGCCGGCCAGACCTGTGTATACATTCCCCTTCGCGAGAGAAACAGACAGTTCCGGAAGAACAGCCTGATTATAGCCGTAAACCGCCTCGGAAAGAGCTGCATCAGAACCTGCCAGGCGGGCTCCTATAAGCCGCTCAACAGATCCCTGTGCATTCTCTGTCTCCTCACTCTTCAGGAAGTCTCCAAGGGCTTTTTCTTCCGTAACTTCCGGCAGTACATCATTTGCCAGAACTGGCGCCCCGGTCATGGATGCCAGTGCGGAAACAGATAAAAGCCCTGAAAACAGTTTGATCTTCTTAAAATGCATCGTACCTCCAAATCTGTACTCTGTACATTTCTGAACTTTTTACATTTCTGAAATGTGACGGCTCATGCCGAATACTCACATGACTTTATTAAAAAATAATGGCATTTATTTACAAATATTTTTTATTTTATTACGAATTTGTTACATGCCTTGCACACTATAACAGACCTGCTCCGTTCTGTCAAGACAGTCACCCCGGATTGCATACAGAAATGCACAGAAAAAAAGCGCATGCAAGATGCACGCGCTTATCCCGGGAGTGACTTCTCTCCTCTGCCGGCAGTCGGGGTCGAACCGACACTCGATTTAAGTCGAACGGGATTTTAAGTCCCGCGCGTCTGCCAATTCCGCCATGCCGGCGCAGCAGACAACCATCACAGCTCCTCCGAGCTCATGAAAGTGACTGTCAGTGGATCCTCGGGGACTCGAACCCGGGACCGACCGGTTATGAGCCGGTTGCTCTAACCAACTGAGCTAAGGATCCTGATTGCAGATGCGCAGAACCCAGGATTCTGAGTCTGCACACAGTGACTCCGACGGGAATCGAACCCGTGTTACCGCCGTGAAAGGGCGATGTCTTAACCTCTTGACCACGGAGCCCTATATCGAATTTAAAAATAGCGGCAGAAGAAGTATCCGCCGCATAAAAGCGCCTCGAGCAGGGCTCGAACCTGCAACACCGCGGTTAACAGCCGCGTGCTCTACCATTGAGCTATCAAGGCATATAACAATATCTAGAAAGTACTCTGCGATCAGAAACGTTTACGCAAAACTTTTCCGCATTGTCTCATACCTTCAAAACTGAATAAGAAATCTTCCACCTTCACCAAACCTCCTCTTGTAAACCGGTCCCGCGAGCGGATCTCTCCGCGCAAGTCCAGAACTGAGGATAAGCATCCGACCTATTAGTACGCGTCAGCTCCATGCGTTGCCGCACTTCCACCTCGCGCCTATCCACCTC
>JAFWDM010000087.1 GCA_017513005.1 Lachnospiraceae bacterium
CCGGGAAGTCCGTTTGTATAAATAATATCTTCCTCCTTTCTCTTTGACGGTCGTTCCCTTTTTCCTCTGTTTCTGGACCCATTCCGGGTATTTCTTTTCTGTTTTAGGCATAATGATCTCCTTTCTGTATAGGTGGTGTATGCCTATACCTATAAGGGTATTATACCTCTACACAAGAAAAAATCCAAGGTTATGAGCATTCATGTATAGCACTCATAACCCCGGATATTTTCTTAGGATTTCGTAGATTCAGTTTTTATTCGTGAAACAACCCTGTAACCTTTTCGGACAGCATCTTTTAGGACAGCCCCTTTCGGACAGCCGGAAATGACCGCCGGGAACCGTCCCGGGAATGAAAGGAGTTTGTCCGCTGCCTGCGGGATCAGATCCCGTGATACTCCCTGCCCGCCTGGATGTCATGCTCCATCGTGGCCTTCAGCTCTTCGATGGAGGAAAACTTCATCTCCGGCCTGCGGTGGGTGAGGAGCTGTACCGTCGCGGTCTCCCCGTAGACATCCCCCTCGAAATCATAGAGGAAGGTCTCCACAGTGACACGCTTTTCCTCGGAAACGGTCGGCTTTACGCCGATATTCGTCATCCCGCAGTATTTTTTCCCGCCCAGCAGGACATCGGAATAGTAGACGCCGAAGGGGGGCAGAAGCTTGTCCGGCGGGGGAACCTGGTTGAGTGTCGGGATCCCGATCCGCCTGCCCAGGGCTCTTCCGTGCACGATGCTGCCGCACACCATATAGGGCTCCCCCAGATAGCGGGCCGCTGTCGTGACTTCCCCTGTGCTGATCAGCCTTCTGATCAGGGTCGAGCTGATGACGTTATCATCCATCACGACCTTCTCGATCATTTTGGTCGTATAGCCGTACTCCGGTCCCAGACCGGCGAGCAGGTCAAAATTTCCGCTTCCATGGTCACCGAAGGAGAGGTCCGGACCCGCGGCGATAAAGCGTGCCCGCAGATGCCCGCACAGAAACTTCGTGACAAATTCTCTGGAAGGAGTCGCGGCCGACTGGGCATTAAAGGGAAATTCGACCAGAATGTCGATTCCCATTCTCTCAAAAATCTGTTCCTTTTCCTGCCTGGTCGTCAGGATCTGTTTTGCACCGTACCCGAAAAAGATCTCCGGATAAGGGTCAAAGGTAAATACAGTTGCCAGCAGCCCCTTTTCCTTCTGGTCCAGAAGCTCCTCCAGGAGCCTTCTGTGTCCCAGATGGACCCCGTCAAATTTGCCGATCGAGACGGCTGTCTCGCCCGGACTCACAAAATCTGTCGTATCTCTGATGATCTGCATATATGTCCTGTCCTGCGGCTGACCGCAAAAAAAGCGGGTGCCGCACTTTTATATTCATACTTTTTCCTGTTTCTCCGGCAGAAACATTTTAAATGCCGTATAGCGGCGCTGTCCTTTTCCTTTTTTATAGAGGCCGTAAAAAACACAGGCACTGTCATAGACCCGGATCACTCCCTCTTCCCGCAGTGCCTGCCGGCCGGTGCCCCGGTCAGCGCAGGAATCCTCCTCAGGAGCGAGAAACCGGAGGTCTTCCTTTTCCAGTGCATTTCCGTTTTTCAAAAGCCGCAGAGCATCTTCCCTGCAGACAGCTGCCGGAAGATCCGCGAAAAAACTGTCCACGGGACGGATCAGGGCTTCCAGCATTTCCGGCGGCTCTGTCTTTGCGATCCTCTCGACCTCATCGAGCGTGCGGGCTTCCTCCAGGGTAAACTGCCCCACAAGGGTGCGCAGAAGGGACTCCATGGCAGCCCCGGTGCCGAGGGCATTCCCCAGGTCCTCGCAGAGGGTGCGTATATAGGTCCCGCGGGAGCAGCGGACCCGCATCGTCACAAACGGAAGCTCGATCTTTTCGATGTCCAGCGCATGGATCGTGACGCGCCGGGGCTTCCGTTCCACAGTCCTGCCCTTTCTGGCGAGATCGTAGAGCCGCTTTCCGTTTACCTTGATCGCGGAATACATGGGGGGGATCTGCTCGATCTCTCCCACAAATCGCGCGGCCTGCTCATGGATCCTGCGCTCCGCACAGGCGATCATCCGCTCCCGGTCCTGCCGGGCCTCCTCTGTTCCGTTTTCCTCATCCGGATCAGCGGTGCTCCGGGACCGGTCCGCTTCTTCTCCCGCACCCGGACTGCCGCCGCACAGGCAGGGCAGGATCTCTTCCTCTCCCATTTGAAAAAGGACATTTCCGCTCATATCCTGCGTATCCGTCCGGACGCCCAGCCGCATGACGGCCACATATTCCTTCTCCTTGTCCGCGATCAGTTCACAGATCCTGGTGGCATTTCCCAGACACATGGGGAGCACGCCCTCCGCATCCGGATCCAGCGTGCCCGTGTGGCCGATCTTCCGCATATGCAGGATGCCCCGCAGGCGTGCGACCGCATCGCTGGAGGTATACCCTGCCTCTTTATAGATCGTCAGCATGCCATGATGCATATCAATCCTTTCCACTACCCTGTATGATACAAAACTGCGCATCGAGCTGTGCCTGCACAATACCCGCTGCGCATCGAGCTGCACCTACGCCCTGTCCGGCTGCGCATTGAGCTGCGCCGACGCCATATCCAGCATCTTCCGGAGCGAAGCGTCAAAACTCTGGTCCGCCTTTATGGTGCAGCCGCTCGCATGAAAGTGGCCGCCGCCTCCGAAAACCTGCGCAATGGCGGCGACATCGACGATGTTGTTGGAGCGCATGCTCACGCGCCATTCCCCGTTCGTACGCTCGTGGGCGAAAAACGCACAGTCGGCACCGGTCGTCGACACCAGGGCACTTACGATCCCCTCCACGTCCTTTCCCACGCCGCCG
Source organism: Lachnospiraceae bacterium (assembly GCA_017513005.1). Taxonomy (GTDB): domain Bacteria; phylum Bacillota; class Clostridia; order Lachnospirales; family Lachnospiraceae; genus CAG-791. The sequence continues at coordinate 2,829 of JAFWDM010000087.1, forward strand.
CAGGACCGGATCGCCGCCTGGTCCATGGAACTGACGATGCAGCGGCCGTGCAAACAGCTTTTGCTGGTCAGCAGAGCCCTGCCCAGCATCTTCTGCTGTACAAAGGTTTTTTCAAAATAAACCTCCCGGACGATCGTGGAAAAGTCAAAGCCGAAAGTCATCAGATCTCCGGCGATCTCCATGGTCTTTCGGGATGTACTCGAGAAACGGAAACAGCCGGTATCCGTCACGATCCCCACATAGAGGGCCCGGGCGATATCGGGATCCAGTAGATCCCTGTCGATCACCTCGTAGACAAGCTCGCAGGCACTGCTGGCAGTGCCGTCGATATAATTGACCCCGGCGCTTCCCGGGTTACTGATATGGTGGTCGATATTGACCGTTCTCACGGCATTGTCAAAAAAGGCCTCCGCGCCCGCGATACGGTCCTTGGCGGAGTCCAGGACCACGAAGGCGTCATAGCGGTCCACGTCTGTTTTAAAGTCCGTGATCACCCTGTCAGAGCCGGGGATATTTTTGTGAAGCTCTGCCGGGAGAGATTCCAGAAACACATCGACGCGCGCATCCGGCAGTGCTTTTTCCAGAAACAGCATCAGGCCCAGACAGGCCCCGGCGCAGTCCCCGTCCGGATTCTCATGACCGCTGATCCCGATCGTCCGGCAGTTTTCAAGTTCCTCAAGTATCCTCATGTAGTTTTACTCCACTGGCAGATGCAGACGCACTGCTGCTTTTTTCTTTTACATCTCTTCGGAGATATTCTCTCCCGCATCCGGTCCTTTTGTGCCGCGCGCCTCTTCGGCAAGGCGGTCCTGCGCACGCACTTCATCGATGCGGTGAGACATCTCCACCCCGTAAGCGATGGAATCATCCAGGATAAACTGCAGCTGGGGCGTGTTGCGCAGATTGACGCGGCGGGCAAGCTCGCCGCGAATGAATCCGGAAGCACTTGCAAGTCCGTCCATCGTATCCTTTTTCTTCTCCTCATCTCCGTAGACGCTGATCCAGGCCTTGCAGGTCTTGAGATCGGGCGCCACTTCCACTGCCAGGACACTGGTCATGGGACTGATGCGGGGGTCTTTTATACCGCCGCTAAGGATCTGCGCGAGCACACGGCGGACTTCATCGTTGATCTTTCTGTTTTTTACACTGTTTTTTCTCATTTTATCTATTTTCTTGTATCTGTTCAGCACCCCGCAGCGCCTCTGTCAGCCCTATATTGCAGGTGCATAGAACCTGCAATATAGGGGTGCTGAACAGTTACATTTTCTTTCAGTCTTTTTTATCCATCTGTTTCCTGTTCTTCAACGCCATTGCCGGGTGTTGTTTTTACGTACCTTTCTTCGGGCATTCCGCATCTGTACATCTGTCCGGCGATGGAGCCATGTCTCCGGGGGTCCATGACAGGGCGCACAGAACAGCGAATCCCGGCTGGAGAGCATTCCCCGGCCGGGATCATATGTCAGGTCAGTCCCTGGGCACTTCGACGAGATCGTAGCATTCTACGATATCATCGACCTGCATGGGGTCAAAGCCTTCAAATACAAGACCGCACTCGAAGCCCTCGCGGACTTCCTTCGCGTCATCCTTGAAGCGCTTGAGGGAAGCCAGTCTTCCTTCGTAGATCTGTTCGTCTCCTCTGCGGATACGGACCTTGCATCCGCGCCGCACGACACCGTCGAGGACCATGGAACCGGCAATATTGCCGACACGGGATGCCTTGAACAGCATACGCACCTGGGCGTGTCCGATGACCCGCTCCTCGTAAACAGGGGCACGCATGCCCTTGAGCGCTGCCTCCACCGCATCGATGGCCTGGTAAATGACCTTGTACAGGCGGATGTCCACGCCTTCCTGGTCCGCCATGGACTTGGCGAGCATATCCGGACGGACGTTGAATCCGATGATGACCGCGTTGGAAGCGGTGGCCAGCGAGACGTCGGACTCTGTGATGTTGCCAACCGCCGCGTGGATGACCTTGACGACGACCTCCTCGTTGGAAAGCTTGAGCAGGCTCTGGCGGAGCGCTTCGACGGAACCCTGTACGTCTGCCTTGAGGATGAGGTTGAACTCTTTGAGCGTACCCTCCTTCATCTGGCTGAACAGGTCGTCGAGGTTCATGCGCATTCTCGTCTCTTCGATGAGCTCCTCCTTGCGCTGGACCTTGTAGGTCTCGGCGTAGGACTTGGCAGTCTGGAGGTCCGGATGGGCGAGGAAGACCTCGCCTGCGCTGGGAACATCGGACAGGCCGAGGATCTCGACAGGATGCGACGGCTTCGCTTCTTTGACGCGCCTGCCCTTGTCGTCGATCATGGCCCTGACCTTACCGGAAGCCGCCCCCGCAGAGATAAAGTCTCCGATATGAAGGGTGCCCTTCTGGACCAGGACATTGGCGACGGGGCCGCGGCCCTTGTCGAGCATGGCCTCGAGAACCAGGCCCCTGGCCTTGCGGTCCGGGTTGGCCTTGAGCTCCATGATATCCGCCGTCAGCAGGATCGTCTCGAGAAGGTCCTCGATTCCCTGGCCGGTCTTTGCGGATACCTCCACAAATTCGGTGGATCCGCCCCAGTCAGTGGGGATCAGCTCATATTCCGTCAGTTCCTGCTTGACGCGCTCGGGATTTGCGCCCTCTTTATCGATCTTGTTGATCGCGACCACGATCTCGACACCGGCTGCCTTGGCATGGTTGATCGCCTCGATGGTCTGCGGCATGACACCGTCGTCCGCCGCAACGACCAGGATCGCAATATCCGTGGAATTCGCGCCGCGCATACGCATGGCGGTAAAGGCCTCATGACCGGGTGTATCAAGGAAGGTGATGTCTCTGTCGTTAACTGTGACCATGTAGGCACCGATCGCCTGGGTGATGCCGCCCGCTTCCCTGCCGGTGACATTGGTGCTGCGGATCGCATCCAGAAGAGAGGTCTTACCGTGGTCGACGTGGCCCATGACGCAGATCACGGGCGGACGGGAGACCATCGTGGCCTCATCCTCTTCGTCCTCGCGCAGGAGCTCTTCGATCACATCGACGACCTGCTCCTTCTCGCAGAGGATGTCATAACCGAGTGCGATCTCCTCTGCCTCTTCATAGCTCACTTCACTGTTCGGCGTCATGGCCTTGCCCTGCAGGAACAGCTTCTTGATGATCTCTGCAGGCTGCATATGCATGCGTTCCGCGAGTTCGCGGATGGAGATCTTCTCGGGAACGGAGATCGTTTTGATCTGTTCTTCAACGGGGACGGTCTCCTTCTTTTCAGGCCGGATAAAGCGCCCGCTTCTGTTCTTGCGGTTCTTCTCGTCCTCGCCGAAATTCTGGTCCTTTCTCGACCTGCGGTCCCTGTCCTGGAAGGATTTGCCGCGGCCCTGTGCGCCGCCCTTCGCGGGTGCATTGCCGCCTCTTCCGGGACCGCCCTGTCCGGGACGGGCACCTGCAGTGCGGGAATCTGCTCCCCTGCGCGCACCGCCCTGGCCGCGCGAATCCTGCGAGCGTCCGCCGCGTCCGGCGCCCCCGCCGCTTCTGGAGTCAGCGCCCTGACGGGGACCGCGGTCACCACGCCCTGCACCTGACTGGGAGGATCCTGTACCGCGGCCGCCTGCGGCACCTCTGCCGGCGCCTGCGCCCTGTCTGGATCCTGCTCCGTCACGGGAACCGTGCTGCCTTCCGGTGCCTTCCGCCTTTGCGGGTTTCCCGGCCGCATCGCTGCCTGCCGCTGCGCCGCGGCCCTGTGCGCTGCCTTCCGTGGCAGTCTGCGCGCCGGCAGCTGCAGCGGTCTGCGCTGCCGCCTTGTCCTGAGCTCCCGCGGGCGCAGCCGAAGAAGCCTGCGCCTGCGCCGCAGGTGCTGCCGTCTGGGCTGCAGGTGCGGGACCGGTCCCGACCTCGGCAGCTGCATTGGTCAGAGCCGCAGCTTCTTTCAGTGCCTCTGCCTCCGCTGCCTTCTTTGCGGGATCCGCTTTACGGGGCTGCTGGACCGGTTTATGATAATCCACTTCCATCTGTGTCTGACGGATCGTGGGTTTGATCAGCTTATGGACAGGCTGCGCCTGGCTTCTGCCGCGTCCGAACGAGGAACCGCCCCGTCCGTTTGCACCGCGGTCACGGCTGCCGGATCCGGAGGCCCCGCTGCCGCCCCTTGCATCGCGGCGGTCTCTTCCCCTGCCGTCCCCGCCCTGGCGGGAACCGCCTCCGGGGCGATTGCCTCCGCGGGCGCCTCCGCCGCTGCCGCTGCGTCCGCTGCCGCCCGGGTTATAGGCCCCCGTGCCGCTCGAATAAGCACCGCGCTGGCCGCCCTGGTTATTGCCGCCGGTCACGATGATGATCTTTTTCTTCTTTACAGGCTTTTTGGCTTCCTCTGCAACTTTTTCCCCTTTGTTTTCCCCTGCAGCGCCTGTGCCCTTCTTCTCTTCTGTCTCTTTCCGTTTCGCTTCAAAATTGTCAGAAACCAACTTGACTGCGCCCTCCTCTAATGTTATATCCATACTCCCGTCCGCTGCCCCTGCAGCGCTTCCTCTGCTCCGCAAAAACCCGAGGATCTCACTTGGGCTCGTGCCGTACTTTTTCGCGAGCTCACTGATTCTCATTTCCGCCACAGCCGCCTCCTTTCCCCGCGCTTTCGCGCAGCTCATATTTCAAAATACTCTCTGCAAACCCCCGGTCCGTCACCGCGATACATGCCCGCGATTGTCTGCCGACCGCATGGCCGAGCGCTTCTTTTGTTCCGTAATAGCGTAACGGTATTTTGTAATAACTGCATTTATCTGTAAACTTCTTGATCGTATTGGGCTTTGCGTCTTCCGCCAGAACGACGAGCTTTGCCTTCCTGCTCCTGACCGCCTCCTCCGCCGAAAAGCCTCCGGCGGCGATCCGTCCGGCTCTGGCCGCGATCCCGAGAAGAGAAAAGACTCTATCCTGCATGGCCACCTCCGATCTGTGCATCCAGGCTGTCCAGAGCCTCTGCACTGACCTGCGCATGGAAGGCCTTCGCAAAGCTTTTGCGCTTTTTTGCGCGCTGCAGGCAGGCAGGTTCATCGCACAGATAAGCCCCCCGCCCGTTCATGCGTCCGGTCCTGTCCAAGTGCAGTTCTCCCTCAGGAGTGAGCACGATTCTCACCAGCTCCTTTTTCGGTCTTATTGTTCCGCAGCCGATGCAGGTTCTCATCGGGATCTTTTTTTGCATCCGGAATTCTCCATCAGCAGCTGCATTGCCCGGCCGGGGCCTTTCAAAGATCTGAAAGAGGCCGGGCAGGCGCCGCCGCTGTATCCTGTTTCAGTAAAGGTAAGGACCTGTCACAAATCGATCTGTATGCGATCAGTAAGGCAGTATCGTGACTGTGCCTGAAAGCAAACGCCGCTGTAGATCAGCTTTCGTCTGCGGCAATCAAAAGGTCTGCCCCGTCATCAGTTTCGTCCGCGGCGGCTGACAGGTCTGTCCCGTCAGCAGTTTCGTCCTCCCCGGCCCCTGACTGCTCCGGATCGGAATCCATCTCCGGATCCTCCTCCCGGTCATAGTCCTCGTATTCTTCGTACTCCTCGTACTCGTCCTCATCGTCGCCGAAATAGTCTTCGTAGCGGAAGCCGGGCGCATCCTTCGCCTGGGTCTCGTTCTTGATATCGATCTTGTACCCGGTCAGACGGGCGGCAAGGCGGGCATTCTGTCCTTCTTTGCCGATCGCAAGAGAGAGCTGGTAGTCCGGAACGACGACCTTTGCGATCTTTTCCTCCGGATCCGCAAAAACGGCGACAACATTTGCGGGGGAGAGGGCATTCTGTATAAAGTTTCCGGGATTCTCATCCCAGACGACGATATCGATCTTTTCCCCGCGGAGCTCGTCCACGATATTGTTGACACGCGCGCCGTTGCTGCCGACGCAGGCGCCGATCGGATCCACATTCGGATCATTGGACCGCACCGCGATCTTGGTACGGCTCCCGGCTTCGCGCGCGATACTCATGATCTCGATCACACCGTCCCTGACTTCCGCGACTTCCTGCTCGAAGAGCCTGCGGACCAGATCCGGATGCGTCCGGCTCACCAGGATCCTGGGGCCCCGGTTCGTCGTACGCACTTCCAGAATGAAGACCTTGACCCGGTCCGTGGGATGCAGGTGCTCACCGGGAACCTGCTCCTTTTCATTGAGCATACCGTCGGCCTTGCCCAGGTTCACGCTGATATTGCGGCCGATCTGGCGCTGTACGATTCCCGTGATGATATCCCTCTGTTTTTCTATATAGTAATCATAGATGACGCTCCGCTCCTCTTCGCGGATCTTCTGCATGATCACATTCTTGGCGATCTGGGTCGCGATGCGGCCGAAGTCTTTGCTGTCGATATCCACGCGCACGATATCACCGACCCGGACATCCTTCCGGAGCTTTACCGCGTCATCCAGGCAGATCTGCTCGAGGTCATCCTCCACATCCTCCGGAAGCTCGACGACGGTCTTCTCCGCAAAGCAGGCATAGTCAAACGATTCTCTGTCCACTTCCACCCTGATGTTCTCCGCCTTGCCGAAATGGCTCTTGCACGCAGTCATCAGTGCATTCTCAATTGCCTCAAACAAAGTCTCGCTGCTGATGTTCTTTTCTTTCTCCAGGGCGAGTATCGCCTCTTTCAACTCAGTGTTCATGCTGTCTCCTATTCCTAACAGTACAGGTCTGTTCTCCTGCTCCCCCGTGCGTCCTGCGTCTTCCCGGTCCGTAAGTTCTTAAAAGTCAAATGCCAGACGTATAGAGGCAATCGCTTTTCTCTCCAGGACCAGCTTCTGCAGCCCTTCCGGCTGCTCCGTGACGACCACTTCCTCCGGAGCCTGTGCAGCCCCGGTATTTTTCTTCTTACTGCTTTTTCCGCCTTTTTTTGCGGGCGCGGACAGAGTGACCTCTGCGAGCACCTCGATATGCTCCTCATCAAAGCCGGTCAGTTCCCCGACAAGATCCTTTTCTCCGGTCTGCGGAAGCGGACTGTACAGATGGACTTCCACCTCCTGCCCGATGCTCTGCGCAAGATGCCGGTCCCTGGTCAGCGCACGGCCCAGACCCGGGCTCGACACGATCAGCGTGTAGGGATCTTTGAGAAAATCCTTCTCATCCAGAGCGTCCGAGAGCAGACGGCTGACATCCTCACAGTCATTGATCGTCACGCCCCCGTCCTTATCTATATAGACATTCAGATAATACTCCTGCCCCTCCCGCACATATTCGACATCATAGATCCGAATGCCGAACTGTCCGGCGATCGGAGCCGCGACCGCCTCGGCCAACTCTTCATACTGCTGCCGGCCGGATTTTCCGGACTTTTTTCCCATCTGTTTTCTCCATAAAAAAAGTGGACTTGCAGGCCCACTTTTTTAATACTCTATTCTGTTATCCATGATAAAGCCTGCATTTTCTTTATCCAGTATATGTTCATGAAACCATTCCATATAACATAACTCTCAGTATAATAGCACAGCCGGATAAATAAAGCAAGCAGAAAAAACGATCGGTCCCGGACACTCCCGCCAGCCGCGTTTCCGCGGAAGGTTACTGCTCACACCCGCCCGGGAGCATGGCGTTTTTTCGCAGCCCTTGTTGCGGCGGAGCACTGATCGCTGCTGCGCCGTTAAAAGGCAGCAGAGTATAAAGGGGCAGATGTATAAAAAAGAAGAAGCAGATCTCTGCTTCTTCCTGATCGCAGCTCGTACGGGAATCGAACCCATGATTCTGCCGTGAGAGGGCAGCGTCTTAACCCCTTGACCAACGAGCCTTATATTTTCCTGCGTTCCTCAACGCAAGACATATCATAACAGAACCCTTCTCCAAACGCAAGCACTTTTTTCAAAATTTTTTTAAATCTTTTTTCGACGGCTCTTTTCACGCCGGGATCATCGCGTGCACTGTTCCTGCAGCAAGTGTATAATACAAGTATTAAATATAGGAAAAAACAGGCCCGGTCCGACGCCTAAAGCCCGGCCATACAGAATCCGGCCGCGCTCTTTTTACATAAACAAATAAAAAGATACAATTTGCATGTTTTTTTGTGCGAAACGGCAGTTTTCCACTGTTTTTCTTTGCATTTTTTGGTATTATAATATAATGAACTTTATATTTTATATTATTCTCTGCCGGACCGGTCCGTTTCGGCAGCGGGCACGCAGGCAGGATGCGGACTGTACCTGCATCGCACCGGCCGTGTCCGGTCTTCGCAGAGGATTATGCATACGATTTTGCATATAAGAAGGAGGGGCAAATGGCAAAATTCCAAAAAGTACTTGTGGCAAACCGCGGTGAGATCGCGATGCGTGTCTTCCGCGCCTGCCACGACCTGGGACTCCAGACCGTCGCGATCTATTCCAACGAGGATACCTATTCGGCGTTCCGTACGGCTGCGGACGAGTCCTACCTGATCGGCGAGAATGAGAGCCCTCTGGGCGCCTACCTCAATATCCCCAGGATCATCGAGCTCGCCAAGATGCACGACTGTGACGCGATCCATCCCGGCTATGGCTTCCTGTCCGAAAACGGCGACTTCGCCCGTGCCTGCGAGCAGGCCGGCGTCAAGTTTATCGGACCTTCCTCCCGGATCCTGGATATGATGGGCGACAAGCTCAGCGCCAAGCAGATGGCGATCGACTGCGATGTTCCCACGACACCCGGTACGAAGGATCCGCTTGCAAGCCGCGAAGAGGCGCAGAAGCTGGCGATGGAGTTCGGTTTCCCGGTCATCCTGAAGGCAGCAGCAGGCGGCGGCGGCCGCGGCATGCGCCGCTGCGACAGCGTCGAGGAAGTCGGCACGAATTTCGATCTCGTCAAGGCTGAGGCCCTCAAGTCCTTCGGCAACGGCGATATCTTTATGGAAAAATTCCTCGTGAACCCCAAGCACATCGAAGTGCATGTCCTGGCGGACGAGCACGGCCATGTGGCGCACCTCTTTGAGCGTGACTGTTCCCTGCAGCGCCGCTATCAGAAGGTCGTTGAGTTCACCCCCGCCTTCTCCGTCTCCGAGGAAGTCAAGAAGAAACTCTACCGCGACGCCGTCAAGATCACCAAGCACGTCGGTTACACCAACGCCGGCACGCTGGAGTTCCTGGTGGACAAGGATGAGAACTACTACTTCATCGAGATGAACCCCCGCATCCAGGTCGAGCACACCGTCACCGAGATGGTCACAGGCGTAGACCTCGTCCGCGCCCAGATCCTGGTCGCACAGGGCGAGCCTCTTTCCGATCCCCGGATCGGCATTGCCAAGCAGTCCGACCTGCACCTGGACGGCTTCGCGATCCAGTGCCGTGTCACGACAGAGGATCCCACCAACAACTTCGCACCCGACACGGGCCGCATCACCGGTTACCGCGTCTCGGGCGGCTTCGGCATCCGTATGGACGAGGCGACCGCCGGCACCGGCGCGACCATCTCTCCTTACTATGATTCCCTGCTCGTCAAGGTCACATCCTGGGACCGCACCTTCAAGGGTGTCTGTCGCAAGGCGCTGCGCGCGATCCGTGAAGTCCACGTCCGCGGCGTGAAGACAAACATCGCCTTCATCACCAATGTTCTCCAGAATGAGACATTCCAGGAAGGCAAGTGCTATACCAAGTTCATCGACGAGACTCCTTCCCTGTTCGAGATCCAGACCGGCGAGGACCGCGCGACCAAGATGCTCACCTACATCGCAGAGCGCACGATCCAGGAGAACAATGCGAACTTCATCTATGAGCCCCCGAGATTCCCTCCGGTCACCGGCAATCGCAAGATGGGCCTCAAGCAGATGCTCGACGCGAAGGGCCCTGCAGAGGTCGCCAAGTGGGTCAAGAAACAGCAGAAGCTCCTCATCACCGACACGACCTGCCGCGATGCACACCAGTCCCTGCTGGGCACCCGTGTACGTACCCGCGACATCGTAAAGGGCATGGAAGGCACCAGCGAGATCCTGGCGGACGCCTTCTCCCTGGAGTGCTGGGGCGGCGCGACCTTCGACGTCGCCTACCGTTTCCTGCATGAGACGCCCTGGGAGCGCCTGGATATCATCCGGGAGCGCTGCCCCAATGTCCTTCTGCAGATGCTGCTGCGCGGTTCCAACGGTGTCGGCTATACAAACTATCCCGACAACCTGATCCGCGAGTTCATCAAGGAAGCCGGCAGAAGCGGCATCGACGTCTTCCGCGTCTTCGATTCCCTCAACTGGGTCAAGGGCATGGAAGTCGCCATGGACGAAGTCCTCAACCAGGGCAAGATCCTCGAGGCAGCCGTCTGCTACACCGGTGATATCCTGGATCCCAACAACGACAAGTTCACACTCAAGTACTACATCGATATGGCAAAGGAGCTGGAGAGCCGCGGCGCCCACATGCTGGCGATCAAGGATATGGCAGGCCTGCTCAAGCCTTATGCTGCGAAGAAGCTCATCACCGAGCTGCGCCAGGAGGTCGGCATCCCGATCCACCTGCACACCCACGACACTTCCGGCAACCAGGTGGCGACCTACCTGATGGCAGCCGAGGCCGGCGTCGACGTCGTCGACTGCGCGATCTCCTCCATGTCGTCCTTAACCTCCAACCCGTCCATGAACGCAGTGGTCGCTGCTCTGCAGGGCCAGCCCAGGGATACGGGCCTGGATCTCGACCAGCTCCAGTACCTGACTGACTACTGGGCAGACGTCCGTCTGCGCTACGGCGAGTTCGAAGGCGGCATCAAGAGCCCCGCGACTGATATCTACCGCTATGAGATCCCCGGCGGCCAGTACACCAACCTCAAGCCGCAGGTCGAGAGCATGGGCCTTGGCAACCGCTTCACGGAAGTCAAGGAGAACTACCGCAAGGTCGACAAGATACTCGGCGGCATCACGAAGGTCACTCCTTCCTCCAAGATGGTCGGCGATCTGGCGATCTTCATGACCCAGAATGACCTCACCCCCGAGAACATCGTCGAAAAGGGCAAGGATCTGGCATTCCCGGATTCCGTGGTCGATTACTTCTCCGGCATGATGGGCCAGCCTTCCTGGGGCTTCCCCAAGGATCTGCAGGAAGTCGTCCTCAAGGGCAAGGAAGCCATCACCTGCCGTCCCGGCGAACTGCTCGAGCCCATCAACTTCGAGACACTCAAGCAGGAAGTCGCGGCCTTCCAGCCTGACTACACCTGGCGGTCAGTCCTCTCCTACGCCCTCTATCCGAAGGTGTACAAAGACTTCGTCCAGTCCAAGGACCAGTACGGCTACATCATGTGTCTGGGCAGCCATGTCTTCTTCCACGGCCTTGCGATCGGCGAGACCAACAAGGTCAACATCGCCGACGGCCAGACCCTGGTTATCAAGTATCTTGGACCCGGCGAAGTGGACAAGGACGGTATGAGGACCATGTCCTTCGAACTGAACGGCATCCGCCGCGAGGTCAAGGTCGCTGATCCCGAGGCCCAGAAGCACATCGTCAAGGTTCCGATGGCGGATCCTGAGAACAAGAGCGAGATCGGCGCTTCCATCCCCGGCGCAGTCGCTGCGATCAATGTCAAGGTCGGCGACGTGGTCGAGGAAGGCCAGACCGTTATCACCATCGAGGCGATGAAGATGGAGACTGCGACCAGCGCACGCATGGCCGGTACCGTCAAGGAGATCTGCGTCGCAGAGGGCGACACCGTCAAGGGCGGCCAGCTCCTGATGCGGATCGAGTGATCATACCCGGGACCTCTGTCTATCGCATCTATGTGATCTTATCTTTTCCGGAGCGTCACCGGGCTTTTGCCCGGTGACGAAGGAAGAGCCCGGCTTTTCAGCCGCCTTCTTCCTGCCTTTCCCGAAAAGGCGTTAATGCTCTCCTGAAAAAAGCGTTAATGCTCTCCCGAAAAAGGCGTTAATGCTCTCCTGAAAAAAGCGTTAATGTTCTCCCGAAAAGACGTTAAATAAAAACAGCACCGCCGCTGCGGTGCTGTTTTTTTTCCGGCTGCATTCCCCCGCCGATGCACGGGCAGGAATCAAAGCAGGCGCAGGCCCTGTTTTTTACCTGCCTGCAGCCTTGATATAAGCCTCTACCTCTTCCACTGTCGGCATAACACAGAGTGCGCCCTTTCTGGTCGTCACGAGGGAGGCGGCAGCATTGGCAAAGGTCAGAAGCTCATGGAGCTTTGCCTCGTCGAATCCATCAATGCCGTATTTGAGAACATGGTGAAGAGCGCTCGCGCAGAAGGTGTCACCGGCGCCGGTCGTCTCGATGGTGGCAGGATTCAGAAAGCCCTTTTCATAGGCTTCGATTCCGTGATAAAAAGCCTTGGAGCCATCAGGGCCGTAGGTGGCAAACACAAGCGGGATCTGATACTGTTCGATGATTCTGTGGATCCCCTTGTCGAAATCCTCCTCCCCTGTCAGGAAGGTGATCTCATTGTCGGAGATTTTGAGGATATCGCACTGGCCGAGTCCCCAAGCGATCTTTTCCTTTGCCATCTCCTCGCTCTTCCAGAGGGGCGGGCGCAGGTTGGGATCGAAGGAGATGAGACAGCCGCTTTGTTTTGCGATGCTGACAGCCTCCAGGGTCGCCTCTTCGATCGATGCGTCTGTCATGGACAGGGTACCGAAATGAAAGATCCTTGTCCCCTCGATCAGAGCCGCGTGCTTTCGCACTTCCTCCTTCGTCAGCATGATGTCCGCACCGGGCTTTCTGTAGAAGGAAAAGTCACGGTCCCCGTTGGGGAGTTTTTCCACAAAAGCGAGCGTCGTGGGGATCTCATCGTCCATTTCGAGGCCGCTCATATCCAGCCCCTCTCCGGCAGCCCTGTCCCGCAGCATACGGCCGAACATGTCATTGCCGACCTTTCCGATAAAGGCAGTCCTGCGGCCTGCTTTGGTCAGCATGGCGAGAACGTTGCAGGGCGCTCCGCCGGGATTCGCTTCAAAGAGCCCGTTTCCCTGCTCGCTCTGACCATTCTGCGTGAAGTCGATCAGAAGCTCGCCCAGAGCCGTCACATCATAGTTTTTTTCGATACCCATGTCTTGCTCCTTTCAGGTATTACATATTCAGTCCGGTATTGCCGTGCCGGACAGCACGTGCCTGTGCACAGTGGCTGCTGTCGTTACTCTCCACGCCCCCCTGAAGGAGGAAAAGCACAATTTGCTGCAGGTCAGTTTTTGAAGCTGTGGATCGGAGCCGGGATCCTTCCGCGGCGGTTGACGAATTCATCACAGCCGAACCGGTTGACGGGGATGATCGGCGCATAGCCCAGCAGGCCGCCGAAATCCACCATCTCCCCGACGCCCTTCCCGATGACGGGAATGAGGCGGACAGCAGTCGTCTTCTGGTTGACCATGCCGATCGCCATCTCATCGGCAATGATCCCGGCGATGGTCGTCTCCTTCGTGTCGCCGGGGATCGCGATCATATCCAGGCCGACAGAGCAGACACAGGTCATGGCCTCGAGTTTCTCGAGCGTCAGTGCGCCGATCTCTGCCGCATGGATCATCCCGCGGTCCTCACTGACCGGAATAAAAGCACCGGAGAGGCCGCCCACATAGGACGATGCCATGACCCCGCCCTTTTTGACCTGGTCGTTGAGGAGCGCCAGCGCCGCCGTCGTCCCGGGCGCGCCCGCGCTCTCGAGCCCCATCTCGCACAGGATATCCGCCACACTGTCACCGACCGCAGGGGTCGGGGCGAGGGAGAGGTCGATGATCCCGAAGGGAACGCCGAGCCGCCGGGAAGCCTCCCTGGCGACGAGCTGGCCGACGCGCGTGACCTTGAAGGCAGTCTTTTTGACCGTCTCGCACAGGACCTCGAAGTCCTCGCCATGCACCTTCTCCAGGGCCCGCTTGACGACACCGGGACCGCTGACCCCGATATTCAGGATCCGGTCTGCCTCGGTCACGCCGTGGAAAGCACCTGCCATAAAGGGATTGTCGTCCGGCGCATTACAGAAGACGACCAGCTTGGCACAGCCGAAGGAATCCCTGTCGGCGGTCCGCTCTGCGGTCCTCTTGATGACGCTTCCCATCAGGCGCACCGCATCCATATCGATTCCGGTCTTCGTGGAACCGACGTTCACGCTCGCACACACGACATCTGTCCGGGCCAGCGCATCAGGGATCGACTCGATCAGCATGCGGTCCGCCTCTGTCATCCCCTTGGAGACCAGAGCCGAGTAACCGCCCAGGAAATTGACACCGACCTCCTTCGCCGCCCGGTCCAGCGTCTTTGCGATCGATACAAAATCATCGCTGCAGCGGCAGGCACTCCCGCCCGCAATGGCGATCGGTGTAATGGAGATACGCTTATTGACGATCGGGATACCGTACTCCCGCGTGATCTCCTCCCCGGTCCGCACCAGGTTGCACGCGCTGGTCGTGATCTTGTCGTAGATCTTTGTACGCAGCTTCGACAGGTCGTCGTCCGCACAGTCCAAAAGACTGATCCCCATCGTGATCGTTCGCACATCCAGATTTTCGCGGTCGATCATGGCATTTGTTTCTGCTACTTCTGAAAAATTAATCATGTATTTTCCCCAATATTCAAGACTGCACTGCTCTTACGTCACTATTCCTGCGGCCATGCTCTTTCGGCACTGCTCTGACAGCAATGTTTTAACAAAACTGTCTGACTACACTGCCCTGCCTCATTCCGCAGTCCGGTTCAGACGCGGTGCATCAGGTCAAAGATCTCCTCTTTCTGGCAGCGGATCTGGACCCCGATCTTCTCCTCTCCGATCCTGGACAGTTCATCCGCGATGACGCCGAAGGGCTTCTCGGGTTCTGTGACGTCGATGATCATCATCATATTAAAATACCCATCGACGATCGTCTGGGAGATATCCAGGATATTGATCCTGTTCTCCGCCAGATAGGTGCAGACTGCGGCGATAATACCGATGGTATCTTTTCCGACAACGGTGATAATGGCTCTTTTCATATTCCTGTCTATAACCTCCAGTTTGCAGATAAATATGTATTGATTGCTGTAAGATAGTCACTTCGCAGGCCTTTTTTTGCTCAGCAGTGGCAGCGGGCATTCTGCGGCATATTCTGCCCCGGCTCAGGATTTCTCTGTCCCGGCTCAGGATTTCTCTGTCCCGGCTCAGAATTTCTCTGCCCCGGTTCAGGATTTTCAGGACTTCTCTGCCCCGGCTCAGAATTCCACCAGGCGGGACGGTTTGTCCCGGTCAGCCACCTGGATCGGAAGCTCCTCCGGTCTGTAGCCGTTCTCCGAGAACATGATCTCGCAGCGCACGGTCTCAAAGGCCAGTTCAGGATAGTTGTTCTCCTTGCTCAGGTGTCCGAGGAAGATGCCTTTTAAGTGGTCGTTCAGGATCCTGCTCAGGAGCTGTCCGCTGCTGGCATTGGAGAGATGCCCTCTCGCGCCGAGGATACGCTGTTTTAATCTATAGGGATAAGAGCCCACCTGCAGCATATTGACGTCGTGGTTGGACTCGAGCAGGAGGACATCCGAGTCCTCCAGACAATGCAGGGTGTAATCCGTATAACAGCCCAGGTCCGTGCAGACACAGGCCTTTTTTTCGCCATCATAGATCCGGTATCCGACCGGCTCCGCTGCGTCATGAGAGATCTGCATGGGATCCACCCGCAGGTCTCCGACCGTGACCGGTTCATCTGCCCTGACACAGATAAAGCGGTCCGGATCGATCCCGCTGCATTTGGGCATTTTCTTCAGCGCCTCGATCGTCCCTCTCGTCGCATAGACCGGCATGGAGGAATAGCGGGTGATGACAGGCAGCCCCGCGATATGATCCGCGTGCTCATGTGTGAGAAAGATCCCGTCGATATCATCTATGGAGAGCCCGATCTCCTGCAGGGCCTGTACGGTCCGTTTCCGGCTGATGCCGACATCCATGAGCAGATGTGTGTTTTCTGATCCCGCGTAGATACAATTGCCGCTGCTCCCGCTGGCAATACTTTCAAATCGCATAAGTCGTTTTTCTGCTTCCTGTTTTACTTTTTGATTTCTCTGTGGTTTAGAAACTGCAGTGAAATAATCTGTACATTCTGTTTGTCTGCATTCGCAGATTCTATGTTAGCGCCGCATCCACCTCCCGCAGGGCGGTCTCCAGAGCACCGCTGTTGTTGATGACGACATCGGCGTGTTGTCTGAAAACATCCTCCGGAAGCTGGCTCTTCAGAATGCTGTCGATCTTTTCATCGCTGTAGCCCCGCGATGCCTTCAGGCGCCTGCGGCGCTCATCTTCGTCGCAATAAATATACCACAACTCGTCGACATCCGCATCATATCCCGCTTCGATCAGAAGGGCTGCCTCCATGATGAAATACTCGACTTTCCCCGCCTCCCTCTCACGGCGGATCTCCTCCATGATATAGGTCCTGACAGCGGGATGGACCAGTTCGTTGACCTTCTGCAGCAGGGCGGGATTCTGAAAGATTCTGCGGGCCATCTCCGGATTGTTGATCCTTCCGTCCGGGAGCGTGATGGCTTCCTGCGCCGGGTACTGCTCTAAGAGCGCGATCAGACGATCGTAGATCGCGCCGCCGGGAGCCTCGAGGGCCCGGGCGGCATCGTCCGCAAGGACGATCCGGCAGCTGTATGCAGATTCCATATAATGCAGGATCTCCGATTTTCCGGATCCGACCCCGCCGGTGACACCGATGATTTTCATGTGCTGTATGTTTTCCTCCTAATTATCTGACAGGAACAGGGCAGCCCGGCATTTGCAGCCGCCCGGCTCACTGTTTTCATCACTTCGCCATGAACCAGTCCGTGCCATTGTGCACATCTGTCTCCAGGCGTACCTTCAGGTCCGCCGCCCGCTCCATCTCCTCTTCGAGTATGCGGCGCACGGTCTCCTCTTCACCCGGTGCGGTCTCGATCAGCAGCTCATCGTGGATCTGCAGGATGAGACGGGACTGCAGCCGCTCTCTGCAGATGCGTTCCCAGACCCGGATCATGGCGATCTTCATGATGTCAGCCGCAGATCCCTGGATCGGGGAATTCATGGCGACACGTTCCCCGAAGGACCGCTGCATGAAATTGCTGGAGGCAAGCTCGGGCACCGGACGGCGGCGGCCGTACATGGTCTTCGCGTATCCGTTCTTTTTGGCGGATGCCACCAGGTCATCGAGGAAGATCTTGATTCCCGGATAGGTCCTGAAATAGGCCTTGATGTAGTCGGCGGCCTCCGCGCGGGAGATCGAGAGGCCCTGCGACAGACCAAAGGAACTGATGCCGTACACGATCCCGAAATTGACCGCCTTCGCATTGCGGCGCTGTAATGGAGTGACCTCCTCAAAGGGCGTGTGGAAGACCTTGGACGCCGTGATCCGGTGAATGTCCTCGTTCTCCCGGTAGGCTTCGATCAGCCCCTCATCGCCGGACATGTGCGCCAGGATCCGCAGTTCGATCTGCGAGTAGTCCGCATCGGTAAAGGTATAACCGTCCCGGGGGATGAAGGCCCTGCGGATCTGCCTTCCCAGCTCCGTCTTCATCGGGATATTCTGCAGATTCGGGTCTGTGGAGCTGATGCGCCCCGTAGCCGTGATCGTCTGGGTCAGTGTGGTGTGGATCCTCTGGTCGTCCGCGACATAGGCCATGAGGCCGTCCGCATAGGTGGAGCGCAGCTTCGTGAGGCCGCGGTACTCCAGGATGTCGTTTACTACGGGATAGTCCGGCGCCAGCTTCTCCAGCACGCCCGCGGCCGTCGAGTAGCCGGTCTTTGTCTTTTTTCCGCCCGGGAGCTTCATCTTTTCAAACAGGACTTCTCCCAGCTGCTTCGGAGACGCGATGTTGAATGTCTCTCCCGTCTTCTGGTAGATCTCCTGCTCCAGCTCATCGATCCTGCCGGCCAGGCTCTCACTGTAGGCTCGCAGCGCCGCGGGTTCTATCCGGATGCCCAGCCTTTCCATATCCGCCAGGATAAAGGTCAGTGGGCGCTCGATCCGCGTATACAGCGTCCACATTCCCATCTCCAGGAGCTTATCCCGGACCGGCAGCGCAGCCCTGCGGAGCGCATCCGCGGCGCGGCAGGCATAGATCCGCACAGCTTCCGGATCCTTTTCCATGGCCTGTGCGGGGGAATCCTTCCCGAAGAGCTGTTTTCTGCTCTGCAGGGTCAGACCGCAGTATTCACTGGCGACATCCTCGATCTCGTAATCATTTTTCAGGGGGTTCACCAGATAGCTGCCCACCTGCAGGTCCAGGATGCCTTCCATGCGGATCCCGTCAGCAAATTCCTCCTGCGGGTCGATCCCCCACAGGGGCATCTGGTCCTTCTGGGCAAACACAGCCAGGAAGGGACCGCTCTCAACATGGGAACCAGCAGAAATGCATTCATCTCCCCCGGCGCCGGCACAAGCATCATTCTCTTTTTCAGACCCGGCGCCGGCACAAGTGCCGTTCTCATCTTCAGGCCCGGAGGAAGCATCATTTCCGGATGAAAGTGCACGATCGCGCACCGCGGTCCGAAGCATTTTCAAAAAACCGGTGAGGGTGCCCGCAGATATGACATCTGCCGGGTCTTTGTCCTCCTTTACAGAGAGAAAGCAGTTTCTCAGACCGCCTTCGTCCCGGAAGGAAACCGCAGCGCCTGCCAGGCGGGATCCTTTTTCCATCCCGTACCCGGCCCTGTCATAGACAGGCCGGATGCCGACAACGAACGGGGATACCCTGTCTGTAAGGGTGTCCGGAAGGGATTTCGCGCCCCCTGCCTCTGCCTGTTCCCCTGCTTTGGCCTTTCCGCCTGCATCCCGCCTGATCTGCTTTAAGAGAGCGGCCTCCAGCTCCTGCAGGCCTTTTCTGTCCGCGATCTCCTCCACCCGGAAATCCTCTTCCTTTTTCTCCAGGATATCCCGGTCGAAGCGGGGCAGGAAGTTTTTAAAGCCCAGCTCCGTACACAGTTCAAGGGCCTCTGCGGTGTAATACCCGCCGGCAAGAGCCTTCTCCGTGTCCAGTTCCACGTCGCAGTCCGTTTTGATCGTCGCCAGAAACAGGCTCATCCGCGCCTGGTCCTCATTCTCCGCCAGGTTCCTGTGCAGGGCAGGCTTTTTGATCTCCTCCCGATGGGCATAGACCCCTTCCACAGATCCATAGGTCTGGATGAGCTGCGTCGCGGTCTTTTCCCCGACCTTGGGAACGCCGGGAATATTGTCCGAGGAATCCCCCATCAGTGCCTTGACCTGAATGAACTCCAGCGGCGTCACGCCCAGGCTCTCCTTCACCTGCGCGGCATGAAAATCGTCGATCGTGGTCTTTCCCTGTTTCGTGCGGGGGATGCGGATACAGATCCTGTCCGTCGCGATCTGCAAAAGGTCCCGGTCCCCGGACAAAAGGACGACATCCATATCCTGCGCCTCGGCCTTGCGGGCGAGGGTCCCCAGGATATCATCCGCCTCCAGCCCAGCGCGCTCGCAGAGCACGACGCCCATGGCTGCCAGCATCTTTTTGATCAGCGGAACCTGCTCGCGCAGCTCCTCCGGCATCGCATGGCGCGTCCCCTTGTAATCGGCAAAAGCCTCATGCCGGAAGGTCGGCGCATGTACATCGAAGGCCACCACCAGGTAATCCGGCTGCAGCTCGTCCAGCTGGCTGAACAGAATGTTCAGAAAGCCGTAGACGGCCCCGGTATGTAAGCCCTTTGCATTCGTCAGGTCCGGCATCCCGTAAAAAGCCCGGTTCAGAATACTATGCCCGTCGACCAGCAGCAGCTTTTTTTTGCTGTCATTCTTCTTCGTGTCTTCATTCATATGTGTGACTGCCTCCGCAAAACAGAGATTTTTAACGGATAGAGGTATATGCGCGCGCAGGATACGCATCGCTCACCGCAGATACAGGATCGCCGTCACGACTGCCATCAGCACGGTAAAGCACTCGATCAGAAAAGCGGAGAAGCCCAGGTGATCGCGAAACTCCATCTTTCTGCGCTGCCCCTCTATATAAGCCGGCAGGTCCCTGGACAGGTTGATCTCCTCTCCCGCGTCCATCTGCTCGAATACCTTTCCGACCAGATACTGGATCTCCAGCTCCTCCCGGCACCCCGCGCAGCTATCGTAATGTGTGAGAAACCCGCGCAGGAAGCGGTCCTCCAGCGTCCCCTCCATAAATGCGGGGATCATCCCGGAGAATTCCTTGCAGGTTATACCCGTTTTTCCCATGTGGTTCCTTTCATGAATCCATGAACAGGCGGCTGTAAAGAACGATCGCCTTCCCTGTCGGATCATTGATCCCGATTTCTCTCAACGTTATCTTTCAATACATTCAACTATTTATTATATTCTATCCACCCGTAAATGTCTTTAAAAAATTGCGGCAAACATCTGGATTTTTCCCCATATCATGTTATAATAAAACCCCAAATGCATCCATGTATACAATTTTGAAAGGAGGCACTATGGCAGGAAGATATCCGGATCGTTTCAATGACGACAGCATTCTCGCCCGCTATTTCGGACGCTCCGCAAACTACACGGACATCCCGAATTACCTGTTTAATGAATATAATGTCAAAAAAGGACTGCGCAACGACGACGGCACAGGCGTCCGGATCGGACTGACGAGGATCTCGGATGTCATCGGCTATACCAATGACGAAAAGGGAAATGTCATCCCCTGTGACGGCGACCTGCTCTACAGGGGCTACTCCATCCGCGACCTGCTGCAGAACCGGCAGGGCAACTGCGGCTTCGAGGAGACCTGTTTCCTGCTCCTGTTCGGCTATCTGCCGGAAAAGACGGAATTTGAGAATTTCAAGACCAGCCTCTCCATGCGCTACGACCTGCCGGAGAGCTTTCTCGCGAACGAGCTTCTGCTCAAACCCGCGCGGAACCTCATGAACAAGCTCCAGTCCGCCGTCCTGTCGCTCTACAACTACGACGACGCACCGGACGAGACCGACGTATATCAGAACCTGCTCAAAGGCATCAACCTCATCGCGAAATTCCCCGCCCTCGGCTGCTATGCCTACTACACGAAGGTGCACACCTTCGACCGGAGCTCCCTGATCATCCACTACCCCAGGCCGGAGCACTCCATCGCGGAAAACATCCTCTACATGCTGCGGCCGGACGGCCAGTTCACCTCCCACGAGGCCAACCTCCTCGACGCGATCCTGCTGATCCATGCGGACCACGGCGGCGGAAACAACTCCACCTTCACAAATGTCGTGGTGGGCTCCACCGGCACGGACATCTACTCCGCCCTGAGCGCCTCCATCGGCTCCCTGAAAGGACCCAAACACGGCGGCGCCAACATCTCCGTCTCCAGGATGATGACCCAGATCATCGGCGACATCGACTATACACCGGACAAGGACAGGATCCGGTCCATCATCAACCGCATCCTCGACAGGGACTACTTTGACCACAGCGGCCTCGTCTACGGCTTCGGCCATGCCGTCTACACCCTGAGCGACCCCCGCGCCGAACTCCTTCGCAAGCTCTGCCGCGACCTCGCCGAGGAAAAAGGCTGCATGTACAAGTTCACCTTCTACAAACTCTTTGAGGACACCGTCAAGGAAGTCGTCCTCGAGAGAAAAGGCGAGATCATCCCCTCCAACGTGGACCTCTATTCCGGACTCGCCTACAACATGCTCGGCATCCCCGAGGAACTCTATACCCCCCTCTTCGCGACCGCCCGCGTGGCCGGCTGGGTAGCCCACAACCTCGAGAACAAACTCTACGACGGCCGCATCATGCGCCCCGCCACAAAATATGTGGGCGACAAACAGGAATACATCCCGATGAATGCCCGCAGATGACAAAGGGGACGGTTCTTTTTGTCACATTCATCTGCCTTTTCCCGATTCCCCTGTGTAAAGGCAGATATTCCGACAAAGGGAACGATTCTCCCGGCTGCAATGACCGATGTACAAAAAAGGGAACGTACAACAAATATAACAAAAACCGGGACATAGCTGCAGTTTATAACACAGATCAAACCCCCGGCAGGCGCCTGTTTTCTGAGGCCTGCCGGGGGTTTTAACATTTTATCATGATTACCTGCGCAGACAGGCGGGATCCCACAGAAAATCCTTACCTGCACAAACAGGCGGGATCCAACAGAAGATCCTTACCTGCACAGACAGGCACGATCCAACAGAAGATTCTTACCTGCGCAGACAGGCACGATCCAACAGATGATTCTTACATGCACAAACAGGCGGGATCCCACAGAACCCACAGAAGTTCCATGGGAACTGCAGCAGCATTAAGTGTAAAGTTTGCGCAGAATCCGCGAATTCCGTCCCTTTTGTCACCTCTTGCGCTTCAAAAACTGAAGCGCACAGCCTGCCGCGATCAGGGCCAGACCGATGAGATCGGTCACAGCGCCCGGATAGATCATCATGAGGCCTCCCGCCGTGAGAAGAAGTCTGTCCACAGGGCCCATATTACAGAAGAGATAGCCCTCCAGGGCTGAAGCGACGCCGAAGATGCCGATCAGGGACGTCACGGCGATCAGGGCCACGCTCGCCGCATCTGTCTCGATAAGCAGCATGGAGGG
Organism: Lachnospiraceae bacterium; assembly: GCA_017513005.1. Taxonomy (GTDB): domain Bacteria; phylum Bacillota; class Clostridia; order Lachnospirales; family Lachnospiraceae; genus CAG-791. The sequence continues at coordinate 25,227 of JAFWDM010000087.1, forward strand.
GCTGAAGCAGAAGACATAGGGAATGATAAAGGCCGCTATGGCGAGCTTCGTCGCGTTGAAAGCCGTCCGCATGGGGTTGGACTTTGCGATCGCGCTGCCTGCATAGGCAGCCAGGGCGACCGGCGGCGTGATGTCCGCCACGATCCCGAAATAAAAAACGAAAAAGTGGGCTGCCATGATGGGGACGCCCATGCGGGTCAGGATCGGCGCACAGGTGGCCGCCATAATGCAGTAGGTGGCCGTCGTGGGAACGCCCATACCCAGGACGATGCAGCAGAGCATGGTCAGAAAGAGCGCGATAAAGAGTCTGTTTCCGGCCACCGCCACGATGGCATTGATCATCTCGTTGGCAAGGCCGGTCATAGTGATCGTGCCGGAAATAATCCCCGCTACACCGCAGGCTGCGCCGACCGTGATCGTGCCCTTTCCGCCCGCCTCCAGGGAATCAAAAAACTTCCTGACCGTAAAGCAGTTGCCTGTGTCCTCTCCCGTGCCGATGACGGCGTCCTTGAGGGGGTTTGCAGCCCCTTCCTTTTTGCGGTCGCTGACTGCCCTCCTGTAGCTTCCGTCCACAATGCCGTCGATGATGCCCACCGCGATCGCGGCCACGATCGAATAGGCCGCCGCCCTCTGCATGGTCATCATGTTGTTGGAGACCCAGATCACGAGCAGGACCAGAGGCGTCAGGAGATAGATCCTGCGGACGAGCCGCCCGAATCTGGGAAGCTTTTCCGCGGGGATCCCGGTCAGACCGTATTTTTTTGCCTCCAGATGGACCGCGATGAAGATGCCCGTAAAGTACAGGATGGCCGGCAGAATGGCGCGCACCAGGATGTCCGAATAGGGCACGCCCATGATGTCCGCCATCAGGAAGGCCGCCGCGCCCATGATGGGCGGCATGATCTGTCCGCCGGTGGAAGCGGCCGCCTCTACCGCGCCCGCAAATTCCGCCTTGTAGCCGATATCCTTCATCATGGGGATCGTGACCGATCCGGTCGTGACCGTGTTGCCGACAGAGGAGCCGCTGACCATGCCGCACAGGGCGGAGGAAATGACGGCTACCTTGGCAGGACCGCCCGCATAGCGCCCTGCCGCACAGTTTGCCATATTGATGAAGAAATCAGAGATGCCCGTCCTCTCCAGAAAGGCCCCGAATATAATGAAAACGACAATATACTTGGAGCACACATTGACCGGCGTCGAAAGAATCCCGGTCTTGGCATAGAACAGGTTCCGCACCAGATAGCGGAGCCTTCCCCCGATGTCCGGATTCGTCAGCCCGTACACGATCGCATAGACGATGAAAAACATGGCAACAAAGAGGATCGGCCAGCCGACGCTCCGCCTCGTCACCTCCAAAAGGGCGATGACCCCGATAATGGCGATGAAGATCTGCGGCACGGTAAATCGCGTTCCCTGCTGGATGATCTGTTCCGCATGAAAGGCATAGTACAAAAAAGCGCCTGTGCCCAGCACCATGCCCAGAATGTCATACCAGGGGATGTAATTTGCCTTCTGTTCTCCCTTTTTGGCGGGATAGGTCAGAAATCCCAGCAGTATGATCAGCCCCATAAAGGAGGTCAGACGGATCTCCTCCAGAAAGGTCGCAAACAGCGTCACCCAGATACAGAAGAGGGAAAAAGCGATCAGGACCACCTTGACGATCAGCGCGGGTTTTCCGGTCCATACGCGGACATTGGACTCCCTGTCGTATTTTCGCATGACCTCCTCGAGGTCCTCCTGCATCAGCTCATTTTCCCGCTCGTTTTCCTTTACCTTACCATTGCTCATGGCCTGTACTCCTTCTCTACAGTACATCTGCTCTCTATTCCATTCAGCAAATGGTCCAATCAGCAGACAATCCAATCAGCGTATCTGTCAGCAGCCAAGGTTCCGCAGGCACCAGTGATCTATCTGCAGACCGCCCGGTCCCGCTGCGTTCTATGAACCCTTTTTTAATCTGCCGTTTCCACCTGCACCCCGTGCTCTGCAAAATACCGGGCCGCGCCGGCGTGGAAGGGAACAGCGATGCCGGAGGTCGCGTTTTCCACCGTGAGTTCCGCGCCCTTCGCGTTCTCCAGCGCGATCTCATCCGCATGGTCATAGATCGCCGCCGTCAGCTGGTAGACCACCTCCTCGTCCAGATCGGCATCCACCACCATGGTCGCCTTGATCGTGATCGTCTCAACGGGCTCCGTCTGCCCGGGATAGGTATCCGCCGGGATCTGCAGGGGTGCATAATAGGGGCATATCCCCATGATTTTGTCTCGAAGCTCTCCTTCGATCGGAATCAGGAAGACACCGTTCGTCGTCGCCAGCTCCGTGATCGCCGATGTCGGCGCCCCCGCAACGATAAAGGCTGCATCGATCTGGCCGTCCTTCAGGGCTTCCTTGCTGTCGTCAAAGCTCTGGTACTGGGGCTTGATGTCATCGACCGTCAGTCCTGCCCCCTCCAGGACATCCATCGCATTGAAATAAACGCCTGACCCGGGCGCACCGATCGAGACGCTCCGTCCCTTCAGGTCGCTCACGCTCTGAATATCCTTTTTCATCGTGATCAGCTGCACGGTCTCCGCATAGAGGGCGCCCATCACCCGGAAATCCCTGCAGGGCCCGTCCGTCTCAAAGGACTTGCTCCCCTCCCAGGCATAGGTCATGACGTCCGACTGGGTAAACCCCATCTGGTAATCGCCGTCCCCGATACTCTGGATGTTGGCTTTCGAAGCCGCCGTAGAGACTGCAGTCACACTGTAACCCGTGTAATTTTTCATATACTGGGCCAGTACGCCTCCAAAGGCATAATAGGTTCCTGCCGTTCCGCCGGTACCCATCATCATCCTCTCCCCGCCGCAGCCTGACAAAGCCAGTACGCATACTGTCAGCAGGATGCAAAGGAACGCTTTCCGGATTACTCTGTGCATTTTTTATCCCTCCCGCTCATTTTTTAAACAGGGGCGCCTATTCCTGCAACGCTCCTGTATATACTCCTGTAAAAAAGTATATTAACATAGATTTGCGGTCCGGGCAAACGGCTGCAGCTGCAGATCACTTTTATCTTGTAACCGGCCCGTGTTTATATTAAAATCGGCACAAGAACAATTGTTACCAATTACAATTACTATTACGATTATATTGGAGGAAAAAGATGCCTGAGAAAGAAAACGATATGATTGCTGTAGAAAAATGTCCTGTGATCACGATCAGCAGGGAGTACGGTGCACTTGGAAGGACCCTGGCAGCCGTGCTCTCCGAGAGACTCGGCATCCCCTACTACGACAAAGACTTCGTCACGAAGACAGCAGAGGAAAGCGGCTTTGCCGTCGAGGACATCGAACGGGAGGGCGAAAACCTCAGTGTCCCCGGCCGTGTGCTGGACAGCATCCTGAACAGCGCAGTGAGCTACAGCAGCTCCCACGATTCGATCTTCCGGGCCCAGAAAAAGATCGTCCTGGATCTCGCTAAATCCCCCTGCATCATCGTCGGCCGCTGCGCCGATCACATTCTCCGGGAGAACGGCGTGAAAGCATTCTGCATCTACCTGTATGCTTCCGTGCAGAACCGTCTGCAGCGCGCACAGACCCTCGCGGAGAACGACGACATGAACCTGGAGAAATACATCGAAAAACGGGACAAGCTGCGCAGGACCTACTACAAAAAATACACCGGCAGCGATATGGGGAACGCGTCCAACTACAACATCTGCCTGGATACCGGCCGGATCCCCGTCACGGTCTGCGCGGATATCATCATCGACATCCTCAGCCGGGAAAGCTGAGCCTGCGGTGACAAAGGGTGACAAACATAATTGCATTGTTTGTGGTATACTTATACACAGCTATATCATACATTTCCTGAAAGGAGGAACTTCTATGTTTACACAGATTGCACTGCCCTACGCCTATGATGCCCTGGAACCGGTGATCGACACATTGACCGTCGAGACGCACTACGGCAAACACCACGCCACCTATACCAAAAACTTTAACGACTTCGCCGAAAAAGCCGGCGTCGCGGACAAGAGCGTCGAAGAAGTGCTCGCCACACTCGATACCGTCGAGGATCCGGCGCTCCGCAAAGCCCTTCGCAACAACGGCGGCGGCTTCTATAACCATAACCTCTATTTTTCGACGCTCTCTCCCAATGCAAAGCACGCCCCCGAAGGTGCTCTGCTGGAAAAGATCAATGCCACCTTCGGCAGCCTTGACGCTGTGATCGAGAAGATCTCCGCCGCAGCCGCCGGACAGTTCGGCTCCGGCTGGTCCTGGCTCAGCGCCAACCCCGCCGGCGACCTCATGGTCTCCGCAAGCCCCAACCAGGACAACCCCATCAGTGAGGGCACCGGCTTTGTACCCATCCTCGCAGTTGACGTGTGGGAACACGCCTACTATCTCAAGTACAGGAACCTCCGCCCGGATTACATCAAAGCCCTCTTCGGCATCATCGACTGGAAAAAAGTCGAGGAGCTCTATGCGACAGTCACCACCTGACCGTCGAAAACCGCAAGAGCCGGCGGAAACCGCAAGAGCCGGGGCAGCAATGCCGCTGCCCCGGCTCATGTGCCAAAGGGTGTGACAAAGGGGACGGTTCTTATTGTCACTCATTTGGTGTGACAATAAGAACCGTCCCCTTTGTCACCTATTGTCACTCTTTTGGTGTGACAAGAAGAACCGTCCCCTCTGTCACCGTCCCCTCTGTCACCCCGGAACCACGTGCTTTCGCACCCCAAAGCCCGATAGCTTCATGCAGAATAACAGCAAACAGAAATGTCCCTAGATAGATCAGAAAACACTGCGTCCACTGCCCGCTCTTCGCAAACAGGTGCGGGACCAGCATGCGCAGAAGCGTCTGCGACACATACATGGGCAGGCTGACCGCTCCCAGCCAGGCATACACGGGATGCCGGAAGACGCCCGCATGCTGCAGAGCCCCCTCGCCGCTGAAAAGGATCGACACGGCGGCAAAAAGCAAGCCTGTGACAGGAAGGGCATAAAAACCGCTCATTTCGCTGCACATGTAAGCAATGGAAAGCATAAGGCTCAGGACCGCCGCAGCTGTAAGCAGCAGGCGGCCCCGGCAGGTCCGGATCCGCCCCTGCAGGAAACGGCTGCACTCAAACGCGGCCGCCCCCAGGGAAATCTCTGCAAAAGCCCGCACATTGGTCTTGTAGGTGATATAAAACCAGTCCTGGATATCCCCCAGCGAGCCGGTCTTTGCGATGATCGCCCACAAAAGGAGACATCCGAGTACCGGCCCCGCCAGATGCGTATAGAAGCGATAAAAACGCCTGCACAGGGGGTAGGCGAACACCAGCGCGAGCAGCATGGAACTCAGATACCAGGTGCAGCCGATAAAGGGCTTTCCCAGTCCCGTGCGCTGCAGAAATAAAAGGGACGGCAGCCGCAGGGCGAAATACTCGATCGTCAGGGCACGGTTCGTCACCAGCCGCACCACTGGCGTCAGCGCACAGGCTGTCAGGTAATACGGCAGGATCGGGCGTGCCTTGTGCCACACGAACTGCAGAGTCTCCTCCGCAAGCGCAGGCAGCGTCCCGCGCCCGGACAGCCCCGGATGACAGGAACCCGGCTGACAGGCCCCCGCATGAAAGGGACCCGGATGACCGGACCCCGGCCGACAGGAACCCGGCCTGCCTGACCTGCACAGCTTTCCATATACTGATTTTGCCATCAGACAGCCGGTCACGAGAAAGAAAAACTCGACGGCGATGTTGCCGTGTTTAAAAAAGGTCACAGGAGCCCCGAAGAACTCCCCGACGATCTTCTGCTGGTCCCACAGATCCAGATTGATGTGAAAAAAAATAATGATCGTTGTGAATAAAAACCGAAGCAGCTCCACGCTGCCGTTCCTTTGTGATTTTGTCATGATTCCTTTTCCCGCTGCTTTTGATTATACATACTGTTTTTGGATATAGCAGCACCGCTTCCATTTTTCGTTTTTTACATAAAAAGTCAATAACTGTTCCGATCTTTATACATCCGCAGTGCGTATCGGGAGTTGTCGAAAGGGGACAGAATAAACTATCTGAATAAGTCTGTATAAGTCTGTCTTAACGTTGCCTGACATTATGTGCAAACGTCCCCTGAAATGTGGTATCATGAGTGTGCATTCAGGATAGGATATCCTGCCCGGATAAGGAATATGCAGATCCGGGGCGAGAACACTGCAGGAACTGCCTGAGGAGATTCGCCGTGCGATTCTGCCGGAGTAATAACATCATACATTGACTGCGGCGCCGGATCCATCTGTTTCAGCGCCGGACAGGAGAAGGTTTGATGAAACGATTTAATACGACTGCTGTCTGCATACCGTCAAAGCATTACATGGTGGATCTGTCCGAGCGGGTCAGCGAGATCGAAAAGCTGGTCGTTGAGGGCAAGTATCTCACGATCAACTGTGCCAGGCAGTACGGGAAAACGACAACTCTGAGAGCCCTGCAGGAGACTCTCCAGAGTAAATATACTGTCCTCAGCCTGAGCTTTGAAGGCGTGACAAAAGCCGGCTCCCAGACAGAGGGCGAATTCGTGCAGACCTTTTCCCGCCTGATCCTGGATCAGAATGAATTCTTCGGTATCGATATTCCTTCCAAGACACTGGAAACCCTGGAAGGTTACAGCGAACAGGAGCCGGAAAAGCTGAAAATGGACACACTGTTCCGCACCTTCCGCAGATGGATCGCCCGCAGCAAGAATCCGGTCGTACTCATCATCGATGAAGTCGACAGCGCGACAAACAACCAGGTTTTCCTTGATTTCCTGGGCCTGTTGCGCGATGGTTATATTGCCAGGGAATCCAACAATGTTCCCGCGTTTCAGTCAGTCATTCTGGCGGGTGTAACAGATGTGAGGCATCTCCAGTCAAAGATTCGTAACGACGATCAGCACAAGCTCAACAGTCCATGGAATATTGCTGCTGATTTCGATATCGATATGAGTCTTTCGAAGGCCGGCATCAAGGGCATGCTGGACGAATACGAAGCGGATCACCATACAGGAATGGATACAGGCGCAATCGCTGCCCAGATCAGGGACTACACAAACGGCTATCCCTTCCTTGTGAGCCGGATCTGCGAACTGATCGACACCAGGCTCGCTGCTTCACGGCCCTCAGATGCAGCGCGAACCTCTAAACAGTCTCCCGTACTGTTCAACAGCCTTTCCGAAGCATGGACTTCCTACGGCATCGATGAAGCAGTCCGTTGGATCCTTTCAGAGGAGAACACCCTGTTTGAATCTCTGATGGGCAAGCTGGAGAATGCTCCGCATTTGAAGAGTCAGCTTAGAAAAATTCTTCTCCGGGGCGAAACCATCGCGCACATGCCGGATGACGAAGAGCAGAAGCAGCTGCGGATGTACGGCTTTATTGTAAATAACCACAATACGGTCGCCGTGGCAAACAGGATCTTCGAAATGCGGCTCTACCAGTATTTCATTGGTGAAAGCAGCAGCAACGATGAGCTGCGGCAGGCAGCGGCGGCAAGCAGATCCATCTTCCTATCGGAAGACGGCTGGCTGGATATACCAAAGATCATGGCTCACTTCATCACAGAGCACAACAGGATCCACAAAGACCAGACCAGAAGGTTTCTTGAGGAAGAAGGCCGGGAACGCTTCCTGACCTACCTCGCCCCGATCATCAATGGCACCGGCACCTACAGCATAGAGGAACAGACCAGAGATCACAGAAGAATGGATCTGGTGATCCATTATCTGGGCAGAAGATATATAATTGAAATGAAAATCTGGAGAGGCGAGCGTTACAAAACAGAAGGGGAAAAGCAAATCAGTGACTACCTCAATTACTGGGGACTGGACACCGGATACCTGCTCAGCTTCAGCTTCAACCGAAACAAAAAGCCTGGGGTAGAACGTATCCGCGTGGGCTCCAAAGTACTGTTTGAAGGGATCGTGTAACGCCATCTTCATACATCTGTTATTGCCCTGTTAGGATTGTAAACGAATCGGCAGTGCGTTAAAAAAAACCGGGGCAGCGGTCCTGTTGTCCCGGTTTTTTTTGTGCTGTTTGTTTTTGTGCTGTTTTTTCTGTTCAGTCCCCGTCCCGCAGGGATCAGCCTTCGGCTCCTCGACTTCGCGGAGGATGCGGAGTTCAGTCCCATCCTCCGCAGAGATCAGGGGGTGGGAGGAGCCGTGTAATCCGTGCTGCAGAGTCAGTCCCATCCTCCGCAGTGACCGGGCGCTTCCTTCGCGCTGGCAGATGCGCAGAGGGACTCAGCCCCGTCCTCCGCAGTGACCGGGGATATCGGGGGAACACAGGTCAGTGCCTCCCGCAGACACTTATATACAGAGAGCCCGCCGCGATGCCTGCGGACTTAATTCACAGCCACGTACAGCGGAAGGTTTTTGCCCTTGGAGACCTTGCTCTTCTCGCAGGACTCATACGCCTTGCTGGAGCTGTCGTCTCCGGGATGCTCGTCGCTCAGTTCGGAGGACGAATAGGCCTGCGGCTTATCATCCAGGTAATACCTGACGCCGTTCATGGTGAAGTAACCGCAATAGTAGTTTTTGCCTTTATCTTTGGAGTAATATTTCAGCCCCTTCACCTGGTAATAGGTTCCCTTGTAGAGGTAATAATATCTGCCGCTGTTCAGGGCACTGTAGGAATACTTTCTGTCATACCCGTCCACCTTATAGGAGGCAGCGGATGTCCCTGAAGATGCACCGCTGCCCGTGTCCGCCTTAGCCACGGCGTTCGCGACTGCATCCCGGATGGTATTGCGGAAGCCCAGCGTCGTCGCAGAGGAGACAGCATTGACATTCGCCACTGCTGCGGATCTTCCGATATAGTTGGCGGATTCCTGCGTCAGGAGATTGAGCCAGTCGCCCACCTCGTCCGCGATAAAGAGGCCGGTGATCTTCCCGCCGCTGACGTAGACGTCCAGCGTGATATACTCATCGGCAATGGTTCCTTTCCCGGTGTACTTCGTGCCGGTCTTCTCGCCGACGCCCTTGCCGATCTCGCTCTCGGTGACGGGCGTATAACCGCCTTCCGAGCCGCTGCCGGAGCCGGAGCTGCTGCCGATCGCGGACGCGATCGCCTCCCTGGCAGCCGCCTTGAGGGCGGCAAAGGAGTATTTCGGCGTGCCGCTGGAGACCGCATCCACCGCACTGGTCGTCGCCGCTTTACCGACCAGGGCGGAGGAGAGCGCCGACATGGCTTTCGGCTGGTACTCGCTCTTGCTCTTGGACTCCCTGGTCGAAGTCGTGATCGTCTGGGACAGGGAAGCGATCTTGCCGCCTGAGACGGTCAGGGTCAGCGTGAAGGAATAATTGTCCTTACTGAAGCTGACTGTACCGTTTGCCTTGTAGGTTCCGTCCGCAGCGACCGTACCGGAAGAGGATCCTCCCGAAGAAGTGCCTGATCCGCTGCCGGAAGAACTGCTGCCGGAATCTCCGGCCCCGGTGCTGTCGGATGCCTTTTTGTAGAGGGTACCGCCCGTATAGACACCGGATGCCCCCGACCACTTCTGGATCTTGTTTGCGACACTTGATTTCGTCTGGCGCAGATAGCACACTTTGGACCCGGTTCCCGAGGTTTTCAGGGTCACACAATAGGAGCTGCCGGACTTTTCTGCCGTCAGTGCGCAGTAGGCACCGTTTCCATCCTTCCAGTAATAGGTCCCCGTATTCTGATAGATCATCTGCCAGGAGACCGTTCCCTTCGCGACAGACGAATAGCTGTCAGCTGCCCAGGCTGCCAGGGTCAACGTGCCGGTAACCAGCACGACTGTCAGCAGAAGCCCTGCGAGCCTTCCCGCCAGACGCCCCTTTTTCTTTGTTTTTTGATACATGCTTCGTTTTTCCTCCTTTGTTGTTTCCTCCTTTGTTGTCTCCTCCGATGGGACGCCCGTTTCCACTCTGCAATATCTGTCTGCTCCGATTGCCCGGTTCAGGACAGTGGAACATTACCGGGAAAGACGCCAACGGGGTCTGCTCCGAATGCCCGGTTCAGGAACTTCAGCGAAAGAATCTGTACACACCGCTTCAGTTCCTTACTGCTTCCTCTCGAAACAGCATCGCCAGCTTCTCACGGCACGCCACACCGGATGATCAGGTTGCTCTCTATGGTGCAAATCCTGCAAAAGTGCCTTCCCGAAAAAGACACTGACCTGCCTGAACAGGTAATATATTTTTACTTCCTGCCTTTGCCTCTGCCCTTCGCCTTCGCTCTACTTCCGGCCTCACTTCCTGCCCTTCTTTCGGCTTTACTTCCGGCTTTACTTCCGGCTTTCGAAACCACCGTTCCGGTACCGTCCATGATCTCGCTCAGGGCCCGCTCCTGGCTGCGGCGCAGGGCACCGCGGCTGGAGCTCGTGACCATCAGCCAGATCAGCCCCAGTAAGAGGATCGGCGCCGCGAAGAAGGGCGCGATCAGGACGGGTTCGTACTGCATGGCGTCGGAGGGGACGGCAGCCCCGCCGCCCTGGTTTTCTCTTCGTTTTCCGCGCACAAGGAGACGGTGGCTGTTGACGCCATAGGGAGTACAAGTAAGCAATGTGCAGTAATCTTCTCCATCCTCAATCTTCAAATCTGTAAAATCACTAGGCTCTACTACACGTATCTGGTCCACCTCATAAATCAAGGTCCTGTTCAGAATATTGATTTGGAAAACATCCCCAATCACCATCTTGTCAAGGTTAGTGAAAAGTAATGCCGTAGGGAGACCTCTGTGGCTTGACAGAACAGCATGTGTTCCTTCCCCTCCTATCGGCAGACTGGTACCGGACATATGTCCGGCTCCCTTTTTGATCACATCTTCTACCGTTGTGTGATAAATTGGCAGTGAAACATTAATTTTCTGTATAAACAGGTATCCCATGACACCTGTTCCGTCAAAGTTAAGCTCCTGCATGTATCTGGAAATCTTTTCATCACTCGGAACCCAATCATTTCCGGATTCAGTGACCTGCCTGTTATATGCCTCTGCACTGGTCCATATTGCCTCTATCGTCTCCTCGTCCATAGCGCTTACACTCTCCGCATAGTCCATGACGACATGAGCATGAAGCCGCATATTGTACCAGTTACTCGCGGAAGGATATACGAGCAGTATTACCCCTGTAAACATTGCTCCGAGCAACACGATATTTATGATGTTTTTTTTGAACCAATGAAAGAAATCCCGCATCTGTTATTCGTTTCTCCAGGCCAATGTGCATAACCTTGGTTACAACAACATGACCTTTGACAAAATACATTATCGATCAGAAATGCACAAAGGGGCCGGATCGTAAGTCGGCTTCAGCCGGTTACCATCCAGCCCCTGGTACTGTTTACTGTTACAAAACTATAGTTGTTTATGCATCCATACGGCGGCGGGTGATCATGATCACGCCTGCGCCGACGACAAGTACGCAGCCCGCGATGTAGAAAATGGTAGTGCCGATACCACCGGTCGTAGGAAGCTCAGCGCCGGGAGTATTGACAACAGATGTATTATTCACGAGATAATTTGTCTCTGCCACATCAGTCGTTGCGGGGTTGTCTGCTGTAGCTGTTTCGCTGCTGAGAGAGAAGCTGAAATTATCGCAGGCAACATATCCGGCAGGAGCAGTGGTCTCTTTTACATAGTAGGTCGTATCTGCCTTAAGGCCGTTAAAGTAGACATAGGCCTTGTCGTTTACGATCGTGGAAGTGCTGGTCATTGCCGTTGTTCCGTCTGCCTTTGTCACAGGTGTTGTGCAGGCTTCATCAGAATACAGGGTGAAGGTTGCGCCTTCGAGTGCTGCATTTTCTTTGCCGACCTTGTCGAAAACATAACCATAGGTCTTTACGGTGACGATGTCCTCAATGTCATTTGTGGTATCCACATAGGGGTTCGGGTTGAAGGTGACCTTAGCGTCGTTGGTCGCGGCGCCTGCTGCGGTCACGGCAGCTGCATCCGTCAGCTGTGCGGAGTAGGTGACGACAACAGCTGCGCCGGTATTTGCAAGGACATAATCCTTCTTAAAGCTGACTGAGAGAGTTCCGTCAGCTGTGAGCGTAAAGGTAGTATCGCCGGCCTCGATTTCAGTACCACCCACGGTGACTGTGACAGGGTGATCTTCATCATTTACTATATTGAGATTGGTCGGTGTATCCGTGATGTCAAAGGTCGCATAGGTGGAATTGGAGGGATAGTTGGGAATCGCCGTAGTCACGGTGAAAGGAACATAGTCGCCGACCTTGTAACCATCCGTCAGGTCTGAATCATCCGCCGCACCGGTGACGTCCTTGTCAACCTCGACAGAAGAGCTCTTGATGGTTGCTGTCACAGCAGCTGCATCATAGCTGTTGCTGCTGTTTGCGGCCATCGTAGCGTTGATCAGCATGTTCTGATAGACAACTTCCGCGCTTGTTCCCTCTACGTTTGCCACATAGTAGCCGGCATCCACGGAGATATCACCATTTTCAGTCACAGTGTAAGCGGCAGACGCGCCAGTTTTTGCCGCTGCTGCCAGGGCGTTGGCCATAGCAGTCACATCAGTTGCTTCTGTAATTTCCTCAGTGGTGTCATACTCTGCAGGAACCCAGGATGCAAAAGTATAGTTGACCACATTGTCCGCGCCGACTTCGGCATCGGCAACCTTATAGAGGTAGAGGGTATCTCCATCTGTAAGTCCGGAAATAGTGACTTTGCCGGTATCATAGGCTGCGTCTTCAGCAAAAGCTGTCAGGCTCATCGCCATTACCATAGCCATGGCCAGTACGACAGCAAGAACTTTTTTGATGTTCTTCATACTTTACTCTTCAATCCTTTCTAATGATGTTTAAATGATGATTAAATTATGCTTTAAAATGACGTTTGATTAAGATGTTTGAACTTCCTAACCCGGTTCGTTTTATTTGGCTGCCGAAGGAGTAGTCCCGACAGAAGTCCCTTCCTTCTGCAGCCGTTGTTGATAGTTTCCTTTATAAAAGTGCCTTTTATAAACCAGTTCCAGTCATCGGCGTTAGTCATTCCGTCGAGATCAGAGGCTTTTTCTACAATATCAGGGGCGGCTCTTCCGATGCTGTTCTTCAGCATTCTCCGGTCGCGGCCTGCTGTAGGATCATTTATACCTCCTTTCCCCACGCCTCCCACTGAAACTGTACATTACAGCGGTCGCCAGGACGAAGGCCATGGCCATGATGCCGCATAATGTCTGTGGTGAAATGAATCCGTAGCCACCGGTATGAGGTAGCTCACCCCCGGGAGTGTTGATGACAGTGACGGTGTCATCTGCCTGATTTGTCTTTAACAGATTTTTTACCGTCTCCGGTTTTTCTCCGTTCCAGCTAATCACGCTGCCGCTTCCAGTGGCGTTTACCGTAAATGTGACCGAGCGGTCCTTGATGATATAACCTGCTGGTACTGAAACTTCTGTCAGCCTGTAAGTCCCGGAGATCAGCCCGCTGCGCGTAATCCCCCCTGCGTCATTGGAAGTGAATGTAAACTCCTCTCCAATCAGGGTCTCATGCTCCGTCCCGGCACTGTCTGTCCATACTCTGGCCAGCTTGAATTTTGCTCCTGGCAGGAACTGCTCCTGATCATCCTCCTTTTTAACTATGATAGAAGTCGTTTTCTGCTTGTTCCAGATACTGCCGCCATTCAGCGTAAGATAATCGTCAGCACCCATAGGGTCTGTTGCGCTGTCGGACAGGTACGGCAGATATTCATTGGGAATACCCGTCTCCTTTACTTTGTAAATAAAACGATTATGATTCGCATCAAATACATCCAGATTTGAGAATGTTGCTTTCCAAGCAGCGGTTTCACCGTTTTCATCAGCATGGCCATCCAACGTGATCATTCTATATTCAGTCGGAGAATCGTCTCCAACACTTCGATACAATGTGAAGGTAACTGCTGTTCCATCTGGCGGGAAAACCTCCTCACCATTCGTCCTCCACTTCTTATTGACGACAAAGTCTATGCTTGTCTCATACGAATAAGTATTGGTGAAATTTACAGTCGCCGTATACGAATCCGTCAAGTTTGCATCATTGGAAGATACTCCATTTACAGTTCCGGAAATTGCCGCGATCTGAATCGTCTCGTCTCCGGAAGTGAACTTATCCCCTACATGCAATTCTGTTGCTGTGGCTCCATTGACCTGCGACAGCTCCATGACATCGTAAGTGGTATTTCCATCTATGAATTCATTTTCATCTGTACCAAAGCTGACAGATAACGGATTCGGGACCCCGTTTTCAATGGTGATCGTCTTATACAGGATGTTTCCGCTTCCGTCCTTTACGTATTCACCTGTCCCGGTATCTTTCAGTGCAATAAAAATCGTGTGATTAACCAGATTTTTGGGCAGGTCATTGATTGTTTCAACCGCCTTGGTGACCTTGATGACATTCTTCCTGTTTTCAATTTCCGGATGATCTTTCCACGAAGCCAGCATCTTCCTTGATGCATCAATGGAACTGCCTGAGAGATTGCTGCTGTTTGTCGTGTAGCAGAGCTCTGCCGTATGCGGCGTAGAATCTCCCCTGTAACCGGGAGGCGGCGTTGTTTCCGTCAGTGTATAGGTCCCCCAGGGAAGTCCGGTAATCGTGATGAAACCATTGGAATCGGATGTCAGCTGTTCCTGGGTCACGTCGGATGCCGCATCATGCGCGATATTGGCGCCTGTATTTGCACTCGTGCCTGTCAGCGAGAATTTGGCATTCTGCAACGGGTTCCCCTTTTCATCGACCTTTTTGACTTTGATGTCGTAGAGCAGGCCGCGGACGTAGGGTTTTTGAAAATTTACGCTATAAGTGCTTGAATCATTTTTTAATTTATATTTCAAGCTTGCATAATCATTGGTCTGATAGGATTCTTTATCTCCAACAACACTATTCATGTTGTTGGCACAACTAAAAAACGGGTCCTCTGTCACATCTAGTCTTACTTTATAAATTAACTCTGCAATATTTCTTGCCCATAAAGCTTTAATTGAGCTTCCTTCAATTGTTTCCTCGGTTGTATTTGCAGAAACCTTTTTGAGAGGATTCCACTTTAAAGTTCTCGTTTCAGCATCATAATAGGGCATTTCCTCATAATCACCGATGAAAGAATTCTCAATTAATTCGATATTATTGCCCATCACATCAGTGACTTCATCTAATGAAAAGACAGACATAATATCCCTATACAATTCCGCCTCAGCGTCTTCTGTAAGAATCACATCAACTTTTTTTGCATTTCCAGTTCCTATCGATTTTACGTTAACACCTGTTAAAAGATATTTTCCTGATGACAGTTCCATATAAAAAGTCACTTGGTTCGCTTGACTCCACCAAAGTTCGATATTGTCCGCTAATACTGTATGCTCATCATGTGCAATCACTCGGAAATACTGATGATTAGAATAATTTGTATTGGTATTATCACCAGTGACATAGACTTTTTTGTTGCCTGTCATTTTATCTATGACAGTATCTAATGCTCCAGGATCATGGTTATTGTGAGATGTTGTCGCATGATATGTTGCATATTTAAAAAACAAATCAAAAAGGCCTTTTGTATCAATCGACAAATAAATCCAAAACTCATTCTCCACGCCTGTAGGGATTACGTTCTTTTGTACTCTGACGGCTTGATAAGGATCATTTCCAAAAGATGTTTTTTGTTCTCCAGAATTATCAATAAATGGTTCAGCGACAATCTGCCACTCATTCGCATCATTAAATGTTTTCCCGTCCAGGATACTTCCTTCCTGGGTGGTAATTTGTGTACCTTCGCCTGTAGTCACAGTGCCGCTACTGGAGATCACAAAGTCTGAAAAGCCTCTGACGTTAAAGCTGATGGTCTTTTTGTCTTTTCCAAAAGTAATTCCGCTGATGGTCTGCTCACTGCCGTCTCTGCCGTAATGCTTGATGTCCTTGGCCTGGTCGAACCACTCCTGTTCCTGGTCATAGGTGAGGGTCACTCGGAGGTTGAGGTTCTGGCCGTTTTTCAGGTTCTGGTCGAGGTCTGTCACTTCCGCATCGGTCTGATCGGCAAGATAGATGTGGTAGGCCCTGAGCATGTCGGCGTCATCCGCGTAATCCCCGGATGCGTCCTCCACGACCACGTGATAATCGGAAATCTTTTTGAGCTTTCCGGTCTCCTTGACAGTCACGGTCATGCCGCCGGAAATGCCATTTGACAGGGAACCGCTCTGTGCAGTGCATTCCTTTTCTGTGAATGTACCAGCGGGATCATCGCCCGATCCGCCTCCCGGATTCTCCGGGTCGTCTGTCTCGGTGACAGTCACGGCAAAAACTGCTTTTCCTGTGGTGGCCTTTTTGGCGTTCTTTCCGTACGCATAGTCCAGAGTGATGGTGGCCGTTCCGGCTTTATTCGCCTTGATCATGGCCGAGGATGAGGAAGCTCCGGACTGGATCGATGCCACGGAGATGTTGCCCGACTTCCAATCATAGGAGGTGTAGTCTGAGCTGGTAACTCCACTCGCATAGGCCGGTGTGATGGTCTCCGTGGAGCCGACGGTCATGCTGACCGGGGTTCCGGGAGCGGTAGTGGCTATGGCATAGACAGAGAATGCTTCCGCATCAAAGGCGATCTCTTCGATTTTTTCGTTTCCGGAATCGTCTTTTCTGGTCTCTGTATCCGCCGGAATGATCTGGGTTTTTGTGTCTGTCAGTTCTGTGTTGTTTTCTCTGTCGCCGGTCTCTCTGTTTTTCTTTTCATCGAAATGAATAGCTACGGTATCGACAGTTTCCTCGGCGGAGAGCGTTTCCTTATACCGGACGGCAACCCCAACAGGTGCCTGAGGTTCAATGACTGTTCCGGTGCTGTCGCGGAAGGTGATGTCAAAGAAGCGGGTATCTGCGAGGTTGTTTTCTTCCAGATATCCCTTCTTATCCATGACCTCGACAGTCTTGCCCAGGTAAGTTTCATATTCCGGATATACCTGGTTCCCGTGTTCGTCCTCGTAAATGAGGCCGGGAAGGATCTCAGTGACCTCCAGGCGGGTATCGGTCGGGATAGCGGCGGTCTCGTCAAAGGTTACAGTAATGGTTTAGTTCTTGTCCTGTGCCCGGAAGGTCAGGCTTGCGGGGTAGACCCATTCTCCTTCTGCCGTAAGGGCGGAAGCAGGCTCTGTTTCCTTTACGGCTGTTTCTGCCGAACCTTTTTCCGCCGTCGGATCCGGGCTGTTGCTGTCAGCAGGATCGGTATCAGAAATACTGTCCGTCTTTGCATTTGACGTGCTCTGACTGCCAGCGTCTGAAGAATCAGACACGTCATCCGAATAACCATTTTCAGAAGAGGCTCCGGTTCCATCCGAAGTCTCTGTATCTTCTATGACGTCACCTGATCCTTTCCCTTCTGTATGATCTGTCTCATCCGCATTGTCAAAATCCGAACCTTCTGCTGTATGCGCGTTATCACCAGACGAGGCTTCTGCAGCGGAACCGGCATCATAGGCCGTACCGGAAGCATCTCCCCCATTTTCTGCGCCCTCTGCTTCTGCCGCATTGCCTGTATCTGTTTCGCGCGTTTCCTCTGTGTTCACCGCTGCAGGATCCGCCTCAGCATCGCTCTCAGCTTCCTCCGCCTCAGCCGTCTCCTCTGCATCCTCAAACCCTTCCGCGGCCACGCCGACTTCCACGCCGGGGGTCTCGGCGGCGCGGCGTCTGTCCATGGTGATAGCGGGCAGGATGAGCTCGTAGGTGGTCGCAAAGACGACGACCGCCGCGAGGAATGCAAAGACTCTGCGGTATCGTTGTAACCGTTTATGTTTTTTCAGAAATGCTTCTGCAGCACGGAAAATGAAATCCATGATTGTTTCCTTCCTGGAATGGAGGTGATCGCTATGGAAAATGTGTATGCGTGGTTCTGATGGATACTGGCTGCAGTACCGGCCGGCACTGCTTCGCCGGATGGAACCGGAACCTGTTTCTCTAATTCACAAACCCGAGTTTGTTAAGCGGCCAGACGCGGAAGACGATGTGGCCGACGACCTGGTCCTGGTCGACGCTGCCGACGGAAGTGTTGCGGGAATCGATGGAAACCTCGCGGTTGTCCCCCATGACGAATACCTTGCCCTCGGGCACCTGGTAGGGGAGTTCGATGTCGGTCTCTCCGTAGGCCTTGGGCTCGTGCAGGTAGGGTTCGTCGATCATTTTCTGGTCGACGTAGACGTTTCCGTCCTGATCGATGTCGACCCATTCGCCGCTGCTGGCGATGACGCGCTTGACCAGGATATTGTTGTTGTAGTAAAAGGCGATGATCTCGCCTGTACTCATGTCCCTGTTCTTGACGGAGAGGACGATGTCCCCGTTGTCGAGGGTGCCGTTCATGGACTGTCCGTAGATGTGGAGGACGGGCAGGAAGAGGACGGCGACCAGGACGGCGATGGCGGCGACCGTGATCAGGCCGAAGACGGTGCTGCGGAGGGTCCCGTAGAAGCGCCGCCGGTAATTTTCCTTCTGCAGTTCCTCCTCCAGCTGGGTGCTGGAGGGCAGCGCCGTATTATGTCCGTTTGGATTAGTCATCTTTAACCTTCACTTCAAAAAAAATAAAATGGTGGCCAGGCAAAAAGAATGACACTCTTTTTGGAGGAATCGTCTTGCACAAGTATTCTCACAGACCGTAAAAAACATACCGACTGGCAGGGACTGTGTCTTTTTGGATTAGACATATATAACTCCTATCCCCAAAAAATGACGCGAAGCCACTTCCAATCCGGCTCACGTCTTCTCAACACAGCAGGGACAAATCTGTCCAGGCCAGAACCCATTTCTTTTGATCGTACCGGATAGTATTCGATATATATCCGGTTATCTTTTGCCGTTTATCTATGCATTTACTAAAAACAGCATGACCGTGTGATACTATATCATTATCTGAGATAAACAGACGGCTCCAAACAGACCTTTTTTGGCTCCAAACAGACCTTTTTGCGTTTAAAGCAGACCATCATTTGCTCCAAACGGACCCTCTTTCGAAGCGGCAGCCAAAAAGAATTCAGCGCCGGGACTGCGGAGAGACAGCACCGGAAACGTTTCGGCAGCCAAAAAGGGGCTGTCGCAACAGCCAAAAAGTTCATGTGACTTTTCTGCTGATGCGACAGCCACTTTTTGCATTCTATAAATATGGTCTTCACTGCGGCGTTTGCCGGCTTCCTGCAGCCTCCTGTGAGATCCTGTGAGATATGCTGCTTTTCAGCTGCAGCCCCGGGTCAGGACTCCTCCGTAAAGAGCTCTTCGACCTTGTCCGGTGCCTTCTCGAACTTCTCCTTGATCTCTTCCACAGCCTCAGCGGCCTGGTCCGCAGCGGCATCCTTTGCTTCTTCCGCAGCATCCGCAGCTGCTTCCTTAGCTTCTTCTGCGGCATCCGCAACAGCTTCCTTAGCTTCTTCTGCAGCATCCGCAGCCGCTTCCTTTACCTCTTCTGCAGCATCCTTAGCCTCTTCCGCTGTCTCTGCCAGCTCCTCCGCGACCGCTTCATCGACGGCTTCCGCCTCTGCTTCGTCCAGGGCCGGTGCGGCTTCTCCATCATCCGCCGCGGCAGCCGCGCTATCCTCTGCAGCTGCCTCTTCAGGTGCTGCAGCCTCTTCTGCGCCGTCTGCTTCCTCCGCCGCGAACACGTCCTCTTCCTCATCGGACTCTGCCAGGATATCCTTGACCTTGACAGCTCCATCCGCGAACGCGTCCTTTACCTTGCCGGCAGTCTGTCCCACGACTTCGAGTACGGTCTCGCCCTTGGGCCCGATCGCTTCCTTGATGCGGGTATAGGCTACGGCAGAGCCCGCCTTGATCGTCGTGTAGGTCCTGGAGGCAGCGGCCTTTACCTTCGCGGCAGTCTCCTCCATATCATCCTTCTGGTCGTCACCGGCGGCTTCCTCTTCCTCGTCGGCAGTCTCCGGAGCAGCGGCTTTCGCCTTCTCATCCTCAGTCTCCGGAGCAGCGCTTTTTACTGTTTCCTCTGCCGCGACGGGTTCTGCCTCGTCGTCCGGGTCCTCATCGTCAAAAATATCGTCATCCACATCGTACTCGGAATCCTTTGCATTCTCTTCCAGATAATAGTAGACGGTCGCAGCCGCTACGCCCAGTACTGTAGCACCTAAGAATAATCTGCCCAATCTGCTCATTTTGAACCTCCATTGTTTGCAACCCGGTATAAGAATGGGATCCACGCTCCCTGCACATACCGGCTCCATATAGCCGCCAAATGTAGTCTACCGCATTTTTATCAAAAATAAAAGCGAATTGCTCCTGTATTCTCTTATTTTTCCAAAAACCAATCATAAAAAAACTATAACGGTTCACTTCACCCAAAACCCCGTCACAATCCCAGCAGACTCTCCAGATTCGGTCCCAGATCGTCTGACTCCTCTGCCTCCAGGGCTTCCTGCGGGATCTCGATCGGCACGATCTCATCATAGCGGTCGAAGGTCAGGTCAATCACACAGTCATCGACATCCAGGCTGATGCTTCCGAAAGGGAGCTTTCCCAGGGCGTCTTCTATCGGGCCCTTCACGAGTTCCTTTCCGATCGTCCCGCAGTCCAGTCTGATCCGCGCGGGAAAACCGGTCTCCCTGTAGATGAAGACCTGTGCGGGGACCACGACCGCGTCCCAGTCCACCGA
Organism: Lachnospiraceae bacterium; assembly: GCA_017513005.1. Lineage (GTDB taxonomy): Bacteria > Bacillota > Clostridia > Lachnospirales > Lachnospiraceae > CAG-791. The sequence continues at coordinate 45,807 of JAFWDM010000087.1, forward strand.
CGCAAGATCGAAGGGACCGGTCTTTCCGGTGCCCGACCCGGAGCTCTTATCATAGCTTTCCAGCATGGTCTTCAGAAAGGCTCCTGTAAGCGTGCAGTCGATCTGCCAGGCCTCCTTGTCATTCACGGTCACCGTCTCTTCCTGCAGTTCCGCACGCATGGCCTCTTCCGCGATGGCTTTGACCAGACCGACGGCCTGCAGAACCTGGATGGACCCGGAGCCGTCCTGCGCTTTTTCTGTCATCTCTTCCTTTCCGGAGGAGCCGGGATACTCTGTGTCTGCATGGTTGGTCTCTCCGTCTCCTGCACCGCTGTCATTCGTCTTTTTCATCCATTTGCCATCGCCCCACTGCATGTAGGTAGTTCCGGGCCCGCCCGAGGGATCCAGATAAAACCTCCCCTCGAACTTCCTGCTCTGTCCCATCATCTCCAGCCTGACGGTCTGCGTGCCGCCGGCGAGCTGCGGATCTTTGGTCATCTCCATGTCCACATCCGCTGCCAGATCCACCTTCATCCCGATGTTGAGCTGGTCATAGGTTAAATTCATAGAAGCATCCAGATCCATGTCAACAGCCGCGGATTCCGCTTTCTGCATTTTTTCCACCGCTGTTTTGGCAAGGGAAACTGCGGTCGGCTTTTTCTGTAAAAAACCGGGCCCGCTGCAGCCCGCGAGCACGATCGCGGTTCCCAGCAGACATGCCATGGCGCGCGCATAGAGGTTTCCACGGCTGCAGAGAAGATTCTTTTTCACATTCATTGTCTGAACCCCTTTCTGATTTGCGTCTTTCTGATTTACGTCCTTTCTGACTAAATCGCTTTCTGATCTGCGTCTCCCAATAAATGACCTATACACTGCTGCTATTGCATCCGGTCAGGCCTGTCCTTTTCCAGCATCAAAAACGCGCCCTGGTTTCCTCGCCTGCCGTTTGTCGCCCTGTGGGAAAACAGTGTGCCGGCATTTTCACAGGTGCACAGATCCGTCACTGTCAGATGATCCGGTCTGATACCTGCTTCCCGCAGGATCCGGGCATTGGCTTCCCAGAGATTCAGCTGGTATTTGCCGGGGCGGCGTCCTCTGGTCAGTATGCGGGGGATCAGATCATTCCCCTCATCAGCCGCCGGCAGATCTTTCCTGACCCTTTCGGCCTTTCCATTATCGTTTGACGCTGCAGGCTCCTCCTTCGTTACAGAAAAGGGGTTCGTTACAGAATCTTCATATTCCTCTGATGTTTCAGATCCTTCGCGTGAGCTATTTCCTTTGAATTGCGAAGACAGTCCCTGTGTACCGAAGCAGGTGAGAAAGGCCTCCGCGACATCCTCGGAGACCTCGTAGCAGTCCGCACAGATGGACGGGCCGATTGCCGCGTAGATATCTGCCGGATCACAGCCGCAGGCTTCCTGCATTTTCCGGACGGTCACCGCGCCGATGCGGGCGACAGTCCCCTTCCAGCCGCTGTGGGAGAGGGCGATGACACGCCGGACCGGGTCGTAAAAATAGATGGGACAGCAATCCGCATGAGAAGTAAAAAGGACGAGCCCCGGGACATCCGTGATCAGCCCGTCCACATCCCGGTAGTCCCGGTCACGTACCGTGCCCTTTCCGGCGTCCTCCTGTGTGACGAACCGGACATTCGAGGTGTGGGTCTGCTGTGCACATACGATCCGGTCCGGCGTTGTATCAAAAAAAGCCGCCACGCGCCGGTAGTTTTCCAGAATGTTCTCCGGCGTATCATAGGAATCCCGCCGGAAATTCAGACTGGCGAGATACCCTTCCGAGACCCCGCCGGTCCGGGTGGAAAAACAGTGCCGCACGCCAGACAGCCCCTCCCAGGAGGCAAATGTGAGGACCGGAAAAACGGCTCCGTCAGGAAGCTCCACCTGTTTTTGCAGCATGACCCGGCTGGCCGGCAGACTCTGGCTTTGGTTCTGACTCTGGCTTTGGTTCCGGCTCTGGCCTTGGTTCCGGTTCTTGCCCTGGTTCTGGTTCCGGTTCTTGCCTTGGTTCTGGCTTTGGTTCTGGTTTCTGTCCATATTCTGACTTTCTTTTCCTTTGTTTTCTGTTCCGCCTGTTACGTCATGAAATATATTAATATTGTTGATATTCATTCAAATATTTTAATATAATATATTACTTCGATGTTCAATGCGGTTTACGCCACATTTACTACAGCCGGGTGTAACGCGCACCCTCTATCCCATTTGACTGGGA